>JAKOVT010000235.1 GCA_029781935.1 Actinomycetes bacterium | reverse complement strand
TGGTGGCCGCGCACGACGACCTCGAGCAGCTGGTGACGAGCCTGCTTGCGCCGGCGCCGGTCTCCGCTCGCGGCGTCGCGGCCACGAGCTGCCTGCTGCGCGACGGCTTCGGCCCGCTCTACCACCGCGGCTCGCCGACCGACCTGCGCACCGCGGTCCGCAGCACGATCGCGGCGCTCGACCCCAGCAGCGACTGGCCCGACTGACGAGCTAGGCGGCGAGCACGGCGTCGAGCTTGCCGAACGACGACTCCCAACCCTGTCCGGCCATGCCGCGCATGAACTCGGAGTAGGGGCCCTGCTCGACGACGAGCTTGCTGCGTCCGCCACCGAGGTCGTGGAACTCGAGCCTGAGAGTGAAGACCGCGATCCCCTCGAACCCCGGGACCCCCTCGATCGCCTCCTCGCCCGCGAGCAGTTCGTTCTCGATCACCTCGGTGAAGGTGGCGTTGATCGGGCTCAGCTGCGAGCTGTCGCCGTCGACCGGGCCCATCGAGAAGCGCTGGTGCCCCCCGACCCTCGCGTCGATCGACACAGTCTCGCGCGGCACGTGATAGCCGACCGGACCGAACCACGCCGCCAGCTGGTCGGGGTCGACGAAGGCCCGGTAGACCGCCTCGCGGGGGGCGTCGAACTCGCGCTCGATGCGCAAGGTGTGCACCGGGGGATCGTTCGGGTCCGCAGGCGGGAAGGCGTGCGACTGCTCGGTCATGGACGTCGTCCTCTCGTGGTGGGGGTGCTCGTGCTCCCGGTGCTCCGCAGGTGCGCGTCCAACCGGTCCAGGCGCTCGTCCCACAGGTCGCGGAACGGCTCGATCCAGTCCAGGGCCGTGCGCAAGGTGTCGGCGCGCAGGTGGCTGGGGCGCCACTGCGCGTCGCGGTCGCGCGAGATCAGCCCGGCCGACTCGAGCACCTTGAGATGCCGTGACACCGCGGGGAGGCTCATCGGCAGGGGTGCCGCGAGCTCGGAGACGGTGGCATCGCCGTCGGCCAGCCGCGCCAGGATCGCGCGACGGGTGGGGTCGGCCAGCGCGCCGAAGACGGCGTCGAGCCGGTCCTCGGTCACGGTGGCCATGCGCTTATTTAACAGATCTGTTAAGTACGTCGTCAAGCCGATGTACGAGGACCCCGCGACGCGATCGGTCGCGGGGTCCTCGAGGAGTACTAGCGGCGCGGCTCGACCGAGAGGCCGTCGGACTCCGGGGTCACGTCGACCAGAACGGTGTCGCCGTCGACGACCTCGCCGGACAGGATCGCTCGAGCGAGCCGGTCGCCGATGGCCGACTGCACGAGGCGGCGCAGCGGGCGGGCGCCGTAGACCGGGTCGAACCCGTTGAGCGCCAACCAGTCGCGGGCGGCGGGGGTGACGTCGAGGGACAACCGACGATCCGCCAGGCGCTTCTGCAGCGCCTCCACCTGCATCGTGACGATGCTCGACAGCTCCTCGATCCCGAGCGGGTGGAACAGCACCGTGTCGTCGAGCCGGTTGAGGAACTCCGGCTTGAACGATGCCCGCACGACGTTCATCACCGCCTCCTCCTTCTGCTCCGCCGACAACGTGGGGTCGGCGAGGAAGGACGAGCCGAGGTTCGACGTGAGTACGAGGATCGCGTTGCGGAAGTCGACCGTGCGGCCCTGGCCGTCGGTGAGGCGGCCGTCGTCGAGCACCTGGAGCAGGACGTCGAACACCTCCGGGTGCGCCTTCTCGACCTCGTCGAGCAGGACGAGGCTGTACGGGCGGCGGCGCACCGCCTCGGTGAGCTGACCGCCCTCCTCGTAGCCGACGTAGCCGGGGGGCGCTCCGACGAGGCGGGCGACGGAGTGCTTCTCGCCGTACTCGCTCATGTCGATGCGCGTCATCGCGCGCTCGTCGTCGAAGAGGAACTCCGCCAGCGCCTTGGCCAGCTCGGTCTTGCCCACACCGGTCGGGCCGAGGAACAGGAAAGAACCGGTCGGACGGTCGGGGTCGGCGATGCCGGCCCGCGAACGTCGTACGGCGTCGGAGACGGCCTGCACCGCCTCCTTCTGGCCGACGACGCGGTGGCCGAGCTCCTCCTCCATCCGCAGCAGCTTGGCCGTCTCGCCCTCGAGCAGCCGACCCGCGGGGATGCCGGTCCACGCTCCGACGACCTCGGCGACGTCGTCGGGGCCGACCTCCTCGCGCACCATGCGGACGCGGTCGCTCGAGGTCGAGATCGCCTCCTCGAGCTGGCGCTCGAGCGACGGGATCTCGGCGTACATCAGGCGCGAGGCCTGCTCGAGGTCGCCGTCGCGCTGCGCGCGGTCGAGCAGCATGCGCAGCTCGTCGAGCCGGATCTTGAGATCGCCGACCTTGTCGAGCCCCTGCTTCTCCGAGTCCCAGCGGGTGCGCATCCCGGCGAGCTCCTCGCTCTTGTCGGCGAGGTCGGCACGCAGCTTGGCCAGCCGCTCGACCGATGCGGCGTCGGTCTCCCGCGAGAGGGCGAGCTCCTCCATCCGGAGCCGGTCGACCTGGCGCTGCAGGGTGTCGATCTCGGCCGGCGAGGAGTCGATCTCCATCCGCAGGCGCGAGGCCGCCTCGTCGACGAGGTCGATCGCCTTGTCGGGCAGGAAGCGGCTGGTGATGTAGCGGTCCGACAGCGTCGCCGCGGCGACGAGCGCAGAGTCGTTGATCGCGACCTTGTGGTGCGCCTCGTACTTCTCCTTGATGCCGCGCAGGATGCCGATGGTGTCCTCCACGCTCGGCTCGCCCACGAACACCTGCTGGAACCTGCGCTCGAGCGCGGGGTCCTTCTCGATCCGCTCGCGGTACTCGTCGAGAGTCGTGGCTCCGACCATGCGCAGCTCGCCGCGGGCGAGCATCGGCTTGAGCATGTTGCCGGCGTCCATCGCGGAGTCGCCGCTCGCGCCCGCGCCCACGACGGTGTGCAGCTCGTCGATGAAGGTGACGACCTGGCCGTTGCTGTCCTTGATCTCGTCGAGCACGCTCTTGAGGCGCTCCTCGAACTGCCCGCGGTACTGCGCGCCAGCGAGCATCGCCGCGAGGTCGAGCGACACGAGCTTCTTGCCGCGCAGCGAGTCGGGCACGTCGCCGGCGACCATGCGCTGCGCCAGCCCCTCGACGACGGCCGTCTTGCCGACGCCGGGCTCGCCGATGAGGACGGGGTTGTTCTTGGTGCGCCGCGAGAGCACCTGGATCACGCGGCGGATCTCCTCGTCGCGGCCGATCACCGGGTCGATCCGGCCCTCGCGCGCGAGCGCGGTGAGGTCGACGCTGAACTTCGACAGCGCCTGGAAGCTGCCCTCCGGGTCGGCGCTGGTGACGCGCTTGTCTCCACGGAGGTCCTTCAGCGCGTCGACGAGCTCGACCGGTCCGGCGCTCATCGAGCGCAGCAGCTGCCCCGCCTCGCCCTGGTCGCCGGCGAGGGCGAGCAGCAGGTGCTCGGTGGAGAGGTACTCGTCGCCGCGCTCGCGTGCGACGTCCTGGGCCGCGCCCAGCACGCGGTAGGCGGCGTTGGACATGGTCGGCTGCGACACGGTGGCGCCGCTCGCCGACGGCATCGCGCCGATCGCCTTCGTGACGGTGCTCATCAGCTCGGTCTGGTCGACGCCGAGATGGGTGAGCAGCGCCGCGGGGATGCCCTCGCGGTCCTCGAGGATGCCCTCGAGCAGGTGCAGGGGCTCGACCTGCGCGTGGCCGGAGCGGGACGCACGGCGTACCGCGTTGGACAGCGCGTCCTGCGTGCGGGTGGTGAAGGACAGATCCATGGTCATCTCCCCCGGAGGGGCCTTTCGTGTCGTCGTCAGCAGAGCTCGGTGGGGAGCCGGGGCGGTCTGCCTCTGCGGCAGCCTGGAGCACCGTCGTGCAGGTGTCAGCGGGTGCGGTCGCGGTCGGCGGGGCGGGGGCGCCAGACCACGAGGGCGGTGGAGGGCTCGGAGCCCTGACGTGCGGCGAGGCTCGGGCGCAGCCGCTGCACCTCGGCGAGCAGCGTGCCCAGCTGCGAGCGCAGCATCTCGACCTCGGACTGCAGCTCGAGGATGCGCTGGATGCCGGCGAGGTTCACGCCGTCGGACGACAGGCGCGACACCTCCCGCAGCCGTTCGATGTCGCGCAGCGAGTAGAGCCGGTTGCGTCCGCCGGTGCGATCGGGCGACACCAGGCCGAGCCGGTCGTACTGCCGGAGGGTCTGCGGATGCAGGCCGGCGATCTGGGCGGCGACCGAGATGGCGTAGACCGGAGTGGTGTCGTCGGGGCGCAGGCGGTCGTCGGTCATCGCGCACCTCCGTCCTTCGCGCGCGCCATGAGGTCGGCGCGCGGGTCGTGGTCCTTCGTGGCGTCCGCGAACTGCTGGAGCGCGTCGCGCGCGTCCGAGCTCAGCTTCTGCGGCACCGCGACGTCGACGGTGACGAGCAGGTCGCCGTGCGTGCCGTCCTTGCGGCGTACGCCCTTGCCGCGCACGCGCAGCACGCGACCGCTCTGCGTCCCCTCGGCCAGGCGCACCTTCACGGTGCCGCCCGACGGGACGGGTACGGCGATGTCAGCGCCGAGCGCGGCCTCGGCGAAGGTCACCGGCACGGTGATGGTCAGGTTGTCGCCGTCGCGGCCGAAGACCGCGTGCGGCGTGACCGCGACCGTCACGAGCAGGTCGCCGTTCTCGCCGCCGTTCTCGCCGGCCACGCCCTTGCCGCGCAGCCGGATCTTCTGGCCGTTCTTCACGCCCGCCGGGATGCGGGCCGAGACGGTGCGGGTCGACGGCGCGTGGCCCGAGCCGTGGCAGGTGGGGCACGGGTCGTCGACGACCATCCCGCGACCGCGGCACTCGTGGCAGGTCTCCGGGAAGGCGAAACCCCCCGCGTTGCGGTTGATCTGGCCCGCGCCCTGGCAGGTGGGGCACAGCCGCGGGGCGGTGCCGGCCCTGGCGCCGGTGCCCGCGCAGCTCGCGCAAGGCGCCTCGCTGGTGAGCCGGAGCGGGAGGGTGAGGCCGGACAGCGCCTCGTCGAAGGACAGCGTCACGCTGCTCTCGATGTCGGCGCCGCGACGCGCGCGACGGGCCTGCTGGCCGCCGCCGCGGTTGAACACGCCGCCGAACACGTCGCCGAAGCCGCCGCCCGCGCGCCCGAACAGGTCGGAGAGGTCGAACGGCACGCCGCCGCTCGCGCCCCCGGCGCCGCCCTGCTGGCCACCGAAGCCGCCCGGCATGCGGAATCCACTCGAGGCCATCGCGCGCGTCTCGTCGTACTCCGCGCGCGTCTTCTCGTCGGACAGGACGTCGTAGGCCTCCGAGACCTCCTTGAACCGGGCCTCGGCCTTGGGGTCGTTCTCGTTGGAGTCGGGGTGATGCTTCTTGGCCAGCGTGCGGAAGGCCTTCTTGATGTCGGCCTGGCTCGCGTCCTTGGAGACGCCGAGCGCCTTGTAGTAGTCCTTCTCGAACCAGTCCTTCTGGCTCATCGGCGTCCCTCCTCTCGGGGCTGCT
>JAKOVT010000214.1 GCA_029781935.1 Actinomycetes bacterium | reverse complement strand
GCTCCCCGCCGGCGTCGCGCATCGCGCGCAGCAGCGGCTGGATCCAGGTGAGCCCGTAGCCCTCGAGGTTCTCCACCGCGTCCGAGCTCGTCGGGTGCTCCCACGCCGCGCGCGTCAGGAGACTCTCGTCGTAGGTGTATCCGTAGAGGGGGTCGTGCGCGACGAAGCCGCCGTCGTCGGGCAGCTGGACCTGGAAGGTGGCCGACAGGACGCAGAGGTCGAGCTGGGTCCAGTCCGGCGACATCGCCCCTGCGTTGGCGGCAGGGGCGCCCAGCGACGTCGCCACTGCACCCGCCACCAGGAGCGCCGGTACGAACCCCATCAGCTTCGTGCGGACGCGCAACAACCGTGCCTCTCCCCCGTCGAGCCTCGGCGCGCAGGCAGGCGCCCTTCACCACGACACTAGGCGATCGTCGGCCTCGACTCCTGTCACGTCACCCGGACGCGCCGCCGCCGCCCTCGACGTCGTCCGCGATCGCGTCGCGCACCTGGTCCGGCGTCACGGCCGCCTTGGTCCGCCACGCCTCCTGCACGGCGCCGAAGAACACCCGGATCAGCAGGCCGAGCACGACGAGGTCGAGCAGCATCTGCACGGTCACCAGCGCGCGCGTGAGCTGGCTGGTGGCGGTGATGTCGCCGAAGCCCACCGTCGCGAACACGGTCACGGTGAAGTAGAGGCCGTCGGTGCGGGTGAGCGATCCGGAGCTGAAGTTCGACGACGAGTTCGACGCCAGTCCGACGTACATCGCGGCGAAGATCACGAGGAACAGGGGCACGGTGAAGGCGAGCGCCTCGATCGCGGCGAGCAGCGGGGTCGACGCGTTGAGCACCCGCCGGACCTGCCATCCGACCACCACGGCGAGCACGAGCAGCTCCACACCGAGCGCGACGAACAGGAGGCTGTCGGGCACCTGGTCGATCGGGAGCAGGTAGTAGAGCACCAGCACCACGACGGCCGCACCGCCGGCCTTGGCGATGGTGAGGAGCAGGAAGCGCCGACGCTCGCGCCGCGACAGCGCCGGCATCTTCGGAGGCATCAGGGACACGGTCGCGGCTCCTCGGATCGGTAGGGCGCCACAGTCTCCCGCACCAGCCGCCCGCGGTGCGCGACCGACGGCTCGGAAGGCCGGACGGCGCCGCGGAACCTAGGGTGGGAGCCATGGCACTGCTGCGCCGCGAGCCCCGCACCGTCACCGGCCCCACCGACCGCGTCGTGGTGGTGGGCGCGGGCCTCGCGGGGCTCTCCTGCGCGCTGCGGCTGGCCGGCGCGGGGCGGCGGGTGACCGTGCTCGAGCGGGAGCCGGTCCCCGGCGGGCGCGCCGGCCTCATCGAGGACTCGGGCTTCCGATTCGACACCGGACCGACCGTCCTGACCATGCCGGACCTGATCCGCGACGTGTTCGCCGCGGTCGACGAGGACATGGACGACTGGCTCGACCTCATGCCCGTCGAGCCGCTCTACCGCGCGTTCTACCCCGACGGCTCGCAGCTCGACGTGCACTCCGACGTCGACGCCATGGCCGACGAGATCGCCCGCGTCGTCTCTCCCCAGGAGGCCGACGGCTACCGCCGCTACGTCGACTTCGTGTCGCAGCTCTACCGCTACGAGATGCGCGACTTCATCGACCGCAACATCGACTCCCCGGTCGACCTGCTCACCGAGAACCTCGCCCGCCTGGTCGCGCTGGGGGGCTTCCGCCGCCTCGCTCCGAAGGTGCGCCAGTACCTCTCCGACCCGCGCACCGAGCGGCTGTTCAGCTTCCAGGCCATGTACGCCGGCCTGTCGCCGCAGGACGCCCTGGCGATCTACGCCGTCATCGCCTACATGGACTCGGTCGCGGGCGTGTACTTCCCGAAGGGCGGGATGCACGCTCTGCCCCGGGCGATGGCGGCCGCCGCCGAGAAGCACGGGGTCGACATCCGGTACTCGACCGAGGTCGCGTCCGTCGAGCGGCACGGCACCCGCGCCAGCGGCGTCATCACGACCGACGGCGAGCGGTTCGAGGCCGACGTCGTCGTCCTCAACCCCGACCTGCCCGTCGCCTACCGCGAGCTGCTCGGCGAGGAGCCGTGGTCGGTACGCCGCCTGCGCTACTCGCCGTCGTGCTTCCTGCTGCTCGCCGGATCGGCGGCGTCGTACACGAAGACGGCGCACCACAACATCCACTTCGGCCGCAGCTGGGACCAGGTGTTCCGCGAGCTCATCGACGAGCGCCGGCTGATGAGCGACCCGAGCATCCTGGTCACGAACCCGACGTACTCGGACCCGGCACTGGCGCCCGAGGGCAAGCAGGTCTACTACGTGCTGTTCCCCACCCCGAACCTCGACGCTCCCATCGACTGGCGCAGCGAGGGCCCGCGCTACCGCGACCAGGTCGTGCGCACCCTCGAGGAGCGCGGGTACGTCGGGTTCGGCGACGGCATCGAGGTCGAGCACGTCACCACCCCCCTCGACTGGGCGCACCGCGGCATGGAGCGCGGCGCGCCGTTCGCGGCCGCGCACTCGTTCTCGCAGACCGGCCCGTTCCGCCCGTCCAACATCTGGGGCGAGAACGTCGTCTTCACCGGGTCGGGGACCCAGCCCGGCGTCGGGGTGCCGATGGTGCTGGTGTCCGGACGGCTGGCCGCTGAACGGGTCACGGGCGTCGACCCGGGGTACGCGCCCAGCTACGTCCGCTGACGGCGGGGAGCGGTCGGGAATCCGGACGAATCGGGACGACCTGCCCGTCCAGGGGCGACACGGATCACGTCCCGGGGTGCCGGTCGGGGGTCGTGACTGCGCGTCGAGCGCCGGTATCCTGGCGGGCATGGCCTCCGCTGACGCGTTCGGCGGCGGGCCCGTCGAGTCCGACTCCGGTCTGGCCTTCACCTTGCGCTACGCCGTCCCCGGCCTCATCGGGACGGCGGTCCTCGCCATCGGAGCGCTGGGGGTGGGCTGGCTGCCGCTCGACGGCCTCGCCCACGTCCCGCTGATCCACACGATGCGCTTCACCGACATCGGCGCGTTCGTCTCGCGCGCGTCGGTGATCCTCGGCGGCGCCGTCCTCCTGCAGGCCTGGCTGGTCCTCGGCGCCGACGTCCTCGCCGGCCACATCCGCGACCTGCGCCGGCTGTGGGGCGTCCTCGCTCTGTGGACCGTGCCGCTCATCCTCGCGCCGCCCCTGTTCAGCCGCGACGTCTACTCCTACTTCGCGCAGGGCAAGCTCGTCCTCGCCGGGATCGACCCCTACACCAACGGCGTCGCCTCGGTGCCGGGCTGGTTCCAGGACGGCGTCGACCCGATGTGGCAGCTGACGCCGACCCCGTACGGCCCGGTGTTCCTCGCCCTCGAGCGAGGAGTGGCCGCTCTCGTCGGGGAGAACCCGTTCCTCGCCGTCATCGCCTTCCGCCTGCTCGCGGTCGCCGGCATCGCGCTGCTGGCCTACTACGTCCCGCGGCTGGCCTTCCACGGCGGCATCGACGCCTCGAAGGCCGTCTGGCTCGGCGTCCTGAACCCGCTGGTGCTCATGCACTTCGTGCTCGGCGCCCACAACGACGCCCTCATGGTCGGCCTCATGGTCGCGGGCCTCACCCTCGCGATCGAGCGCCGCCCCGTCCTCGGTATCGCACTGGTGACCATGGGCGCGATGGTCAAGCTGATCGGGCTGCTCGCGCTGCCGTTCGTGGGCCTGGTCTGGGCCGGCACGCGGGCGACCACCCGCCAGCGCGTGATCGCATGGGGCAAGTCGGGTGTCGTCGCGCTGCTGACCTACGCCGTGTTCGCCGCGCTCGTCGGCGGCAGCCTCGGCTGGGTCCGCGCCCTCACCACGCCCGGCGAGGTCCGCACCTGGCTCTCGCCCGCCACGGCCCTCGGCATGCTCACCGGCAACGTGGCCAGCTGGCTCGGCCTCGGCGACCACCTCGACCTGACCGTCGGCGTCTTCCGCATCATCGGCGAGCTGCTCGCGATCGGCATCGTCGGTTACCTGCTGCTCAAGCCGCAGGGCCGCACGCCGGTGCAGGGGCTGGCGTGGGCGTTCCTCGCCGTCGTCGCCCTCGGTCCGGTCGTGCAGCCGTGGTACCTGCTGTGGATCCTGCCGCTCGTGGCGGCGTCGGGCCTCTCGCCCCGGCAGCTGCAGATCGTGCTGCTGCTCACCGCCGCGTTCACCTTCTACGGCCTGTGCGAGACCAGCGCGACCGCCGACAGCCTGCTCCAGCTCTCCGACGGCCTGGCCATGGTCGCGGCGGCCGCGGCCGTCGGTCTGGCGCTGTCGGCGTCGCCCCGCGAACGGGCGCTGGTGTTCGGCGAGCCGACCGACCACGGTCTGCTGCCCGACGACGCCCCGGCGGCCGCTCGCCGGGAGATGCTGGTCGTCCGCGCCTCCGAGCCGGTCTGAGACGCAGGCCGCCTGACGCGCCGATCTCTCGCGCCGATCTCGGGCGCCGATCTCGGGCGCCGATCTCGCGCGGCGGCCGGGCCGGCGGCCGGGTCAGAGCTCGTCGACGTCGATGTCGGGCCCCTCACCGAGCAGCAGAAGCCCACCGCCGACACCGTCGCGACCCCACGCCCGCACGGCACCGCGCAGGATGTCGAGCCCCGTCGCGAAGTCGGTCGGATCCGCCTCCGCGAACTCGCCCCAGCCGTTCCACACGAGCAGGACGCCGTCGGCACCCTCGAGGTCGAAGTCGCGCACGCACTCCTCGAGGGCGTCCCAGTTCCAGCCGAACCACTCGGGCAGGTCGAAGGCCTCGTTGCACGCCTCGAGGAACGCGTGCTTGTCCTCGACGTCGGTGCCGTCGAGCACGACGACGCGCCAGCCGAGGGTC
>JAKOVT010000211.1 GCA_029781935.1 Actinomycetes bacterium | reverse complement strand
CCGGCACGTCCTTCGAGCCCGTGGCGCACGGCGTTCTCCACGATCGGCTGCAGGAACAGGTAGGGCACGGTGACGGGCAGGACCTCGGGCGCCACGCGCACGGTCACGAGCAGCCGGTCGCCGAACCGCGCCCGCTCGAGGGTGAGGTAGCGGTCGATCGAGCGCAGCTCCTCCGCGAGCGTCGTGAAGTCGCCGTGGCGCCGGAACGAGTAGCGGGTGAAGTCCGCGAACTCCAGCAGGAGCTCGCGCGCATGCTCGGGGTCGGTGCGCACGTAGGAGGCGATCGCCGTGAGCGCGTTGTAGATGAAGTGGGGCGAGATCTGGGCACGCAGAGCGCGCACCTCCGCCTCCGCGAGCCGGGCGCGCGAGGCGTCGAGCTCGGCGAGCTCGACCTGCGACGAGACCCAGCGCGCCACCTCCGTCGTCGCCCGGGTGAGCACGGCGGTGGGGTCCGGCGACGCGGCGACGAGCGTGCCGACCACGCGGTCGTCGACCACGACGGGTGCGACGACGTACGCCGTGCTGTCGGCCGTGACGACAGCGGAGCGTCCGGTGCGCAGCACGTCCGCGACGTGGTCGATGCGCAGCGGCTCGAGCCGTTGGCCGTCGCCGGCGAGCACGCGGTCGGTGTCGGTGAGCGCGACCCCGTCTGCGCCGAGCAGCGCGCGCAGGTGCTTGGTCGCCCCGCTCGCGGCGTCGGCAGTGAGCCCCTCGCGCAGCGCGGGAGCTGCCAGGGACGCGGTGTGGAGCGTGTCGACCGTGGCGCGGTCGGCCTCGCTGCCGAGGTCGCGCCGGCGCACCAGCCACCGCACGGCAAGCACGACCGCGACGGCCGCCGCGGCCGCGAGGAGCACCGCCGCCGGGTTCATGCAGGGGACCGTAGCGCCGCGCGGCCGCTCGCGCCGCGCATGCGACCCGTCGGCTGCCGGTCGGGGGCGGACCCGTAGCGTGACGCCGTGCCGTCCGACGTCCTCGCGCCGCTCGCCGGCCTCCCCGGTGTGACCGAGGCGGTCGAGACCGCGCGCAGCGACATCGACGCGCTGCTGTGGGATCGCGAGATCCGCTCGCACGCCGCCGAGATCGTGAGCGCCTCGCGGCTGCGCGGGGCCTGGGCCTCGGCGGCGATCGACGGCGCCGAGGTGCGCCCTGATGCGCTGGTCTCGGGCGACGCGCTCGATGGTTCGCCGATCGGCCGCGTCGTCGCCGCCTCCCTCGCGCTGCAGGCCGAGCTGCCCCGTCAGGTCGCCCTGATCGACAAGGCGCCGCTCCAGGTCTTGTCGCGGCTGCACAGCGTCGCGGCGGCCGGGTTCGTCGACGACGACCACCGCGGCCGTGTGCGCCGCGACGACGCGGCAGACGATCCGCTGCGGCTGCCCGCCCCGCCGTCGGCCGACGATGCCGCCCGCCGCATGAGCGCGCTCGCGCGGCTGCTCACCACGACCACGTCGGCCCCCGCGCTCGTGGTCGCCGCGGTCGCGCACGCGGAGGTCGCGGTCGTGCGCCCGTTCGCCTGGGGCTCGGGGCTCGTGGCGCGCGCGTTGACCCGTCTCGTGCTGTCCTCGCGCGGGGTCGACCCCGATGGGCTCACCGTCCCGGAGGCGGGGCTGTGGGCCGCAGGCCGTCCGGCGTACGCCGCCGCGCTGCGGGCCTACGCGCAGGGGACGCCGGACGGGGTGGCGCAGTGGCTCGTGCTGCACGCCGAGACGGTGCGCGTCGGGGCAGCCGAATCGCGCCGCATCCTCGCCGACCTCTGACGCGTCGCCCCGACAGGCGAACGACGCCCCACGAGGAGGCGCCGTTCCGGGCACGACGGCTCGGGCGATCAGTGCGCTGGCGATATCCGTCCGGTCGGGTGCTTCTGGGGCTCTCCCGGCTCAGGACGCCCGTTACGGGGGCAGGACGCCGCGTGGGTACCCAGGGCTGGTGCCGTGCTCGTGCCTGTTGGCAGGGTTGCTGCCAGGTCGGACCTCCCGTCGGACGACGAGTGCTGACAGGTCCTGTCTACTCCCGTCGCGGCCGAGAGGGAAGACCCCTCGACGCCCGGATCGGCGTGGTGCGCAACGGATCCGGCGTGTCGCGCCGAACCTGCGGCTGCGGCTGGTCAGCCGGAGAGCGGCGGCTGCACGCTCTGCCACCCGGACTGCTGCAGCATCTCGATGGTGACGTCGGGGCAGACGCTCGGTACGCCGGCGGCGAGACCCGTGTCGTCCACGTTGAGCAGCAGCGGCCAGCTGCGTCCGTCGCGCATCAGCACCACGCGCGCCGTGGGGGGAGAGAACGCGCCGCTGCAGGACAGCATCCAGTCGACGGTGACACGCGCGTGCCCCGACACCGCGCGCACCGGATGCGGGGTAGCGAGCGGTGAGAGCTGCCGACCGGTCGCGGCGTCGATGACGGTCAGCTGCGGCATGGCGCCGAAGTCCTGGCCGCCATCCGCCACGACGTCGGTCACGGTGACGGCGTCGGCATCCGTGGCCACGTCGACGACGGCGCGGAGCACGGTCGTGGACGGGTCGCCGCTCTGCCGCACCGCTGCGTCGACGATGCCGCGAGGCGCCTCGGTGGACGAGACGACGTGGAGCCGGTAGCGCGGCATCCCGGCGCACGCGGCGGCGAACGCCGCCGTCACGGGCCGCGCCTGCTGCGCCGACCAGGGGAGCGAGATCCCGGTGGACATGGCATCGGGCGAGCTGGTCAGCGCACGGACGTAGACGTCGAGGGTCCGGTCGGTCACCCCGATGCTCGACTGCCCGTCGGGCCCCGGGACCATCCCCTCCAGACGCGCCGACTCGCAGTTCCCGACGGTCTCGGTCACGTGCAGGGTCCGTGTCGCGCCGGCGGGGACGGTGGTGCTCGACGAGTCGGGACGCACGAACATGCCGGGATACCCGAGCACGTCGAGGACCAGGTCGTGGGCCAGCCCGTTGCGGACCTCGACGTCGAGCAGGACCTGCGCCCTGCCGGGGACGACGGCGGCTCGGACCGACTCGACGTGCAGCCCCGTCGTAGCGAGGGACTGCAGGCACATCCCCCCGATCGACAGCGCCCACCGGTTCTGCGATCCCAGGGGCATCGGCAGCGCCGCATCCACCGTGCGGCCGTAGGCATCCGTGCGCCGCACCAGCAGGTGGTAGTCGTCCTCCGTCGCCTCGAGCACGCGGGGGTCGTCGCACCCGATCACCGCGAGCACCGGGGTGGACGCGCGCGCGTCGTCGTGCGAGTCGAGGACTGCACGGCCGACCGAGGTCGCTCGGATGCCGGGCCCGGAGATCCCGAGCAGCGCGACCGTGTCGCCAGCCCGCTGGTTGACGATCGTGTAGATGCTCGTGAGCAGCCCTGGGACGTCGTTGTTCACACCGGGGTTGCTCAGCGAGTCGACGACCGCGACGTGCGGCAGGCCGTCGTCGGGGGGTCGCGGGTCGTGGCGGAACCAGGCGAGCGAGCCGACGGCGACGGCTGCGGCTGCCACGCCGGCGAGCGCAGCCCGGTGGCGACGTGCCCAGGGGGTGATGCCTGCGGACTCGAGCCGCTCGCCGAAGGTGGGACCCGCATCGTGCGTGCCCACGACGTCGTCGAGCGAGGACGCCTGCTCGATGACCTGCCCCAGGTCGTCGAGGTCGAGCCGACCGTCGGCGCTCATGCGCCGGCCGGCGTCGTCGGTCGCGGTCGGTCCCCCACCCGGTCAGCGTACGTCGCTGCTCAGGGCGCGGAGCAGGCCTGGGAGAACGCGACGCGCAGCAGCGCCGGGTCGATCGTGGCCACGAACGGGTGCACCACGCGGTCGGCCGTGATCACGCGCAGCGGGAGGGACGTCGGCGGTGCCTCCGCCTCGTCGCAAGCCGTGCCGGCGAAGGTGACGATCGCCGACCCGGCACCCCCGTCGAGCTGCGCGGGCTGTGCCTCCCAGCCTCGCGACGCGGGCCCGTCGGTGACCAGCTGCGACCCGGCGCCCCACGGGGGCCCGCTGAACCTCTCCCGACCGACGGTCACTCCGATCCCGCTGGTGCGCAAGGCGATCCGGGCTGTGACCGACCAGCTGCCGTCGCTGCCACGGCGTCCCGTGGCTGAGGCGACGTCGGCCGTCACCGTCGGCGCGCTCGCGCACGCGAGGGTGCGCAGCCGGCCCGTGAGCAGGTCGAGGGAGGGGCCGAGCGCGTACGACGCGAGCGTCGTGCTCGTGCCGAGACCGACCCGCAGCGTGATGCCGGCCAGCGCCGAGGGGTCGGAGTAGCCGGCCGTGACGACGGGGTTCGGGAGCTGCGCGAGGGGATCGCTCAGCGAGGTGCGCGTCGGCGAGCAGTCCTGCACCTGCAGCCGCGACGACACGATCGCGGAGCGCTGCGGCGCGATCACGACGTCGGTGGACAGGTCCACGTCGACAGCGCCGCCGGTGCGTCGGGGTGTCGCGACCTCCACCGGCAGGTTGGAGACGTTGCGGACCACGAGCGCCAGCGATGCGATCGACGATCCCGCCTGGCCGACGACGCGCGCATCGACCACCGACAGCGCCGGCGCTGCGTAGGCGCGGACGCAGTGCTCGCGCAGCGCGACGTCGAGCGGCGTCGCGTCCGGGCCGAGCGGCACCGTGAGCTCGGACGAGCCGTCGGGGCCGGTGCGACGCACGCGCAGGCCGTAGTCGTCGGGCCGCGCGCCGACCATGCCGGGCGTCGAGCACTGGATCACGGCACGCGCCTGCACCCGGGCTGGGCGGTCCGGCGAGGCGGGACCGTCGGACGTGACCCCGGTGGTGGCCAGGCCCGGCCCGACGAGGTCGAGGACGTCGAAGGTCGTGGACGGATCCGTCGAGCGGACGGCGAACGCGACGAGGAGCAGCCCGTCGTCGCGGATCCGCGGGCCGCCGAGGTCGCGGCCGTCGAGGATCGCGTTCTCGATCGCGATCGGCACGGGCGGCTCGACGTACGGCGGACGGTGCGTCCACCACGCGGTCCCGAGACCGAGCGCGAGGCAGGCCACGACGGCCGCGACCACGGGGCGCCGGTGACGGGCGAGCCACGGGGCGACGTGGTGGTGGACGAGGGCGTCGGCGCGGCTGGCGTGCAGATGCTCGGTCGCTGCGGGGTCGAGCAGGTCGACCACGTGCGGCGAGCCGACGACGTGTCCGTCGTCGTCGAGCTCGAGCCGGTCGTCGTCGCCCACGCGCCGACGGTAGCCCCGCGCGCGGCGTCCGGCACCCGCGCGCGGTCAGCCGGCGAGGGCCGCGACCTCGTCGCCGCACAGCCGGTAGAGCACCGGGCGGAGCGCCTCGCCGCGCAGCGGGACGAGGTACGGGCGCTTGACGTCGCCGACGAGCACCACGTGCAGGCGGGGGAGTCCGTCGGCGATGACGCGCTGGCAGGACGGCAGCACCCATCGAGCCTTGATCGTCGCGACGCCGTCGACCGGGTGCACCGGCGACTCGTAGGTGATCAGCTCGCCGCCGCCGTCGCCGGGGTGGTCGATCTCTGCCAGGAACGCGCCGGGCGTCGTGACGTCGACCAGCAGGTCGATCGTGCCGGCCGATCCGCCCCCACCGCCCTCGCGCAGCCGGACCTGCCGGAGGCTGCTGCGCGGGGCGTCGGTGCCGCAGACGGACTGCGCGACCGACGCGACGTCGTCGAGCATCTGGCCGGGCAGGCGGAGCAGCACGCTGGGCGAGGACGAGCCCTGCGCGGGAGGAAGCCCGTCGGGACCGAGGTCGGCCTGGATCGCGATGCCGTCGCGCAGGGGTCCGACGGGGTCCGAGCAGTCGGTCGGCCAGTACAGCGCCTGGAGATGACCGGACGCGCTCGGCTCGAGCTGCACGGAGCGACCGTCGTTGGTGATCACCGGTTGCGCCGCGGCCGCGACGTGCAGGCCCGACCAGCTGCGCGGCGAGGGGTTGTCCAGGGCGACGTCGAGCTTGAGCGCCACCAGGCCCGCCACCGGTGCGGCCGAGATCCCGCGCACGAGCAGGTCGCGGTCGGCGGCGATCTGCAGGCACCCCTTGTGCACCAGGTCGACGAGCGTGACCGAGCCGACGAGCGGCACCCGGTCGACGCGCACCTCGCCCTCGGGCGCCGTGCGCTGCAGGAGCATCGCGTAGTCGCCGGTGCCGGAGGCGAGGGCGGCCGTCGTGGCCTCGGGGCTCGTGCACGCCAGCGCGGCCCCGAGCACCAGGGGCCGGTCCGTGCGCTGGAGGTCGACCGGCGTCGCCGCCGCCGGGTCGATCGCGAGCCCGGGTCCGGTGATGCCCAGCAGACGCAGCGCGACGCCCTGCGGCTCGGCCGACGACACCAGGACCTTCTGCTGCACGCCGACGTACATGCCGGTGCTCGGGTCCGTCACGAGCGCGGCGGTCGGGTCGGCGCCGGCAGCGCGTGCGAACACGTGCGGATCGCGCAGCGCCGCCGGGCGGCGGATCCACCAGATCCCGCCGGTCGCGAGCAGCAGGGCTGCGACCACGGCGGAGGCCACGAACGCCTTGCGGTGCCGGGCGAGGACGGGCAGCAGACCGGTCGGCTCGAGCCAGGCGACGACGGTCTCGCGAGCGGTCGGCCGATCCTCGCCGATCACGTCGAGGTCGAGCATCGGGTCGTGACCGACGTCGAGCGCGTCGAGGTCGAGGCGGCCGTCGAGGGACGCGGGGGTGCCCGCGTCGTCCGGACGTCGTGCGGCCATGGCCCCTCCCTTCTCAGGAGGGTACGTCGGCGGCTCAGCCCGCAGAACCCCTGCGGCGCGAGGCGTACCAGGCGATGCCGAGCGCGACGGTCGCTGCGCCCACGGTGAGGGCGGTTCGCCGGTTGTCGGCGGTGTTCATGCTCGTGAACCGCTGGCGCACCGTCGGCATCGACACGGGGCGGGCGAAGTCGAGGATGGGCCAGTCGCGCTCGAGGGCGATCGCGCGGAGCGGTGCGTCGGGGTTCACGGCGTACGGGTGACCGACCACCTCGAGCATCGGCAGGTCGGTCATCGAGTCGCTGTAGGCGTAGCAGTCGGCGAGGTCGTAGCCGTTCTCCGCTGCCAGCGCGCGCATGGCGTCGGCCTTCCCTTCGCCGTACGCGTAGAAGAGGATCTCGCCGGTGTAGCGGCCGTCGACGATCTCGACCTGCGTGCCGATCGCCCGGTCGACGCCGAGCCGCTCGCCGATCGGCTCCACGACCTCGGTGCCCGACGAGCTGATGATGATGACGTCGCGCCCCGCGTCCTTGTGCTCCTCGATGAGGTCGACCGCCTCCTCGTAGACGGCGGGGTCGACGATCTCGTCGAGGGTCTCGGCGACGATCCGCCGCACCGTCTCCACGTCCCAGCCCTTCACGAGCTCGGACATGTAGTGCCGCATCGCCTCCATCTGGTCGTGGTCGGCGCCGGACGAGAGGTAGGTGAACTGCGCGTACGCCGACTTCAGGACGTCGGTGCGTCCGAGCAGTCCGCCCCTGTAGAAGGGCCGCGCGAACGCGAGCGAGCTCGACTTGGCGAGGATCGTCTTGTCGAGGTCGAAGAAGGCGGCGGAGCGGGGCATGCGTCCAGCGTAGGCGGGTCCCTGCGGGAGCTGCCTGCCCCGTCGTCCCCAGGCGGAGCAGTCCCGGCGCGTCGTCCACATCCCCTCCCGCGGTGCGGCCGACGGCGGGGGAGGTGCTGCGGAGTGTCGCGGCATGACCACCGTGCTGCTGCTGACCCGGGATCCCGAGCTGGCCTCCGACCTGCGCCGCGTGGTGCTCGCCGCGGGCGCCGAGCCGGTGGAGGCGCCCGACATCGCCCGAGGCCGGCCGGCGTGGCCGTCGGCGACCGCGGTGCTCGTGGGCGACGACCTGCTGGCCGAGGCGTCGCGCTCCGCGCTCTCGCGCAGGCCGGGCGTCGTCGTCGTCGGGCGTTCCCGCGACCGGATCGACTGGGACGCCGCGCTCGGCGTCGGCGCCGATGCCGTGCTGGCGTTGCCCGACGACGAGCGGTCCCTGCTGCTCCGCGTCGCCGAGGCGTGCGCGGGCAGCCGGCGTCGCGGTCGTTGCCTGGGGATCGTCGGCGCCTCGGGCGGCGCGGGGGCCAGCGTGCTGGCGGTGGCGCTCGGGCTCGCCCTGGCCCGCACCGGCGCGTCCCCTGTCGTGGTCGACACCGATCCCGGCTCGGCCGGACTCGACCTCCTCCTCGCCGCCGAGGAGGAGCAGGGTGCGCGATGGGGCGACCTCGTCGCGGTCACCGGTGCCCTCGCACCCGAGACGCTGCGTTCCGCGCTCCCGGTCGTGTCGGGTCTCGCCGTGCTGTCGGCCGACCGCGAGGCCGGGGCATCGCTGGACTCCCTCGCCACCGTCGTCGACTCCGCGCGCGCGGCGTACGACGCGGTGCTCTGCGACCTCCCGCGCGGCCGCCCGGACGTGCTCGACCTCGTCGCGCCGCGCTGCGACGAGCTGCTCCTCGTGGTCACCACCGACGTCCGCGGCGTGTCCGCGGGCCGGCGCGCGCTGGAGGCGCTGCGACCGCACGGGCCGGTGCGCCTCGTCGTCCGTCACCGCCGGCGCTCGGCGCTCGACCCGGAGCAGGTCGGCGCCTGGCTCGAGGCGGAGGTGGCCGCGGAGGTCGACGACGATCCGGGCCTCACCGCTGCCGTCGACCGCGGCGACCCGCCGGGGTCGCGCGGCCGGTTCGGGCGCACGTGCGACGACCTGGCGGCCCACCTGCTGGCCGCGTCGTGAGCCTCGATCCCGCGGTCGTCGACCGGGTGCGCGACCGACTCGTCGCCGAGGGAGTGCTGCCGAGCCGCGTCGACGTCGTGCGCGCCCTGCGCGACGACGGCGTCCTCCTCGGCGCCGACGTGCTGCTCGCCGAGGCGGAGCGGCTGCACGACGAGCTCGCCGGCGCCGGTCCGCTCACCTCGCTGCTGCGCGACCCCGCGGTCACCGACGTCCTGGTCACGTCTCCCGACGAGGTGTGGGTCGACCGCGGCAACGGCGTCGAGCGGGTGGCGGTCGCGTTCCCCGACGACCGAGCGGTACGCCGTCTCGCGCAGCGGCTCGCCGCCGCGTGCGGACGCCGGCTCGACGACGCCTCGCCGAGCGTCGACGCCCGCCTGCCCGACGGCACGCGCGTCCACGCGGTGCTCGCGCCGGTCGCCGTGTCGGGCACGTGCCTGTCGCTGCGCGTGCCGCGGCGACGTGCGTTCACCCTCGACGACCTCGTCGACGCCGGGTCCGTCCCCGAGGAGGCGGTGCGGTGGCTGCGCGCCGTGGTCGCTGCACGGCTCGCTGTCCTCGTCACCGGCGGCACCGGCACCGGCAAGACCACCTGGCTGTCGATGCTCCTCGGGATGTGCTCGCCGCGCGAGCGGCTCGTGGTCGTCGAGGACTCCGCCGAGCTGCGTCCCGACCATCCCCACGTGGTGCGGCTGGAGGCCCGGCCGCCCAACCTCGAGGGCGCCGGTGCCGTGACGCTGCGCGACCTGGTGCGGCAGTCGCTGCGGATGCGGCCCGACCGCATCGTCGTCGGCGAGGTGCGCGGGGCGGAGATCGTCGACCTGCTGGCCGCGCTCAACACCGGGCACGAGGGCGGCTGCGCCACCGTGCACGCCAACGCCCCGCAGGACGTCCCCGCCCGGCTGGAGGCGCTGGCGCTCGCGGCCGGGCTCGACCGCCCAGCGGTCCACGCGCAGATCGCGGCGGGCCTCGACGTCGTGGTGCACCTCGTCCGCGACGTCGATGGTCGGCGCCGCTGGTCGTCGCTGTCCGTGGCCCAGCGACGGCGCGGCTGGACGGTGCTGGTCGACGCCTGGTCGTGGGACGGCGTCGGTCCGATGGTGCCCGGACCCGGGCTCGACCGGTTGGTCGCCCGGCTCGGGCCGCTGGCACCCGCGACGGGGGAGAGGCCATGAGCCCGTGGGTGATCGGGGTTGCGGCCGCGATGGTCGTGCTGCTGCTCCGGCCGATCGGCACCGGTGCCCGGGCCCGCTCGCTGCCCGGTCTCCCGCAGGTGCGCGGCGCGCGCCGTGCCGCGGCGGAGCGGCGCCGGGCGGAGGTGGAGTGGCTCGACGCGCTCGCGGCCGAGCTGGGTGCTGGTCGCGACCCCGCGGCGTCGCTCGTGGCCGTCGGGGGGTCGGCGTCCGTGTGCCCGGGCGCGCTCGCGGCGGCGCGGACCGGCGGCGATGTCGCGCGGGCGCTCCTCGCCGACGGAGAGCGCTCGCCCACGATGCGCGCGACCGCCGCCTGCTGGCAGGTGGCCGCCGGGTCGGGCGCGGGGCTCGCGGCGTCGCTCGCGGTGCTGGCCGACTCCGCCCGCGAGGACGAGCGGGTGCGCGCCGAGCTCGAGGCCGGGGTCGCCGAGCCGAGGGCGACGGCGCTGGTGCTCGCGTGCCTGCCGGCCGTCGGGATGGCGCTCGGCGCCGGGCTCGGCGCACAGCCGCTCGCCTGGCTGCTCGGCGCGCCGCTCGGCCGTGCGGTGCTCGCCGCCGGCCTGCTCCTCGAGGCGGCCGGCGCCGCCTGGGCCTGGCGGATCACGACGTCGCTGGAGGAGGGGCTGTGACCCCGGGGGTGCTCGGGGCGTTGACGTTCGCCGCGGTCCTGCTGCTGCCGAGACGGCGGACACCGGTCGTGGGTCGTCCCGTGGTCGGGCGGCAGGCGCGTACGCGGCTCGTGGCCGACCGCCGGGCGCAGACGGCCGCCGCCCTGATGGTCGGCATCGGGACAGCCGTCGTGGTCGGCGGGGCCGCGGGGGTGGCGACCGGCGCGGTCGCGGCCGTGGTCACGGCTGCCGTGCTCGGGCGGCTCGAACCGCGCTCGCGCCGACGGGCGCGCGCAGGCGTCGAGCGCACCGCGCCCTTGGCGCTCGACCTGGTGGCAGCCTGCCTGGCGTCGGGCGCTCCGCTGGACGCGTCGATCGCGGCAGCCGCGGCGGCGGTCGGCGGTCCGACGGGATCGCTGCTCCTCGGTGCCCTCGCCGCTGCCCGCCTCGGGGCTCCGCCGTCGACCGCCTGGCGCGAGGTCGCGGGCGAGCCGGCGCTGGCCGGTCTCGCCCGCGCCGTCGTTCGCGCGCACGACACGGGGGCGCCGCTGGGCGACGTGCTGCCCCGGTTGGCGACGTCCGCGCGGTCCGCACGCCGCGCGGCCGCGGAGGCGCGCGTGCGCACCGCGGCCGTCCGCCTCACCGCCCCGCTGGGGCTGGCGTTCCTCCCCGCCTTCGTGCTGCTCGGCGTCGTACCGGTGGTCGCATCGTGGGTCGGTGCCCTGCTGTGAGCGCCGTCCCCAGGCCGGCGGACTCGGGCGTCGTCCCCAGGACGCGGCCCGGACGGCGCGCCGTCGTCGGCGCTCAGGAGAGCGTCTGCCGGCCGACGACGGTCGTCGGCGTCCCGACCCGAGGGAGGGGTCTCGTGACCCGTCGTTCCATCGCCCGTTTCGTCCGCACCGACACCGGTGCCGCCACCGCCGAGTACGCCGTCGTCACGGTCGCCGCCGCCGGACTCGGCGGGCTGCTCATCAAGCTGCTCACGAGCGACTGGTTCCTGAACATCCTCAAGGCGATCCTCGAGTACATCATCCGCGCCGCGCTCTCGTTCTTCGGTCTCGGATGACCGGCACCACCACGGTCCCGGGCGGCGCGCGCCGCCCGGGACCGGCGCCCGACGGGGGAGCGGTCAGCGTCGAGGCGGCGTACGCCATCGCGGGTCTGGTGCTCGTCACGATGCTGCTCGCCTGGACGCTGGCGCTGCTCGGCAGCGAGCTGGCGCTGGCGTCGGCGAGCCGCGCCGCCGCCCGCGTCGCCGCGCGCGGGCAGAGCGTCGACGACGTCGTGACCGAGGCGCACCGGCTCGTTCCGGAGGCGGTCGTCTCGGTGCGCGACGACGGCGGTCACGTGGTCGTCGAGTGCCGACGTTCCATCACACCGCCTGGCCCGTTGGCTCGACTGGGCAGCGTGCGGCTGGAGGCGCGCTCCGCCGCCGTGGTGGAACGGCCGTGAGGCGCGACGACGGCGCCGCGGCGCCGGTCGCCCTCGCGCTCGTCGGAGTCCTGCTCGCGTGCACGCTCGCGGTCGGCGTCGTCGTCGACCTCCTCGCGGCGCGCCAGCGCGCGGCCGATGTCGCCGACCTCGCGGCTCTCGCCGCGGTGTCGTCGGCCCTCCCCGACGAGTCGACCGCATGCACCGACGCCGGCTGGGTCGCCGCCCGTCATGGCCTCCGGCTGCGCGAGTGCGCCCTGGTCGACGGCGATGCCCACGTGGTCGTGGTGGCACCCGCCACCGGTCCGCTCGCCGCTCTGCTGGCGCGGGTTCTCGGCCACGGCGTCGAGCCCACCGCGGAGGCTCGCGCCGGGCGGCGCTGAGCCGGACCCACGGCGCTGGAGGGGGCGGACCGGAGCCGGCGGGCTCAGATCCGGGTGTCGACCTCGGCGGCGACCTCGGGCGACACCGCGGCGAGGATCTCCCGCGAGGAGCGTCCGAGAGCGGCGATCTGCGCCGAGGTGAGCGGATCGAGCACGAGCCGGCGCACCTCGCGCACATGGCCCGGCGCTGCCTGTCTCACCTTGCGCATGCCGGCCGCCGTCAGGTGGGCGTCGGTCGCGCGCGGGTCGTCCGTGCTCGGCAGGCGCTCGACCCATCCCGACCTCTCGAGCCTGCTGACCGCGTGCGACAGCCGCGACAGCGACCCCTGGGAGAAGACGGCGAGCTGGCTCATGCGCATCCGCCGGTCGGGGGCCTCCGACAGAGCGGCCATCACGTAGTACTCGAACTGGTTGAGCCCGGCGTCGCGCTTGAGCTGCGCGTCGAGCGCAGCCTGCAGCGTCTGCGTCATGGCGCTGAAGGAGATCCATGCGGCGAGCTCGTCGCGGTCGAGCCACGGGACGTCGTCGGTCATGACGGGATGGTAGCGCGGACTTGAATGTTCAACCTTCAACTTGTACAGTGACTTGAACATTCAACCTTTGAGGGGAGAGTCCGATGAACATCGCGCTGTGGGTCGTGGCGCTCGTGCTGGCGCTGGTCTTCCTCGCGGCGGGGCTGTCGAAGCTGGTGCAGTCCAAGGAGAAGCTCGCTCCGCGCATGGCCTGGGTGGAGGATTTCGAGACCGGCCCGATCAAGACGATCGGCGCGCTCGAGGTGCTCGGCGCGATCGGCCTGGTCGTGCCCGGCGTCACCGGCATCGCGCCGATCCTCGTCCCGCTGGCAGCGACCGGTCTGGCGCTGCTCATGATCGGTGCGATCGTCGTGCACGCGCGCCGCGGCGAGAAGCAGGCGATCCCGGTGAACGTCGTCCTCCTGCTGCTCGCCGTCTTCGTGGCATGGGGACGCTTCGGCCCGTACCCCCTCTCCTCCTGAGCGATCAGCCCAGCGGTGCGGCCACCGTCGAGCGCGGCGTACGGATGCTCTCCACGAGCACCTCGTCGCGCTCGACGCGTGCACCCGGCCAGACGACGCACCGCGTGATCGATCCCTCCACGACGGCGTCACCCGCGACCACCGACGCGCCGCCCGAGACGTGCAGGTTGGCGCGCAGGTAGTCCGACGGCGTACCGCAGTCGATGGCGGTTCCGCGCACCTCGACCGTCTCGAGCGTGCCCGCCTCCCAGGCCGGCTGCCACACGAGACGGAACAGGCCGGCCACCTCGTCGGGAAGCGGCAGCGCGAGGTGCGCCGGCAGGAGGCTCACGCCGAGGAACGTCAGGGTGCCGAAGTCACCGGCCACGCCGTCGTCGCGGACGAGCAGCCGCGGGTTGCGTCCGGTCCAGCCGTCCAGGAGCGCCGCGAGGTCGTCGTCGACGAAGGAGTCGGCGTTGTGCACGAGCACGTGACGGCCGTCGATCCAGTCGCGGAGGTGTCCGAGCGCCCCGGCGGTGCCGAGCCGCTCGCCGGGCTCCATCGAGACGTGCACCCGGTCGACCACGTGGTCGCGCAGCGTGGGCTGCGACGCGTGGACGTTGACCGCGAGCGAGCCGGCGTACGGCGACACCCGGGTCAGCGCGTGGTCGACCAGCGGCACGTTGCCCACCGGGCACATCGCCTTGGGCCGCTCGTCGGTCAACGGTCGCAGCCGCGTCCCCGCGCCCGCCGCGAGCACGACCCCCGCGATGTCCTCGCGCGCCACCGTCACGTCCACCATCCTGCCAACCCCCACCGGTCTCACTCGGCCAAGTGCCCACCAGGGCCGCTCTGCTGGGCAGTCAGCCGAGTGAGACCGGTGGGGAGCCGGCGAGGAGGACGTCGAGGAGGCGGACGGCGCCGGCCTTGTCGAGCGGGTCGTTGCCGTTGCCGCACTTGGGCGACTGGACGCACGAGGGGCAGCCGTCGCGGCACTCGCACGCCGCGATCGCGTCGCGGGTGGCCGTGAGCCAGGTGCGGGCCGCGGCGTATCCGCGCTCGGCGAAGCCGGCGCCGCCCGGGTGGCCGTCGTACACGAACACGGTCATCCGCCCGGTGTCCTCGTGCAGCGCGGTCGAGACCCCGCCGATGTCCCACCGGTCGCAGGTGGCCACGAGGGGGAGCAGACCGATCGACGCGTGCTCGGCTGCGTGCGCGGCCCCGGGTACGTCGACATCCTGCAGGGACGCCGCGCGCAGCTGCTCCGACGTCACCGTCCACCACACGGCCTGCGTGCGCAGGTGCCGCGGCGGCAGGTCGAGCGGTTCCTCGCCCAGCACCTGGCCGGTGAGGTAGCGGCGCTTGAGATAGGCCACCACCTGGTTGGTCACCTCCACGTGGCCGTGGACGAGATCCGCGTCGCCCCAAGCGGTCCGGGCGATCTCGTCGACGATGCGGATGTCGGTGGTGTCGCGGGCCGACGTCGTCCAGTCGACGTCCTCGCGGTGCGCGATCGCGACGGAGTCCTCGAGGTCGAGGTGGTCGACGAGGTACGTCGCCCCCTGGTGCACGTACACGGCTCCGGTGTGCACGGTCGTGTGCGCGGCACCGGGGTCGACGGTGCCGAGCAG
>JAKOVT010000172.1 GCA_029781935.1 Actinomycetes bacterium | reverse complement strand
GCGCCGTCGTGGGCGGCAGCGTCAGCGGCATAGCGCCAGTACGACGCAGCCAGCGTGATGACCGTGTGCAGCACCGCGAGCACCACGACGGCGACCGACCAGACCGCCACGACGTAGCCGGTGGTCTCGGCGCGCACGACGTCGGCGGCGCGGGTGAAGGTCGGGAAGTACGTGGCGGTCCGCTCGTGCACGGCCATGCGTCGTCCCCCGTCGTCCGGCAGCCCTCGTCGTCGAGGGAGGATCGGGCGATGCGTCGATGATCTTGATCGCCGGCGGTGCAGGTTGCTCCGAACGGGGCCGCGTGGCGCCCGCCTCGCCCCGTGGGCGAGGATGTGCCCGTGACCACGACACCCGACGCCGTGCTGCTCTCGGCGGTCGACCTCGCCCGTTCCGCGGTGCTCGAGATCGCGCCGTCCGCGGACCGCGTCGGTGAGCACGAGGAGTCGGTGGCCGACGGCGAGCGCGTCGTCACCCACTACTTCACCTGCCTCGATCGCGGCTACCGCGGCTGGCGGTGGGCCGCGACCGTGTCTCGCACGCCCGACTCGACCGACGTCACCGTCGCCGAGGTCGTGCTGCTGCCCGGCGCGGACGCCCTCCTCGCGCCGGCCTGGGTCCCCTGGGACCAGCGCGTGCGCCCCGGCGACCTCGGCCCGGGCGACCTGCACCCCGCGCCGCTCGACGACCCGCGCCTCGAGCCGGGCTTCACCGGCGCCGACGCCCTCGAGCCCGTCGACGAGAACACCGGGCCGTCGCCCCTGCGTCCTGAGCAGTGGGAGCTCGGCCTCGGCCGCGAGACGGTGCTCTCGCCCTACGGCCGCGGCATCGCCGCCGACCGCTGGTACGACGGCGACTTCGGGCCCGACTCGCCGATGGCGAAGGCCGCCCCGGCGCACTGCGCGTCGTGCGGCTTCCTGCTGCCCATCGGCGGCCAGCTCGGCCAGGTCTTCGGAGCCTGCGCGAACCCGCTCGGCGCCGACGGGCGCATCGTCGCGCTCGGCTACGGCTGCGGCGCGCACTCCAGCGTGAAGCCCCTCGACGGCACCGGCGTCCCGGTCACAGGGATCGCGGTCGACGACGGCGAGGTGGAGGTCGTCGACCTCGCCGCGCTGCCGGCCCCGCGGCCCGTGGTCGACGACGTCGTCGACGAGCTCGACGTGCTCGACGTCATCGCCGAGCCCGTGGCGGCGTCCGACGACGATGGCGGCGAGCCGGCCGCCGACGTCGAGGTCGAGGCGGTGTCCGACGACCCGGCCTTCCTCGACGCCGACGACGACCGGCCGCGGCCCGAGCAGCTCGCGATCGTGGTCGACGAGATCGTCGAGGTCGACGTGATCGGCGTCGAGATCATCGAGGGCGAGGTCCTCGGCCTCCACGCCGACGACGAGTCCGACGACGACGAGGACGACGACGAGGACGACGACGAGGACGACTCCGACGAGGACGACGACGACGAGGACGACGACTCCGACGACGAGGACGACGACTCCGACGAGGAGGACGACGACTCCGACGAGGAGGACGACGACTCGGACGACGAGGACGACGACGAGCTCGATGACGTCGTCGACGTCGAGCCCGACGAGGTCCTCTAGGAGGCTGCGCGTCGCGCGGCGATCCGGTCGCGGCGCCAGCGCACGAAGACCAGCCCCACCACGCCGAGCAGCGCGCCGGCCAGGCACACCCCCGTCCACCAGCCGCGGCCCGCGGCGGACAGCTGGTCGCGCAGCAGCAGGCAGACCACGAGCAGCACGGCCCAGACGATCGTCCCGGTCGCGACCGCGCGTACGCCGTCGACGTCGACCGGGGCGATGCGTCCGGCCGCGGGGGCGGCGTCGGGGGAGGGCGTCTCGTGGGCGGGATCGGGCACGGCCGAAGGCTACCCCGAGCCGCCAGCGGCCCCGACGTACGCTGGACCGGTGAACCCCCGCAGCCGCCGCTACATCACCATCGGCGTGCTGGCGGTGAGCCTCGTCCTGGTGGTCGCGGCCTGGTGGCGCGGCGCCTGAGTCAGGCGAGCGCGAGGAGCAGGATCTTGGTCCCCGGCTTCCACGGGTCCGATCCGGAGAAGTGCACCGGGACGCTGCCACCGGCGGGCACGTCGGTGACCGTGGCCGTGGTCGTGGCGATCAGCGCGCCGTCGACGTACACGTAGAGCACGAGGTTCGCGCTCGCGGTGGCTGTGCCCGTGTTGCGCGCGGTCGTGTCGACCCCGAGCGTGCCGCCGGTGTTGGTGATCCGCCACGAACCGAGCCGCCAGCCGGCGACGACCGTCGTGGTGGTGGCCGGCGCCGGCGGGGCGGCACCGGTGGGCGTGGGACCCGGTGGCGTCGTGGGGGAGGGCGACGAGCTCGTGGGCGAGGAGGTCGGCGACGAGGTCGGCGACGAGGTGGCCGACGGCGAGGTGGGGGCCGGGCTCGGTGTGCCGGTGGCGGAGGTCGGCTCCGGGGTCGGGGTGGGCGCGGCCGAGTGCGACCCGATCTGCCCCCAGACGCCGCCGGCGATCAGTCCGACGACGACCGCGACCACGACCGCCGCCACGACCAGACCAGCAGAGGACATGGCGCCCGAGTCGCCGCGCGTGCTCACGGTCGCAGCCTAGGCGAGGTCTCCCGCCCAGCCGCCTAGCATGGCCGCATGACCCAGCCGAGCATCGACGGGACCAGGCTGGCCCCCGCGGACTACCTCGCGGCGTTCGACGCCGAGCTCGAGGCGCTGCTGGCGGTCGCCACCGACCTGAGCGCCGACGTCCCGGGCTGCCCCGGCTGGACGGTGCGCGACCTGCTCTCGCACGTGCTCGGCGTCTACCGCCACAAGAACGCAGCCTTCGCCGCCGGCGCCTCGCCCGCGAGCCCGGACGACGGCTGGGGCGCGCTGCGGGACGGCGACGATCCCGCCGCCCTCCTGCGCGACGAGGCGGCGGCGCTGCGCGCCCATCTCGACCGCGACCCGGCCACGCCCGCCTGGTCGTGGTGGCCGCCCGAGCAGACCGTGGGGTTCTGGCAGCGGCGGATGGCGCAGGAGACCGCCGTGCACCGCTGGGACGCCGACTCCGCCGTGCACGGTCCCGACGACGCCGACCCGGTCGGCGACTCCCTCGCCGAGGACGGCATCGACGAGCTGCTCGGCTGGCT
>JAKOVT010000147.1 GCA_029781935.1 Actinomycetes bacterium | reverse complement strand
CGATGCTGGCCCCGGCGGGTGATCCAGGTCACGATCGGCTTACGCCGGAGGCGAACTCGGGAAGGCCGAAGGGGTGCTCGTCGTTGGACCGTGCGAGACTTGAGAACACGTCCTAGGAGGTAGCGCGGATGACCCCGACCCTGAGCCCGACCACGCCGCTCACGGCGCTCGACCGCTGTGACCGCTGTGGCGCCCAGGCGTACGTCCGCGTGGTCCTGGCCGCCGGCGGCGACCTGCTCTTCTGCGGCCACCACTTCCGGGAGCACGAGGCGCGCCTGCGTCCCCTCGCCGAGGACGTGCAGGACGAGACCGCGAAGCTCACCGAGCCCGCCGCGTCCGCTCCTGACGCGGACTGATCCACCCGGACGCACCCGCGTCCCCCGACTCCCGGCCCGGCACGCTCGCGTGCCGGGCCGTCGTCGTCGGGCTAGCCTCGCCTTATGCCGCCCTGGGGTGAGGCCCTCGTCGCCCTCGTCTGCCTCGTCGGCATCGTGGGCACGGTCCTGCCGGTCCTCCCGGGCGACTGGCTCGTGGGCGGCGCGATCCTGGTGTGGGCGGTCGTGGAGCGCTCCGCGCTCTCGTGGTCGGCCGCTGTGCTCGCCATCCTGGTCCTCGTGGCGGGCCACGTCCTGACGATCCTGGTCCCCGGTCGTCGGATGAAGCAGGCGGGGATCCCCACCCTCGTGCTGGTGCTCGGCGGGGTCGTGGGCATCGTCGGGTTCTTCGTCGTCCCCGTCGTGGGTCTCCCTCTGGGCTTCGTCCTGGGCGTCTACGCCGGCGAGTGGCTGCGCCTGCGCGCGCACTCGCCCGCCTGGGCCTCGACCGTCGAGGCGATGAAGGGCACCGGCCTGGCCGTGCTGATCTCGTTCGCGGCCGCGGTCAGGGCCACGTCGCTGTGGGCGCTCGCGGCCGTCACCACGTGACAGCGGGAACGCGGGCGGGCCCGGTCAGCGTGTGCTGACCGGGCCCTCCCGAGCGTGCAGCGATCAGTCGGCCTCGACCTCGGTGCGGCGGCGGGCCACGATGACCGAGCCGGCGCCGAGGGTCACCAGGCCGGCGGCCAGGCCGAGCAGGACGGCGGTGTCGCTACCGGTCTTGGGGAGCGTCGTGCCGTTGCCGCCGCCGGTGCTGGGCAGACCCGGCTCCTCGGAGGTGGTCTGCGACGGGGTGACGGGGTCGGCCGGGGTCGACTCCTCGGGCGTCGGGTCGCCGCTGCCCTGGGGGCCGCCGTTGCCGCCGGCCGGGCTCGACTCCTCGGGCGAGGGGTCGGTCGCGGGCGAGCTCTCCACCGGCGACGGGTCGGTCGCGGGCGAGCTCTCGACCGGCGAGGGGTCGGTGGCGGGGCTCGACTCGACCGGCGACGGGTCGGTCGCGGGCTGCGACTCCTCGGCCGACGGGTCCGTGGCGGGCGAGCTCTCGACCGGCGAGGGGTCGGTGGCGGGGCTCGACTCGACCGGCGACGGGTCGGTCGCGGGCTGCGACTCCTCGGCCGACGGGTCGGTCGCGGGCGAGCTCTCGACCGGCGACGGGTCGGTCGCGGGGCTCGACTCGACCGGCGACGGGTCGGTCGCGGGCTGCGACTCCTCCGCCGACGGGTCGGTCGCCGGGGTCGACTCGCTCGGCGAGGAGACGACGACCTTGCAGTCCTTGTTGTAGATCGCCTGGCCGTCGGCGTCCCAGTTGAGGCCGGCGAACGTGAACGTCTTGTGCTCCGAGATCCGGTAGGTGTACGGCGGGATGATGTCGCCCCACTTGTCGTGGTCGTCCTTCATGCCCGGGGCGAACACGGAGCCGGTGTGGTCGTTGTGGCCCGACTTGAGCAGACCGGTCGAGGCGATGTCGACGCTCTCGCGCACGTAGGGCTTCTTGGCGTCGTTGTTGCGGTGGCAGATGGTCACCTTGTGGCCGTCCTCGGAGTGGGACGGCGTGGCCGACGCCGAGATCGCGAGCATCGGGACGGCGACGACCGCGACGCCCAGGGCACCGACGGTGGAGGCGGCCAGGAGGCTGCGGCGCGAGACGGAGAACGACGAGCTGCGCTTCATGGGAGGTCCTTCGGGGGCAGGAGGGGCGCGGGCTGTCCGTGGGCTCGGGAGGGTCGGTCCTTGAGTCCACGTCGAGGCCGGTCTCACCACTGGCTCGCCGCGACCGTCGTCCCTGGCGGGGCTGACGGTGACCGTGGTCCGGTCGCGGGTCACTGCCTCCTCGATCACGACCCCGGAGGGCCGCACGAACAGAGTGCCCCAGCACCCGGCGTCGAACACACTCTGCAACGCGGCTTTGCTCCGAACGGGTGCGAAGATCAACCGAACGGATGGGTGGCGGTCGGGCGAACGCCCCCGTCACCACGAGCGGTGACGATCACTCACCCGAACATCCCACTACGCCAAAGGATTCCGGGCTCACGCTCGCGAGGCTCAGGATCCGCTCACAGTGATCCGCGCCACCTCGTGCGCGCCGGCTCAGGCGTCGACAGCGATGAGCTCGAGGGCGGCGAGGACGGCCGGTGCGAGACCACCTGCGCCGCTGCTCGCGTGCTCGACGAGGTCGGCCTTCATGCCGGGCGTCCAGAACGAGTCGAGGTGCAGGGCCACCGCGGCCGCCGCGGTCTCGAGCCCCTCGGCCTCGTTGTTGGCCGCGATCTGGTTCGCCATGCGCACCAGCGCCTCGAGCGCGTGCGCGCGCTCACTGCCGTCGACCGGCCGCAGGCCCAGGTGCTCGGGCTCGGCGAGGCCGCCCTCGACCGACGTCGGCCGGACCTCGACCGCGGTCACCTTGTACTCGGGGCAGTTGGTGGCCCAGTCCGAGTAGTCGGTGGTGACCACGTTCGCTCCGGAGACCGGGTGGTGGAAGGTCGTGTAGACGACCCCGGCCGGCACGCGCTCGCTGATGCGCGCCCGCATCCGGGTGGTGCCGACCCTGCTGGCCAGCTCGACCCAGCCGCCGTCGACGATGCCGCGCGGCTCGGCGTCGGCCTCGTGGATCTCGAGGAGGTCCTCGCCGTGCCACTCCACGTTCGAGGTGCGTCGGGTCTGGGCGCCGACGTTGTACTGGGTCAGGACGCGCCCCGTGGTGAGCAGCAGCGGGAACCGCCGGCTGCTGCGCTCCTCCGTGGCGACGTACGGCGTCTCCATGAACCTGCCCTTGCCGCGGACGAATCCGGCCGCGTGCATGATCGGCGTGCCGTCATGGTCGGGACCCGTCACCGGCCACTGCAGGCTGCCGACCTCGTCGAGCCGCGCGAACGAGACGCCCGCGAAGGTCGGGGTCATCGCCGCGATCTCGTCCATGATCGCGGCGGCGTCGGCGTAGTGCATGGGGTAGCCCATCGCGTTCGCCAGAGCGCAGGTGGCCTCCCACTCCGACATGCCGGTGCGGCTGGCCATGACCGGCCGCACGCGGTTGATCCGGCGCTCGGCGTTGGTGAACGTGCCGTCCTTCTCGAGGAACGACGTACCGGGCAGGAACACGTGGGCGAAAGCCGAGGTCTCGTTGAGGAAGAGGTCCTGCACGACCACGAGGTCCATCGCTGCGAGGGCCGCCTGCACGTGCGCGGTGTTGGGGTCGCTCTGCGCGATGTCCTCGCCCTGGATGTAGAGACCGCGGAACTCGCCGACCAGCGCCGCGTCGAACATGTTGGGGATGCGCAGCCCGGGCTCGGCCTCGAGGGCGCGGCCCCAGAGCGCCTCGAACTGACCGCGGACCGTGTCGTCGGACACGTGGCGGTAGCCGCTGAACTCGTGCGGGAACGAGCCCATGTCGCAGGAGCCCTGGACGTTGTTCTGGCCGCGCAGCGGGTTGACGCCCACGCCCTCGCGGCCGATGTTCCCGGTGAGCATGGCGAGGTTGGCCATGCCCATGACCATCGTGGAGCCCTGGCTGTGCTCGGTGACGCCGAGGCCGTAGTAGATCGCCGAGTTCGGGCCGGCGGCGTAGAGCCGCGCGGCCGCGCGGATGTCGTCGGCGGGCACGCCGCTCACGACCGACATCGCGTCGGGGCCGTTCTCGGGCCGGCGGATGAAGTCCATC
>JAKOVT010000144.1 GCA_029781935.1 Actinomycetes bacterium | reverse complement strand
TCGCCCCGAACTCCTCCTTCATGACGCGTGCCCAGATCCGGCGTGCGGCACGGAACTTCGCGACCTCCTCGAGGATGGTCGTGCGCGAGACGAAGAAGAAGGCGAGCCGCGGGGCGAACTCGTCGACGTCCATGCCCGAGGCGACGGCCGCACGCACATAGGCGATGCCGTCGGCGAGGGTGAACGCGACCTCCTGCGCAGGGGTCGCCCCGGCCTCGGCCATGTGGTAGCCGGAGATCGAGATGGTGTTCCACTTCGGGATCTCGGCGCGGCAGTAGGAGAAGATGTCGGTGATCAGCCGCAGCGAGGCCGCCGGCGGGTAGATGTAGGTGCCGCGCGCGATGTACTCCTTGAGCACGTCGTTCTGGATCGTGCCCGTCAGGGCCGTGGCCGGCACCCCCTGCTCCTCGGCGACGAGCTGGTAGAGCAGCAGGAGCACCGCGGCGGGAGCGTTGATCGTCATGGACGTCGACACCTCGCCGAGCGGGATGCCGCCGAACAGGACGCGCATGTCCTCGATCGAGTCGATCGCGACGCCCACCTTGCCGACCTCGCCCGATGCGAGCGGATGGTCGGAGTCGTAGCCCATCTGCGTGGGGAGGTCGAAGGCGACCGACAGGCCCGTGGTCCCCGCGGCGATGAGCTGCAGGTAGCGCTCGTTGCTCTCGGCGGCCGTGCCGAAGCCGGCGTACTGGCGCATGGTCCACGGCTTGCCGGTGTACATGGTCGGGTAGACGCCCCGGGTGAACGGGTAGTCGCCGGGCTCGCCGAGGGCCGCGGCGGGGTCCCAGCCGTCGAGGGCGGACGGCCCGTAGACGGGCTCGAAGGGCAGACCGGACTCGGTGTGGCGCGCCATGGTGGTCCTCTCCTGTGCGACAAGGGAACGCTAGCGGGGCGATGGCGCCGCAGGCCGCCCCGGACGGGTGGTGTGAGGCCCCGCACATGCCGCGGGACGGGACAGCGTCGCGTCGGGGTTACCCTCGTCGCGTGCGTGCGCTCCGAGGCGCGGTCGCCGCAGCTGCGCTGCTGGCCGCCGTCCTGATCCCGACGGCTCCAGCCGCGGCCGAGGTCACCGGCGACACGGTGGGCGGCCCGGCGCTCGCGTCGCCGGGCGTCGTGATGACCCCCGGCCCCGGCACCCAGCAGCTGCCCAAGATCGACGCCGATGCGTGGCTGCTCGCCGACATCACGACGGG
>JAKOVT010000138.1 GCA_029781935.1 Actinomycetes bacterium | reverse complement strand
CACCCCAGCGCCCGTTCGGGCGGATGCTGACCGCGATGGTCACGCCGTTCACCCGCGACGGCGCTCTCGACACCGACGCCGCCGCGGCCCTTGCGGTCGAGCTCGTCGACATGGGCAACGACGGGCTCGTCATCAGCGGCACGACGGGCGAGTCGCCCACGACGAGCGACGACGAGAAGGACCGGCTGCTCCGCGCCGTCGTCGAGGCCGTCGGGCACCGCGCTCATGTCGTGGCGGGGGTGGGGACCAACGACACCCACCACAGCTGCGAGCTCGCGCGGCAGGCCGAGAAGGCCGGTGCCACGGGTCTGCTGGTCGTCACGCCGTACTACAACAAGCCGCCGCAGGACGGTCTGCGGGCCCACTTCACAGCGGTCGCCGACTCCACCGGGCTCCCGGTGATCCTCTACGACATCCCGGCGCGGTCCGGGGTGGCGATCTCCACCGAGTCGTTGCTCGAGCTGTCGGAGCACCCGCAGATCGTGGCCAACAAGGACGCCAAGGGCGACCTGTTCGCGGCCCAGCAGGTGATGTCGCGCTGCGAGCTCGTCTACTACTCCGGCGACGACGCGCTGAACCTGCCGCTGCTCTCGGTGGGCGCGGTCGGCGCGGTGAGCGTCACCGGTCACCTCGTGGCCGACCGGATACGGGCGATGATCACGGCGTACGAGACGGGCGACGTCGAGCTCGCCCGCGAGCTCAACGACGAGCTCGTGCCCGTGACCGAGGCGATCATGACGCGCACCCAGGGGGTCATCGCGGTGAAGGCAGCTCTCGAGCACCAGGGCCGGCCGGGCGGTGGCGCGCTGCGCCTGCCGCTCCTGCCGATGCCCGCGGCCGACCGGCAGCTGCTGGTGCAGTCGCTGGCCGACGGCGGCGTCCCCGACTTCGACTTCCTCGCATGAGCCACGCGCACCCCGAGCTCGGCGCTCCTCCGGAGCTCGGGCCCGACGCCCTGCGCGTCGTGCCCCTCGGCGGCCTCGGCGACATCGGTCGCAACATGACGGTGTTCGAGCACGCCGGACGCCTGATGATCGTCGACGTCGGCGTGCTCTTCCCGGAGGACGCCCAGCCCGGCGTCGACCTGATCCTCCCCGACTTCGACCTCGTGCGCGGCCGGCTCGACGCCATCGAGGCGATCGTGCTGACGCACGCGCACGAGGACCACATCGGGGCGGTGCCCTACCTGCTGCGCGAGCGGCAGGGCATCCCCATCTACGGCTCCCGGCTCACGCTCGCGCTGCTCGAGTCCAAGCTGCGCGAGCACCGCATCAAGGCGACGACGCACGAGGTGGTCGAGGGCGAGGTCGTGAAGGCCGGTCCGTTCAGCCTCGAGTTCGTCGCGGTCAACCACTCGATCCCCGACGCCCTCGCCGTCTTCATCGAGACGGCCGCCGGCACGGTGCTGCACACGGGCGACTTCAAGCTCGACCAGCTGCCGCTCGACGGACGCATCACCGACCTCCGCGCGTTCGCGCGCCTGGGGGAGCGCGGCGTCGACCTGTTCATGGTCGACTCGACCAACGCCGAGGTCCGCGGGTTCGTCGCGAGCGAGCGCGACCTCGAGCCGGCCCTCGACCGCGTGTTCAACAACGCGCGCGGCCGGATCGTGGTGGCCTCGTTCGCCTCCCACATCCACCGGATCCAGCAGATCATCGACGTCGCCCACCGGCACCACCGCAAGATCGCGTTCTTCGGGCGCTCGATGGTGCGCAACATGGGTGTCGCGAGCGACCTCGGCTACCTCGAGATCCCCGGCGGGATCCTCGTCTCGTCCGAGCAGCTCTCGGAGCTGCCCGACGACGAGGTCGTCCTCATCTGCACCGGGTCCCAGGGCGAGCCGATGGCGGCGCTGTCGCGCATCGCGAACAACGACCACCAGATCAAGGTCGGCCCGGGCGACACCGTCGTGCTCGCGTCGTCGCTCATCCCCGGCAACGAGAACGCCGTGAGCCGCGTGATCAACGGCCTCACGCGCCTCGGCGCGAAGGTCGTGCACAAGGGCAACGCGATGGTCCACGTGAGCGGTCACGCCGCCGCCGGCGAGCTGCTCTACTGCTACAACATCGTCAGGCCCCGCAACGTCATGCCGATCCACGGCGAGCCGCGCCACCTCAAGGCCAACGCCGAGCTCGCGCTCGCCACCGGCGTACCGGCCGACCGCATCGTGCTCACCCTCGACGGCGGAGTCGTCGACCTCGTCGGCGGCGTCGCGAAGGTGACCGGCGCGGTGCCCTGCGGCTACGTCTACGTCGACGGCGTCAGCGTCGGCGACCTCACCGAGGCCTCGCTCAAGGACCGCCGCGTCCTCGGCTCGGAGGGCTTCATCACCTGCTTCGTCGTCGTCGACTCCGTCGAGGGGAAGGTCACCGCCGGCCCGGAGATCCAGGCGCGGGGCTTCGTCGAGGACGAGTCCGCGTTCGACGACGTGCTGCCGAAGATCCGCGACGCCGTCGAGGACCAGCTCCGCCACGGCAACACCGACCAGTACGCCCTGCAGCAGGTGGTCCGCCGGGTGCTCGGCCGCTGGGTCAACGACCAGCACCGCCGCCGCCCGATGATCGTCCCCGTCGTCGTCGAGGCCTGACC
>JAKOVT010000103.1 GCA_029781935.1 Actinomycetes bacterium | reverse complement strand
GCGCCGAGGGAGAGGCTCACGATCGCCGCGGCGATGATGCCGGGCAGCTCCGCAGGCAGCGCCTGCCCGCCGCCGAGCCCGTGCACCGGGATGTGCCCGCCGGTGCCCGGCAGCCGCCGGATCACCACCCCGACGACCGCGCCCGCGAGGGTCAGGGCGAGCACGGCGTACCACCACGACGGCTCGCTCATCCCGAGCGCGCTGGGCAGCGACTCCCACACGACGTGCTCGAGGCCGTGCACGAGCGCGAGGAAGCCGTAGGCGATCAACGCGATCGGTACGCCGATCAGCGCCGACACCGCCAGCAGCGCGCGGTAACCGCGGCTCACCAGCACCGGGACCAGCTCAGCTCCCGTGTCGTCCGCCGCGTGCGCCGACACCGACCCCTCCACCACGGCGCTCGACGGCGCCGTGCCGCCGCCCGCTGCGGTCGCGTGGGTGCGCACTGGGTCGCCGGGGTCGGCGGGGTCGCGCGGGTCGGCGGGGTCGCGCGGGTCGGCGGGGTCGGCGGGGTCGCGCGGGTCGCTCATCGTGGGCACCTCTTCCCGGGCGGCGCGGCGTACGGCGCCCACCCGGACCCTGCCAGATCTCCCGACGACCGCCGCCCCGACACCCGTGCGCCCACCGCGACGCCGAGATGTCGGACGTCGTGCGGCACCGGCCTCCCCTGCGTCGTCGTCTGCGCGTGGTGTCGTCGTGAGGCAGGCGGCGTACGGCGCGAGGGGTGTCGAGGCGGGACTCAGGAAGCGCCTCGACACCCCTCGCGACCGGGGTGCCGCCCGTGCAGGAAGGTCACGGGCGACCGGTCCCGTCGATCCGCGTGAGGGCGGAACGACGGGAGGCTGCTCGGGCGCTCGCCGGGCCAGGCGAGCCGGGCGGGCGCCCGAGCAGCGGGCGGCGACGGCGGGTACAGGCGCCGCGCCACCCCCTCGCCGCGGTGCGCGAACACCGGCGAGGAGTGGGCCGTCGAGGTGTGTCCACGCTGGCGTCGGCACCAGCGTGAGCACACATCGACGGGTCTAGCCGGCGAGGTCGACCGCGAGATCGCCTCGCCGAGAGCGGGTTACGCCGACGCCATCACGGCGACGCCGATCGAACTACCACCGTTGATGTGTGTCGACGCTGGCGTCGAGGCAGGCGTGAGCACACATCGACGGTGGGACTACGCCGAGCGGAGGCCGGCGTCGAAGCGGTGCTCGTGAGCGAGCTCGGCCACCGTGTCGGCGGAGGAGTCGACGAGCTCGAGGGAGTACGAGCCGTCGGGCCACTCGTGCAGCTCGAACTCGGTGTTGGGACGGCCGGGGAGGACGAAGGCGACGACGCCGAGGTCGTCAGTGGTGACCTTCACGCGTCAGCCCGCCATCGGGACGATGAGCTCCTGACCCGGGCGCACCGTGCTGCCGGCGCCGCCGGACAGCCCGTTGAGCTCCTGGATCCGGGCGACGGTCTCGCGCAGGTCGGCGTCGAGCGACAGGCCGCGGGCGACATCCCACAGCGACTGCCCCGGCTGCACGATCACCGTGGACGTGGCGACCTGCGCCGGCGCGTCGCCGGCCTGCACCGGGGTGCCGCGCCCGAGCATGCCGATCGTCAGCGCGAGGAGCAGTGCGAGCGCGATGACGGCGGTGCGCGCCAGCCGACGACCGCGACGGGTCAGCCGGATCGGCGCCGCCTCGATCACCGGGCGCTGCAGCACGAGCGTGTCGGAGGTGCCGCGCGGCGCCGTGCGAGAGCTGCGGACCGCCGGAGCGGGGAGCGTCATCGTGGCCATGAGGTGCCTCCTGTGCAGTGGTGCCGTCCGAACGTGTGTTCGATCGAACGCGTATCCGATTTGTAGCACCCGGCGACGCGCCGGGGCAAGCATTTTCGGACAGGTGTTGGGAACAGGTGTCCGAACGCGCTACCGTCGGGGAGTGCCGGGACCGTGCGTGAGCGAGGTCTCCCCCGCTCGAGATCAGTGAACTCGGGGGGTCCGACAGCGGACCCGGCGTACGACGGCAGCACCCTCCCGGGGCGGCGCACCCAGCGCTCCCGGACGACCGAAGCGAGGAGCACATGGCCAGCGGCACGAGCGAGAACAAGCCCAAGCGCGGGCGGCCGAAGGTCGTCGAGATCCCGGTGCCCGAGGGGCTGCCGGAGGCCGACGGGCTCACCGTGCGGCAGCGGATCGTGCTCGACATGATCCGCACCGCCGTCGAGACGCGCGGCTACCCGCCGTCGATGCGCGAGATCGGCGAGGCCGTGGGGCTCACGTCGCCGTCGTCGGTGGCCTACCAGCTGCAGGCGCTGGAGAAGAAGGGCTACCTGCGCCGCGACCCCAAGCTGCCGCGCGCGATGGAGGTCGTGGATCCGGCCGAGGGCCACTCCCACGACATCACCGGCATCGGCGACTCCATGCCCGAGGCGCAGTACGTGCCGGTCATCGGCCGCATCGCCGCGGGTGGCCCGATCCTCGCCGAGCAGTCGATCGAGGAGGTCTTCCCGCTGCCGAAGTCGCTCGTGGGCGACGGCGAGCTGTTCCTGCTCAAGGTGGTCGGCGAGTCGATGATCGAGGCCGCGATCTGCGACGGCGACTGGGTCGTGGTGCGCTCGCAGTCCGACGCCGTCAACGGCGACATCGTCGCGGCGATGCTCGACGACGAGGCGACCGTCAAGACCTTCCAGCGCAAGAACGGCCACGTGAAGCTGCTGCCGGCCAACAAGGACTTCTCCCCCATCGACGGCGACCACGCCCGCATCGTCGGCAAGGTGGTGGCGGTCCTGCGCCGCCTCTAGAACCGTTACGCCGCACAGCATCTCGGCACACGACGGCCGCCCCGCACACGCGGGGCGGCCGTCGCCGTAGGCGAGCCCGACGTCACTGCCGGAACGCACGGATTTCGGCCGAGAAGCCGTGCATTCGGGCAGTGACGTGGAGCGACGGTGCACCCCGAGTGCGCGACGTCCTGACCCGTACACCGTCGGCCCAGGCGCCGCCGCGGCTCGAACTCCGCGACCCTCGCCGACCCGTTCGGCCCAGCGGCCATGAGCGACCGTGAGCGTGGAGAGCAGGGCGCGACCGACCCCTCGATCTGGAGGTCTAAGCGATACCTCCTGCTCCCTCTCAGACCTCCGATAAGGAGCGCGGGCGCGCTGGTGCGTTGACAGATGTCAAGAATGTTTGACATGGTGCGGGTGTCAAAGATTCTTGACATCGGCTCTCCGCTCGATGGAGTCCGGTGCCGGGGATCGGTTCAGCGGCAACGGATCAGGAGCACGATCATGACGTTGCAGGAGCGGCGATCGTGGATCTACATCGTCACGTCCGTCCTCGCCTACGTCGGCTACGTCTGGTACGTCGTCGCTCACGCCGACGGTCAGCCGCTGGCGCGGACGGCGTACCAGAAGCCGCTGCTCGTCTCGATCGCGGCGGCGATCGTCGTCAACATCGTCGCGGAGATCGCGCTGTCGATCGTGCGGCCGGTCGAGCGGAAATTCGACGTGCGCGACAAGGAGATCCAGCGCCTCGGCGACTTCACCGGGTCGTCGCTCGTCGTGATCGGCGCGATCGTCGGGCTGCTGCTCGCGCTCGGCGAGAAGGACTACTTCTGGATCGCCAACGCGATCTACCTCGGCTTCGTGCTCTCGGCGGTGCTCGGCTCGATGACCAAGATCGGCCTCTACCGCGCCGGGATGACCTGATGGTCAAGCCCACCAAGCTCACGAACTCCTTGCGCGACCTGCGGACCGAGCGCGGCATCACCCAGGCCGACCTCGCCATGCAGCTCGGTGTGACCCGACAGACCGTCATCGCCATCGAGCTGGGCAAGTACTCCCCCAGCCTCGAGGTGGCCTTCCAGATCGCCCGCATCCTCGACGTCACGCTCGAGGACGTCTTCCACTACCCCGCCTGAGGATCTGCCATGTCGTTCCGGGACAAGAGCGCCGTCGTCACCATCGCCGCGCTGCTCGTCGCGTCGCTCGTGTACGTCGTCTCGCTGCTGCAGGCGGCCGGCGGAGCTCCGCTCGTCGACGTCGGCTACGAGCCGTACCTCATCGGCTTCGTCGTCGTGCTCGTCCTCGTGATGGTGGTCGGGCAGATCGCCGTCGCTGTGGTGGCACCCAAGGAGGCGACCGCGCCGCGCGACGAGCGCGAGCGCCTCATCACCTGGCGCGCCGGCTCGGTGAGCGCCTACGTCCTCGAGGTCGGCGCGTTCGTCGCGATCGTGCTCGCGGTCGCCAAGGTCGACTGGTTCTGGATCGCCAACGCCGTCCTGCTCGTCTGGGTGCTCGCCGAGATCGTCGACAGCGGCGTCCAGCTCGCCCTCTCCCGTCGCGGCGTCTGACCGCATCCCGCACGACCGGACGCACGACGCGTGCGCCCCCCGACCTCGCACACCCTCGATCGACAAGGACTCCCACGATGATGACCACCACGACCACCATGCGCGCCGTCACGCAGGACCGCTACGGCGATGCCGACGTGCTGGCCCTGCGCGCGATCGACCGCCCGATCGTCGGCGACGGGGAGGTCCTGGTGACCGTGCGCGCCGCCGGTTGCGGCCCCGACGTCATGCACGTCATGACCGGCAAGCCCTTGTTCGCCCGCACGATGCTGGGGTTCACCAAGCCCAAGCAGCGCGTCGCCGGGCGCGACGTGGCCGGGACCGTCGCCGCGGTGGGCGACGGCGTCAGCGGCTTCGCCGTGGGCGACGAGGTCTTCGGCACGTCGACGTCGGGCTCGTTCGCCGAGTACGCCGTGTGCCCCGCGTCGCAGCTCGCGCACAAGCCCGCCGCGCTCTCGTTCGCGGAGGCCGCGGCCGTGCCCGTATCGGGCGGCACCGCTCTGCAGGCGCTGCAGAAGGCCGGCGTGCGCGACGGCTCGCGCGTGCTCGTGATCGGCGCGGGTGGCGGAGTCGGCGCCTTCGCCACGCAGCTCGCCGTCGCGATGGGCGCGACCGTCACCGGCGTGTGCAGCGAGGGGAAGCTCGATCTCGTCCGGTCGCTGGGCGCCACCGACGTCATCGACTACGCGCGCGAGGAGATCGACCGCGACGGCGCGGTCTACGACGCCATCATCGACACGGCCGGCAACCGCACGGTCTCGTTGCTGCGCACGGCGCTCAAGCCCGGTGGCACCCTCGTCATCGTCGGCGGCGAGAGCGCCGGCGGTGCGCTGCTCGGCGGCTTCCAGCGCGCGCTGCTGCTCCCCCTGCGCAACCCCTTCGCCGGGAACCACACCCTGATCGGGCTCATCTCGACCGAGGACGTCGCGACGTACGAGGAGCTGGCCCGGTACGCCGATGCCGGGCGGTTGCGCCCGCACGTGGGCGCGACGTACCCGCTCGAGCAGGCGGCCGATGCCGTCCGCGCCGTCTCCACCGGCCACACCACCGGCAAGATCGTCGTGACCGTCGACTGACCCGCCACAGGTGCGGGGGGCGGCGGGGTCCGAGGTGCCGCGGAGGTCGACGCTGCCGGCTCCTGGCTCCTCGGTGCCCGCCGATCCGGCGTGATCTTGCTCGGGTGCCGGTTTCCTGCGGCGGGTAACCGGCACCCGAGCAAGATCACGAACGGTGGGGTCAGGCGAGGAGGCGGGCGACGGCGTCGGCGAGGGCGGCGGCGGTGCGCGCCGGGGTGTCGCTGGGCTGCATGACGTGCGAGAGGGTCACCCGCACCAGGAGGTCGGCCGCCGGGGCCACGCGCGACGAGTCGACGCGGTACGCCGCGAGCCGCGCCGACACCACGGTGCGGGCGGCGTCCAGCAGCGGCATGGACGACGTCGTGAGCAGCGGCAGCAGATCGGTGTCGGCGCCGTGCGTGCCGGCGACGATGGCCGCGAGCAGCGGGTTGTCGTGCGCGAGGTCGAGCACTCCGCGCACCGCCGCCTGCACGCCGTCGTGGAGCGACGACGGATGGGCGTCGAACCCGGCCTCCACGACCGCCAGAAAGCGACCGAGCTCGTCGAGCACCAGCGCCTGCGCGAGCTCGGGCTTGGAGCCCACCTCGTTGTAGACGGTCTGCCGGCTCACCCCGACCTCGTCGGCCAGCCGCGACATCGTCACGCTCGACCAGCCGTCGGCAGCCGTCGTACGCCGTGCCGCCTCCACGATCGCCGCGTGCAGCGCGGTGCCGCGCACGGGCTCGAGCGTGGTGCGGTCGCCGCTCATCGGGACAGCGCCACGACATCGAGCTTCTCCCGCACGCCGCGATCAGGCTGGCTCGACCAGGTCCGGTCCCTCACCCCGACACCGTCACGACGTCGAGCTTCTCCTGCACGCCGCGATCAGACTGGCTCCCGTCGGCGCTCATCCGGACACCGCCACGAAGTCGACCTTCTCGCGCACGCCGCAGTCGGGGCAGCACCACGAGTCGGGCACCGCGCTCCACGGCGTACCGGGCTCGAAGCCCTCGCGCGGGTCGCCGAGCGCGACGTCGTACACATAGCCGCAGCCCGGGCAGGCCAGGACGTCGGCCTCGACCGGCACCGGCGCACCCGCGCCCACGAGAGCAGCCGGTGCGGCGGCGGACGGGTAGCGGGCGAGGATCCGGGATCGCTTGCGCGGCACGAGGTTCGCGCGACCCATGTCGCCGTCGTAGTGGGCGAGCACGCGAGGGTCCATCACGCGTCGCCAGGCCGGCGGCACCAGCGCCAGCAGGATCATCCCCGCGTACCCGGTCGGCAGCGCGGGCGCGTCGGCGACGTCGCGCAGCGCCTGGTAGCGCCGCGTCGGGTTCGCGTGGTGGTCGCTGTGACGCTGCAGGTGGTAGAGCAGCACGTTCGTCGCGATGTTGTTCGAGTTCCACGAGTGCCGCGGCTCCACCCGCTCCCAGCGCTCGTGGTCGCCCGACCCGACGCGCGAGCGCAGCAGGCCGTAGTGCTCGAGGTAGTTCACCGCCTCGAGCAGCGTGAGCCCGACGAGCGCCTGGAGCACGAGGAAGGGCAGCACCCCGACGCCGAGCCACGCGAGCACCGCGCCGAACACCACGAGCGTCATGAGCCACGCGTTGAGCACGTCGTTGCCGATCCGCCACGGGCTCTGCCGGCGCCGGGCGTACCGGCGTACCTCGATGCCCCACGCGCTGCGCACCGACCCGAGGACCGTGCGGGGCCAGAACGCGTAGAACGACTCCCCCACGCGCGACGACGCCGGGTCGTCGGGAGTCGCCACCCGCACGTGGTGACCGCGGTTGTGCTCGATGTAGAAGTGCCCGTACGCCGACTGCGCCAGCGCCGCCTTCGACAGCCACCGCTCGATGCTCTCGCGCTTGTGGCCGAGCTCGTGCGCGGTGTTGATGCCCAGACCCGCGACGAACCCCACGGTCACGGCGAGCCCGACCTTCTCCCCCGTGGTGAGGTCCCCTCGGGCGACGACGTGCATCGCGAGCAGGAACCCGGCGTACTGCAGCGGCAGGAACGCCCAGGTGATCCACCGGTAGTAGCGGTCGGCCTCGAGCTCGCGGATCACGCCGTCGGGCGGGCTGGACGGGTCGAGACCCACCGCGAGGTCGAGCAGCGGGACGACGCCCAGGATCACGATCGGGCCGAGCCAGAGCCACACCCCCTGGTCGGTCGCGGCGTGCAGGCCGACCGCCGCGAAGGGCAGCAGCGGCATGAGCAGCGCCACCAGCCACAGGTAGCGCTTGCGGTCGGTCCAGGTCACGTCGACGGCCTCCTCCCCGATGAAGTTGACAAACCATAGGCAGATGTAAAGCCACGCACAAGCCCCTTTCCCCGGCCGCGTGCGCCGTGATCCTGGGCGGTTGCTGGTCTCCCGGCCCGGGTGCCTCGCAACCGACCACGATCACGGTGCTGCTGGCCCGCTCTGTCGATCAGGTGACAGAGGAAAGGTCTTGCCGTCGTGACCTGCGACGCAGCACGATCTGCGTCGTCGCCCGGTGGCGGAGGGGATGTCTCCGGACGACGGACTGGCCGGCGCGACCACGGGGGGTGGGTGCGCCAGCCGTCTCCTCCGACCGCGCCCGCGAGGCCGACGCGCAACCCGCGCGCCTCGTGGGCGCGAGTCCGTGCAGGGGATCCGTCGGGCTGCTCCCCCCGCCGCCGGGCGACGCCGAGGAGTGACGTGGGACGCGAGAAGGTCCCCC
>JAKOVT010000090.1 GCA_029781935.1 Actinomycetes bacterium | reverse complement strand
GCTCCGAGGCGCGGTCGCCGCAGCTGCGCTGCTGGCCGCCGTCCTGATCCCGACGGCTCCAGCCGCGGCCGAGGTCACCGGCGACACGGTGGGCGGCCCGGCGCTCGCGTCGCCGGGCGTCGTGATGACCCCCGGCCCCGGCACCCAGCAGCTGCCCAAGATCGACGCCGATGCGTGGCTGCTCGCCGACATCACGACGGGGCAGGTCCTGGCGGCGAAGGCCGCGCACAAGAAGGTCCTGCCGGCCAGCACGCTCAAGACGCTCACCGCGGTCACCCTGATGCCGGTCCTGCCCAAGGACCAGGTCGTCACGGTCACCGACGTCGCGACACGGGCCGACGGCAGCCACGTGGGGCTCGTGAGCGGTGCGACGTACTCCATCTGGGATCTCTGGCACGGGCTGCTCCTGCCGAGCGGCAACGACGCCGCTGCCGCGCTCGCCGACGCCAACGGCGGCATGGCTCCCACCGTGCGGGCCATGCAGGCCAAGGCGATCGAGCTCGGTGCACTCGACACCTCGGTCCACAACGACAGCGGCCTCGACAACCCGAAGCAGTTCACGAGCGCCTACGACATGGCGCTGATCGCCCGTGCGGCGATGGCCGACCCGGACTTCGCCACGGTCACCCGGACGGTGAGCTACGACTTCCCGGGCCGGGTCGCGAAGGCCGGAGCGAAGCGGTCGACCTACAAGATCTACACGCAGAACCGCCTGCTGCTGCACGGCTACCCGGGCGCCGTCGGCGGGAAGACCGGCTTCACCTCGCTCGCGCACCGCACGTTCTGGGGCGCGGCCGAGCGCGGCGGCCACACGCTCGTGGTCACCCTCTTCCAGGTCCGCCAGCCGACCGAGCAGGCAGCGAAGGCGCTGCTCTCGTGGGGCTTCGCGAACCGCACCAAGGTGACGCCGGTGGGCACGCTGGTCGACCCGATCCAGCCCTCGGCCGAGCCCACCCCGGCGGGATCCGCGAGCGCGGCCGGCGCCGGCACCGACGGCACGTCCGCGATCGCCCTCGGCTCGGGCTCCACCGCGGTCTCGCTCGGCGGCACGCTGCGGCTGCTGGTCGTCGCGCTGGTGCTGGTTCTCCTCGTGGGCGCCCTGGTGTGGTGGTTCCTGCGGCGGCGCGGGCGTACGGGCACGTCCGGGCCGGTGCTGCTCGCACCCCCGGCGCCGGACTCCACGCCGGTCGTCGTCCTCCCGGTGGTCTCCCCCGACGACACCGCGCCGGTCCCGGTGATCCGCCCGGGTACGCCGCCCGCCGCGCCCGCACGCCGGGCGGTCGAGCCGACCGAGGCTGCTGCGCCGTCCGTCGAGGTGGCACCGTCGACCGCCGACGACGCGACGCCCGCACCGAGTACCGACCGGACCGAGCCCGGTGAGCCGGGCGAGCCCGCCGAGCCGGCGCCGACGCCGCGCCCGGCACCTCGCCCCGCCCCGCAGACGAGCGGCAACGTCCGGATCGTGCGACCGGGCTCGTCGGGCGACCAGACCCGCTAGCCCGCCGACCCGAGCGGGAACGCCCGCCGCGGGTGCCAGGCACCGGACTCATGGGCGTAGAGGACGACCTCGCGCACCTCGAAGGCGGCGGCATAGGCCGCGAGCTCGCGCTCCGCCCGGTCGAGGACCTCGTCGGGGAGGTCGTGGGCCACGGTGACGTGGGGGTGGTACGGGTGGTCGAGCTCGCGGGCGAGCGGGCCCCGCCGGACGGCGGCCTCGAGCGACTCGCACCCGCTGATCCCGCTGGTGAGCGCCACGAACACCACGGGCGACACCGGCCGGAAGGTGGCCGTGCCGCGCAGGCGAACCTCGAACGGCGCCACCGACCCGGCCGCCTCCAGCAGGTGCTGCGCGACGGACTCGAGGTCGTCCGGATCGACCCGGGTGGGCGGCAGGACGGTGATGTGGGCGGGGATGGCCCCGGCCTGCGGATCCCCCAGCTCGGCACGCCAGCGCTCGAGCTCGGCACCCCAGGGGTCCGGGATCGCGACGGCGACTCCGATGAGCAGGCTCACCCGAGGCCGACCGGCACCAGGCCGAGCCGGTCGTAGGCGGCAGCGAGAGTGGACGCCGCGACGCCGCGCGCCTTGGCCGCGCCCGCGTCCATCAGCCGGTGCAGCTCCGCCGGGTCGCCCATGAGCTCGCCCACGCGGGCGGCGAACGGCTCGGCGAAGGCGGCCACGGCCTCGGCCGTGTCGGTCTTCAGCGCGCCGTACCCCTTGCCGTCGTAGTCCTTCACCACGGTCTCGACGTCGCGGCCGCTGAAGGCGGCGAGGATGGTGAGCAGGTTGGAGACGCCGGGCTTGGTCGCCGGGTCGAACCGCACCTCGGTCTCGCTGTCGGTCACGGCCGACTTGATCCGCTTGGTGATCACCTTGGTGTCGTCGAGCAGGAACACCGCGCTGTTCGGCAGCGACTTGCTCATCTTCGCGGTGGGATCCTGCAGGTCGACGATCTTCGCGGTGTCCTTGACGATGAACGGCTGGGGCATCGTGAACGTCTGCCCGTAGCGGGAGTTGAACCGCTGCGCGAGGTCGCGCGTGAGCTCGAGGTGCTGGCGCTGGTCCTCGCCGACCGGGACCGCCTCGGCCTGGTACAGCAGGATGTCGGCGACCTGCAGGATCGGGTAGGTGAACAGGCCGACGGAGGCGTGGTCGGACCCGCCGCGTGCGGACTTGTCCTTGAACTGCGTCATGCGCGAGGCCTCGCCGAAGCCGGTGATGCACTGCATGACCCAGCCCAGCTGCGCGTGCTCGGGGACGTGGCTCTGGACGAAGAGCGTCGAGCGGGTCGGGTCGACCCCTGCGGCGAGGAGCTGCGCGTAGGCGAGCAGCGTGTTGTGCCGCAGCGCCGTGGGGTCCTGCTCGACGGTGATCGCGTGCAGGTCGACCACCATGTAGAAGGCGTCGTGGTCGTCCTGGAGGTCGACCCAGTGGCGGACGGCGCCGAGGTAGTTCCCGAGCTGGAAGGACCCGGCGGTGGGCTGGATCCCGGACAGGGCGCGTGGTGCGGTCATGCGGGGGATTCTCCCATCGAGTCCCCGACGTCCGGCGACCCGGTTACGGCGCCCCGCACCACCCGGATGCGGGAGGCGCGGCGGCCGTCGAGCTCGGTGACCGTGAGGGTGTGCCCGTCGACCGCCACCGACTCCCCCACCTCGGGCAGCCGGCCGAGCTCGGCCACGACGAACCCGGCCACGGTCTCGTACGGGCCCTCGGGCAGCTCGAATCCGACCTCGTCGGCGAAGTCCTCGAGGTTGAGCAGGCCGTCGACCTCGACCTCGCCGTGGGCGCTGCGGTCGACGCGCTCCTCGACGTCGTACTCGTCGCGGATATCGCCGACGAGCTCCTCGACGAGGTCCTCGAGCGTGACGATGCCGTCGGTGCCGCCGTACTCGTCGACCACGATCGCGAGGTGCACGCCGGCCGAGCGCATCTCGAACATCGCCGGCAGCACCCGCTTGCTGCCCGGCATGAACAGCACCTCGCGGACGAGGTCCTCGAGCCGGATGCCGCGGTCGGCGACGTCGGGGGCGAGCACGTCGCGGATGTGCACGAACCCCAAGACGTCGTCCTGCGACCCGCGGAAGACCGGGTAGCGCGAGTGCGGCAGGTGGGCGACGAGACGGGCCGCCTTGTAGGCGGGGAGCGTGGAGTCGAGGAACTCGACCTCGGTGCGGGGCACCATCACCTCGCGGAGCTCGCGCTCGCCGGCGTCGAAGACGTCGTCGATGAGCTCGCGCTCCTGCGGCGTGAGCGTCGCCTGGGTGGCGACCATCCCGCGCAGCTCCTCCTCGGTGATCACCTCCTTGTTCGCGTTCGGGTCGCCGCCGAGCAGGCGCACGAGGGCGTCGGTAGAGACCGAGAGCAGCCAGATGAACGGTCGGGTGATCCGGGCCAGCCAGTCGACCAGCCCGGCGACCATGACGGCGATGCCCTCGGCCCGCTGCAGCGCGAGGCGCTTGGGCGTGAGCTCGCCGAGGACCAGCGACAGGTAGACGAGCAGGATGGTGACGAGGAGGAACGCGACGGTGTCGGCCGCGCCCTGCGACAGGCCCAGATCGACGAGCAGAGGAGCGACCTGGGGCGACATCTGCGAGGCGCCGAAGCCGGCCGACAGGAAGGCGGCCATCGTGACGGCGAGCTGCACGGCCGCGAGGAACCGGTTGGGGTCGTGCACGAGACGGGACAGCCGCTCGCCCTTGCGCCCGCGCTCGGTGGCCAGGCGCTGAACCTGGCTCTCGCGCAGCGAGACCAGCGCGATCTCGGCGGCGGCGAAGAAGCCGCCGAGCAGGGTGAACACGAGCACGACGAGCAGGTTGACCAGGAAGTCGTTCATCGACGGCGTCCCCGCGGGTGCATGCCCCGATCCTAGGGACCGGCGGTCGGTCGCGGGCCCGCGCCGGGTGCGCTGCGCCACCCGGGCGCCGCACGGGTACGGTCGAGAGCGATGAGCAGCACGAGCAACCCCCGCGGCCGGCTGGACCCGGCGTACCGCGAGCGCTCCTGGGAGCGGCTGCGCGAGGGCGTCGACGTCCTGGTGGTCGGCGGCGGGGTGACCGGGTGCGGGGTGGCCCTGGATGCCGCCCTCCGCGGTTTCAGCGTGGGGCTGGTCGAGCAGCGCGACTTCTCGGCCGGGACGTCGAGCCGGTCGAGCAAGCTGGTGCACGGCGGCCTGCGCTACCTCGAGCAGCTCAACGTCGCCCTCGTCCGCGAGGCGCTGCGCGAGCGCGCGCTGCTGCTCGACCACCTCGCGCCCCACCTGGTCCGGCCGCTGCCGTTCCTGTACCCGCTCGCGCACCGGATCTGGGAACGCCCGTACGTCGGCGCCGGGCTCACGCTGTACGACACCCTCGGGGGCCTGACCCCGTCGGTGCCCCGGCACAGCCACTTGTCGCGCTCGGCAGCCCTGCGCGCCTTCCCGTCGCTGCGGCCCGAGACCGTCGCCGGCGCGATCCGCTACCACGACGCCCAGGTCGACGACGCCCGGCACACCCTGGAGCTCGCCCGCACCGCTGCAGCCCACGGCGCGTCGCTGGTCTCCGCCGCGCGGGTCGACCGGATCGTGCGCGAGGGCGACCAGGTGGTGGGTGCGCGCGTCACCGACGCGACCACGGGGCAGACGCACGACGTCCCCGCGCGCGTCGTCGTCAACGCGACCGGCGTGTGGGCGGGCCTGACCGAGGAGCTCGCCGGCGTCGAGGTGCCGCTGCGCATGCGTCCGAGCAAGGGCGTGCACATCGTGGTGCCCGGCGACCGGATCGACGCCTCGCTCGCGCTCATCACGAAGACCCGGACGTCGGTGCTCTTCGTGCTGCCGTGGGGCCGCTCGTGGGTGATCGGCACGACCGACACCGCGTGGCACCACGGTCTGGCCCACCCGTCGGCGACGCACGCCGACCTGGCCTACCTGCTCGAGCAGGCCAACGCGGTGCTCACCTCCGACCTCGACGAGACCGACGTCATCGGCCTGTACGCCGGCCTGCGCCCGCTCGTCGACACCGAGGGGCTCTCGGAGTCGGAGATCTCCCGCGAGCACACCGTGCGGCGCCCGCTGCCCGGCCTGGTCACGATCGCGGGCGGCAAGTACACGACGTACCGCGTCATGGCCGAGGACACCGTCGACGCGTGCGGCGAGGACCTCTTCCCGGGCAGACCCGACCTGATGCCGCCGTCCCGGTCGGCGGAGGTGCCGCTGGTCGGCGCCTGCGAGCCGACGGAGCTGCTCGCCGAGCTCGCGGGTTCGCCCGGCACGGAGAACGTGAGCGCCGAGCACCTCGACCGCCTCGCCCACCGGTACGGGCGGCTGCTGCCCGAGCTGCTGCTGCACCTCGACGACGAGCCCGAGCTCGCGCGGGAGGTGCCCGGCGGCGCGGGCACCCTCGCGGTCGAGGTGGTGCACGCGGCGACCCACGAGGGCGCGCTGCACGTCGAGGACGTCCTCACCCGGCGCACCAGGCTCTACCTCGAGGCGGGCGACCGCGGCCTGGTGGCCGCGCGCGTCGTGGCGCACCTCATGGGCGACGCGCTCGGCTGGGACGAGCAGCGGCGCACCGAGGAGGTGTCGCGCTACCAACGACGCGTCGCCGCGGAGCTCGACGCCCAGGCCGCGCCCGACGACGCCGCGGCCGCCGCGATCCGCGAGCGCGTGCGCGACCCGCGCATCGGCTGATCGACCGCAGGACGCGCGGCCGTCGTCGCGGCGTCCGGCGACCAACGCGGAAGCGCGATTCTGGCATTGATCCGACATCGAGGTCCGGCCCTACGGCGAGTGCGTGGCGGGCGACCTGCTCGCGATCGCCGATTCGGGCAACAATCGGGTCATGGTCTGGGACCTCGGGTGACGCAGCGGCTGTCGGTCCGCGTCACCGGCGTCGTGCAGGGCGTGGGGTTCCGGCCCTACGTCTACGGCCTCGCGCGGTCGCTGCGCCTCCGGGGGCACGTGGGCAACGACGACCGGGGCGTGTTCGTCGCGGTCGAGGGCGACGACGCCGACATCGCGGAGTTCCTGCGCCGGCTGCCGCTCGAGGCGCCACCGCTGTCGGCGGTGGAGGCCGTCGTGGCGACCGAGGAGACGCCGCAGGGCGACGTGTCCTTCGTCGTGGTCGCCAGCGAGGAGACCGCGGGCGCCGACGTGGCGCTGATCCCGCCCGACACGGCAGTCTGCGACGACTGCCTGCGCGAGGTGCGCGACCCCGCCGACCGCCGGTACCGCTACCCGTTCACCGCGTGCACCTACTGCGGACCGCGGTACACGATCGTGACCGGCCTGCCCTACGACCGGCCGTTCACGACGATGGCGGCGTTCCCCCTGTGCGCGACGTGCCAGGCGGAGTACGACGACCCCGGCGACCGCCGGTTCCACGCGCAGCCGACCGCCTGCCCCGCGTGCGGTCCGCGGCTGGCGTTCCGGGGCCGCGACGAGCCCGCGGTGTCGGCGTACGACGACGATGCGCTGGCCGCCGCGCTCGACGTCCTTCGCCGCGGCGGGATCGTGGCCGTGAAGGGGATCGGGGGCTACCACCTCGCGTGCGACGCCTACCAGCCCGCGGCGGTGGCCGAGCTGCGGCGGCGCAAGCAGCGCGGCGACAAGCCGTTCGCGGTCATGGTGGCCGACCTCGACGTGGCGGCCGGCCTGGCGCCGATGTCCGACGGCGTGGGCGAGGCGCTCGCGTCGCGGGAGGCGCCGATCGTGCTCGCGCAACGCACGCCGGCAGGTCCCGCGGAGGCGCGGCTGCTGGGCGCAGCCGCGCCCGGCGCCGCCACGATCGGGCTGCTGCTCCCCTACTCGCCGCTGCACCACCTGCTGCTGTCGCGGCACCCCGACGTCGACCACGATCCGCTGCGCGCGATCGTGCTCACCAGCGGCAACCTCAGCGACGAGCCCCTCTGCATCGAGGAGGCCGAGGCCGACGAGCGCCTCGCCGACCTCGTCGACGCGTTTCTCCACCACGACCGGCCGATCCACGTGTCGTGCGACGACTCGGTGGTGCGGCTCGTCGGCGACGGCCTGCAACCGGTGCGCCGCAGCCGCGGCTACGCCCCGCTCCCGGTCCGCCTCCCGCTCGACGCACTGCCGTCGCTCGCGGTGGGCGGGGAGCTGAAGGCCGCGGTGTGCGTGGCCTCCGGACGACGCGCGTGGCTCAGCCAGCACGTCGGCGACGTCGGCAACCTGGAGACGCTCACCATGCTGGCCCGGACCCAGGGCACGCTGGCGTCGCTGGTGCGCGTGCAGCCCGAGGTCGTCGTCGCCGACGCGCACCCCGCCTACCTGTCGCGCTCCTGGGCGGCGCGGTACGCCGACGAGCACGACGTCCCGCTCGTCCTGGTGCAGCACCACCATGCCCACCTCGCGTCGCTGCTCGCCGAGCACGAGGTGGCGCCCGACGAGCCCGTGCTGGCGGTGGTCCTCGACGGCACGGGATACGGCGACGACGGCACCATCTGGGGCGGCGAGCTCCTCCTCGGCTCCTACCGGTCGGTGCAGCGAGTGGGCCACCTGCGCCCCGTCCCGCTGCCCGGCGGCGACGCCGCGATCCGGCGGCCCGCGCGCACTGCGCTCGCGCACCTGCACGCGGCCGGCCTGCCGTGGGACCCCGACCTGCCGCCCGTGGCCGCGGCCGAGCCCGGCGAGCTCGCGGCCGTGGGCAGCATGGTGCGCTCCGGCTTCGGCTGCACGCCCACGACGAGCATGGGTCGGCTCTTCGACGCGGTCGCGAGCCTGCTCGGCGTGCGGCACGACGTCCAGTACGAGGGGCAGGCGGCGATGGAGCTCGAGGCGCTCGCCGGGGCGCTCGCCGGGGCGCCCGCCGATCACTCCTGGGACCTGCCGGTGCGCGACGTCGACGGGGTTCTCGAGCTCGACCCGGGGCCCGTGGTGGTCGCCGCGACCGCCGCCGTGCGGGGCGGCGTACCCGTGCCGGCAGCAGCGGCAGCGTTCCACGAGGGCGTGGCACGGGCCGTGGTCACCGCGGCGCTGGCCGTCCGTGCGGCGCACGGCATCTCGACCGTCGGTCTGACCGGTGGCGTCTTCCAGAACGCGCGACTGACGACCGCCTGCCGAGGCAGACTGGAGGCGTACGGAATGCGGGTGCTGGTCCACGCGACCGTCCCGCCCAACGACGGTGGCCTCGCCCTCGGGCAGGTCGCCGTGGCCGCAGCAGGAAGGAACGTCTGACATGTGCCTCGGAGTCCCCGGACGCGTCACGGAGGTCTGGGAGGAGAACGGCACGCGCATGGCCGACGTCGACTTCGGCGGTGTGCACAAGAAGGTGTGCCTCGCGTACGTGCCCGACGTCGTGGTGGGCGACTACACGATCGTCCACGTGGGCTTCGCGCTCACCCGGCTCGACGAGAAGTCGGCGCTCGAGACGCTCGAGCTCTTCCGCTCCGTGGGCCTGCTCGACGAGGAGCTCGGGCTCGGGGACCCGGCGTCCGGGCCGACGTCCGTGGCGGGCTGAGCCGATGAAGTACCTCGACGAGTTCGGGGACCCCGACCTCGCCCGCTCGCTGCTCGACGACATCGCCCGGCGCGTCACGCGGCCCT
>JAKOVT010000059.1 GCA_029781935.1 Actinomycetes bacterium | reverse complement strand
AGCCGTTCCCGGTTCCGCGACGCCGAGCACGGGGTGGAAGCTGAGCTGCGCCGTGCGTCCGATGGTGTCGGCCGCCTCGCGCGGGTCCTGCACTCCGGGCAGCTCGACGATGATCCGCGTGTCGCCGGAGCGCGCCAGCGTCGGCTCCGACACCCCGAGGGCGTCGACGCGCTTGCGCAGGACCTCCACGACCCGGTCGGTCGACTCGGCGTCTGCCTTCACCGCCCCCGTGTCGCGGGTCTCGAGCACGATCTGCGTGCCACCGCGCAGGTCGAGGCCGAGCCGCACCGGGCTGGTGAGCGCCACGAACGCGGCGGCGGCCAGCACCGCTGCGGCCGCGAGGGCGCGGACCAGCCCGGCACGGCTGCCGGGTCCCGACGTGCTGCGGTCGCGGGGGACCGCGCCGCTCACCGGGTGCAGGCGACGCAGAAGCGTCCGGCGGGCCGCACCTCGAGCCGCTCGAGGGGGATCGCGCCGCGGCAGCGGCCGCACACGCCGTAGGTGCCTGCGTCGATGCGCGCCAGGGCGTCGGCCACGTCGATGGCCGTGCGCTCCGCGGCGTCGAGCGCGTGCAGCGCCGTCATCAGCGGAGCCTGCACATCCGGGTCGGTGAGGCTGAAGTCCTCGCGCAGCTGCGCCAGCGTGGTGCTCGCGGAGCGCATCTGCTGGTCGAGGTCGCAGGCCAGCTGGGCGAGCGTCATCCGCAGCCGGTCGAGGTCGGCGGTGGAGAGCGTCGGCGCCTCGGCACCGGTGCGGTTCGGGGTGGTCACGTGCAGGGCCATGGGGACTCCTCGGAGCACGACGTGCGCGGGAAGGCCGGTCCGGCCGAGGTGTCTCGGCGACCGGTGGGGTCGTGACGGGTGCGCGCTGCGGGGCAGCGGTCGCGGTGGCTCGCTACAGGGCCAGGGCCGGCGGCGCGCGCGGGGCGAGGCCGCGGCGCCAGCCGGTCAGCGTCGTACGGCGACCGGAGCGCAGGACGGCGGCGACCAGGCAGAGCCCGGCCAGAACGAGCAGCGCTGCACCGAGGGCCCAGCCACCGGGATGTGCGGCGGCGGTGCGCTCGTGCGCCGTCGTGCGGACGGCGACGGGCTGCTGGGTGCGTGCCGCGCCGCCGACGCTGGAGGTCGGTCCCGCAGCCTGCACCAGGTCGCCGAGGACGGCGCTGTGCGCTGCCGACGGGGTGGCCACCAGCGCGCCGGCTGCGGCAGCCGGCACGGCAGCAGCACCGAGGAAGGCGAGCAGGCCGAGAAGCGCCGCCACGAGGGCGGCGCGACGACCGGTCGCTGCATCCACCCGACCAACGTACGTGAGGAACCGGACGCCGCCAACCGTGATGGCCGCGCTCTGATCCGTCCGTGCAGGTCAGGGCGTGCGCGGCGCCGTGGAGATTTCGACAGGCATCGCGACGTCCGGCAGGATCGCGAGCATGACGGGCGCGGGATCCAGGAGCGGGCGGGGCGCTCTCCTCCCCGTGGTCGCGCCCGTCCTCGGCGTCGTCGTGCTCGTCGCCGTCTGGGGCCGCTCGCTGCCGATCCTCGTCGCCGTCCTCGCTGCCGTCGTGCTGGCCGGTGCGGTGCTCGCGGCGGTGCACCACGCGGAGGTGATCGCCCACAAGGTCGGCGAGCCGTTCGGGTCGCTCACCCTCGCGGTCGCCGTGACGATCATCGAGGTGGGTCTCATCGTCACGCTCATGTCGTCGGGGGGCGACAAGTCCGCGGGCCTCGCGCGCGACACGGTGTTCGCCGCGGTCATGATCACGTGCAACGGCATCCTCGGCCTGTCGCTGCTCACCGCCGCCCGGCGGCACGGCGTCGCGCTCTTCAATGCCGAGGGCAGCGGTGCCGCGCTCGCCACGGTCGCGACGCTCACCACGCTCACGCTCGTGCTCCCGACGTTCACCACGAGCGTGCCGGGTCCCGAGTTCTCCACCGTGCAGCTCACCTTCGCCGCCATCGCGTCGGCGGTGATCTACGGGGTCTTCGTCGTCACCCAGACCGTGCGGCACCGCGACTTCTTCCTGCCCGTCGACATCGACGGCGAGGACGACGCCGACGAGCACGCGCAGCCCCCGACGGGCCGCGCCGCGCTCTCGAGCCTGGGCCTGCTGCTCATCTCGCTCGTGGTCGTGGTCGGCCTGGCGAAGGTGGAGTCGCCGTTCATCGAGGACGCCGTGGCCGCGGCCGGCCTGCCGCAGGCCGTCGTCGGCGTGGTGATCGCGCTGCTCGTGCTGCTCCCCGAGTCGCTGGCTGCCTACCGCGCGGCGCGACGCAACCGCACGCAGGTGTCGGTCAACCTCGCGCTCGGATCGGCGATGGCGAGCATCGGCCTCACCATCCCCGCGATCGCGATCGCCTCGATCTGGCTCGAGGGGCGGCTGCTGCTCGGGCTCGGCCCGACGCAGCTCGTGCTGTTCGCGCTCACGATGGTCGTCGGCGCGCTCACCGTCGTCCCCGGTCGCGCCACGCGGCTGCAGGGCAGCGTGCACCTCGCGATCCTGGCGGCCTTCCTCGTCCTGGCCGCCAGCCCCTGACCCTCGCGCCCGTGCCCCACGTCACTGCCCGAACGCACGGATTCGGGCCGAGTTCCCGTGCGTTCGAGCAGTGACGTGGCTAGACGACGGCGGAGAGCGGTCGAGTGCGCACCTCGCGTCGCTCGGCGAGCAGGTGCAGGGCGACGCCGATGACCGCGCTCGCGACGTACGCGGTGTCCGGATCCCAGGGCGCGAGGGCGAGATAGGCCGCCCCGACCACCGCGGCGAGCAGCGCCTGCGGGCGGCTGGGCACCAGGATGCTCGGCACCTCGCCGCGCAGCACCGACACGAGCACGCCGCCGCCGACCGCGGAGATCACGCCGACGAGCACCGCAGGGAGCGCGGGTACGCCGTGCGCGGATGCGGTCGCCGTGCCCGTGATCGCGAACAGCGACAGGGCGAGGGCGTCCAGCGCGCCCAGGAGCCGTGGGATCCGCTGCGCGACCGGTGCCACGGCCCGCGCGAACGGGACCGCGACGAGGGTGGCGAGCACCGGCCACGGCGTACGCAGCGACTGCGCCGGCAGGCCGAGGAGCACGTCGCGCAGGAAGCCGCCGCCGAGGCCCATGACGAGCGCGAACGTGACGATGCCGACGACGTCCCAGTGCCGGTCGCGGTCGAGGTAGCCGTGCAGCGCGCCGACGAGCGCGTTGACGACGATCGTGAGGACAGCCAGCCAGAGCGGCGTGGAGAGAGCCAGGTCGGTCATGACGCACCTTCGAGCGAGGACGGATCCTCCCCGCTCTGTTTCGGATACCTGAGAGATTCCGACGCTCGCGCGCCTTTGCTCCATCGGTGGGCCCCACGTCGGGCCGCTCTCCAGAGGCGCCTTCCCGCTGCGGTACCGGTGCCTGAGAGATTCCCGGGGAGGGGTTGCTCCTACGGCGCCCGCGCGTGCGGGTCTCTCCCGCAGCGAGTCGATCGGCTCTTCGGTTGTGCGAGAAGCGTACGCGTCGCTCGGAGGAGCAGGGCGCGGCGTTCCACGATCCGGACCGCCCCGCACCGATCTGGATGGCTGGGAGGTCCGTGCACGTGCCTCCCGGCCAACCAGATAGGGGCGGCGTACCGTCGGCGCATGACCGACGACCGCGAGGCGCTGCGGCGGCTGGTCGAGGAGGAGGGCGACGAGGACGCCGCCGCGACCCTCGCCGAGCTGGCCGTCCACGACGGCGACACCGAGACGCTCCGTTTCCTGATCGACAACGGCAGCGAGCACTCGGCGGACCTGCTCTCCGGTCTCGCCGCGATGACGGGCGACATCGACACGCTGAGGTTCCTCGTCGACGACGGCAACGAGGACGCGGCGGACCGGCTCACGGGGATAGCCGTGGCGAGCGGCGACGAGGAGCTCCTCGCCTGGCTCGTGGACGCCGGCGTCGAGCAGGCAGCCGACCGCTGGGCCGAGATCGCTTCCGCACGAGGCGATCTCGACACCGTGCAGCGCATGGC
>JAKOVT010000053.1 GCA_029781935.1 Actinomycetes bacterium | reverse complement strand
TGGCTGGCTGGCCGCCGGGGCGTCGTCGCGGGTGCCGCACCGGGCTGGCTCATGGCACTCTCGGGGTGAGAGTGCCCACGGGACCCACTCTAAGAACGCGTTAGCAGTCGGTCAACCCGAGTGCCAGCTCTGCTTGCTGCGGCTCCAAGCGAGCGCGGTGCTTGCTGCGGCTCCAATCGAGCGCGGGCTCGCTGCGCTCGCTGTCCGTCGTGAGCCGCGACCCTACGGGCCCCGTCTCACGACGGACGCGCTCGCGTCGCCGGCGCGCCGGGGACCGGTCGGCTCGGGCCCCAGGGGGCCGTCGCCGGCCGGAGCGGCCTTCGGCCGCGCGGCGCGCAGGTCCGCGGGCTGGGTCGACCCCGCTCGGTCGTCACGAGCGGGTCCGGGCTGCTGTGCTTTCTGCGGCTCCATGCGAGCGCGGTGCTTTCTGCGGCTCCAGGCGAGCGCGGGCTCGCTGCGCTCGCTGTCCGTCGTGAGCCGCGACCCTTCGGGCCCCGTCTCACGACGGACGCGCTCGCGTCGCCGGCGCGCCGAGGACCGGTCGGCTCGGGCCCTGACGGGCCGTCGCCGGCCGGTGCGGCCTTCGGCCGCGCGGCGCGCACGTCCGCGGGCTGGGTCGACGCGTGCCGGTCGGGACGAGCGGGTCCGGTCGGCTGCCCTCAGGCGGTCTGGCACGCTGCCGTCCGTGGATCTGGAGACCGTCCGGGCGCTGGCGGGTGAGCTCGGCCAGGACCTGCTCGCCCAGGCCATGCGCACCGACGACGCCGCGCATGCGCAGGCGGCGGCGGGGGTCGGGGCGGCGGTGGATCCGTTGCGGGCGACGTCGCTGCTGCGGGCCGCGAACCCGGGCGCCGATCCGGGGCTCGTGGCGGCGGTGCTCACGCAGGTGCGGCTGCGCCGGCGCGCCCGGCCGCGGCTCGGCGACCTCGCCGAGCGGCTGCTGCTCACCGAGGACGGGCTCGAGCAGGCGACCCGGACGGTCGTCGCCGACCTGCGCGCCGCGCGCTACGCCGCCGCCGGCGCGACGCACGTGGCCGACCTCGGCTGCGGGCTCGGCCTGGACTCGGCGGCCTTCGCGCGCGCCCGGCTGCAGGTGACGGCGGTCGAGCGCGACCCGGTCGTGGCCGCGCTCGCGCGGCACAACCTCTCCGCGCTCGGTCACGCCGACCGGGTCGAGGTGGTCGAGGGCGACGTGACCGACCCGGGGCTCCTCGACCCGGTGCTCGCCGCCGTCGACGCGGCGTACGCCGACCCCGCTCGCCGCGACCCCGCCCGGCGCCGCGACGGCCGCAGCGCGCGCGTGGCCGACCCGCAGGCGTGGTCGCCGCCGTGGTCGTGGGTCGAGGCCGTCGCGGCGCGGGTGCCGCGCACCGCGGCGAAGGTCGCACCCGGCATCGATCACGCCAGCATCCCGCGCGGCGGGTGCGGCACGTGGACCTCGGTCGACGGCCAGCTCGTCGAGGCCGAGCTCGCCTGGCCGGCGCTCGCGTCGCACGGCGTACGACGCCTCGCCGTCGCGGTGCGCGGCGACCGCACCGACCGGATCGGCTCGCACCTCGACCTCGCCGACGAGGTGCCGCCCCCGGTCGGGCCCGTCGGCCGCTGGCTGATCGAGCCCGACGACGCCGTCATCCGCGCGGGTCTGGTGGGGCCGCTCGCAGGCACCTTCCCCGGCCGGCTGCTCGACCCGCGGGTCGCCTACATCACCGTCGACCAGGAAGAACGGAGACCCACCCCGCTGTGGACCGAGTTCCGTGTGCGCCGGGCGCTCCCCTACGACCTGCGCACGCTGCGGGCCGCGCTCGTCGCGGAGGAGGTCGGCCACGTCGTGGTGAAGAAGCGGGCGACCTCGCTCGACGTCGACGACGTACGGCGCCGCCTCGACCTGCCTCGGGCGCGTGGCAGCGCCGTCGTCCTGCTCACGCGGATCGGGGACGATCCCTGGGCCTTGGTCTGCGATCCCGCCCGGACCGGGGCCGGCGGCGCGCCCGAGCCGGTCGATCCCTCGTGACCGCCCGGCTCACGCGGGTGCCGGGGCGGGGGCCCACGACAGCCGCGCGGTGGCGCAGGCGACGACCAGCAGGACGGCCACCGGCGCGAGAAGGATGCCGATGCTCAGCAGTGCCAGGACGCAGAGCCCGGCGTAGAGCAGCGTGAGCACCCAGGCGACGGCGTACTCCGCGCGGCTCGCGGCGGCGCGCAGCAGCAGGCCGACGAGCAGGGTCGCCACGAGCGGGACCGCGACAGGGATCAGCGCGCCGAACCCGTTCACCGAGACGAGAGTCGCGCTCGAGCGCACGACCTCGGCGGCCTGCCCGCCCTCGACCGTGGCCGACACGGACTCGCTGGAGTAGACGGGGAACGTCATCGCCAGGACGAGCAGCGCGAGGCTCACCAGCGTCGCGAGCACGAGCATCACGGCCGTGATGGGATTCCAGAGCCGGAGCATCCCGACCACCCCCCGCGCCCGAGTGTCCTCGCCCGCTCAGAGGAGCGCCAGCGGCGGCCGCGGTCATCTCGCCAGGGCGCGCAGCACCTGCTCGGCCGCGGGAAGCACGGCGGCCGCCACCGGCGACGACAGGCCGTGGCCGGTCGTGAGGTCGGCGGCGACGACGGCGACCACCACCAGACGCGGTGGCGTGCGGGCGAGGGCGTCGGCGAGCTCGAGCGCGTCCGACAGCCCCCAGCCGTGGCTCGACAGCGGGGCCGCCGGCGGGACGACGTCCCACCGTTCGCCGGTGCGCTCGAAGCGGAGCACGTCGCCGGGTGCGCCCTCGCCGGACAGCGCGTCGACGAGGACGACGAGGTCGGCGCCGGTCCACGCGGCCACGAGCGTGGCCGGGTCGCCGTACACCGCGCGCACGTCGGCCTCGGGCATCCGCGCGCGGACGGTGTCCAGGACGGCGTCGGCGACACCGTCGTCACGACGCATCGCGTTCCCGAGACCGAGCACGACCGCGCGCGTCACCGGGTCACCGCCGGTCGACGTGGACCTCCAGCGCATGGGTCGCGCAGGAGATGCACGGATCGTGGTTGCGGATCGACTGCTCGCACCGCGCCCGCAGAGCGGCGTCGTCGAGCGAGAGGCCCGCCTGCGCGACGCGGCGCAGGTCGAGCTCGATGGCGCGCTGGTTCTGCGACGTGGGCGGAACGATGGTCGCGGAGAGGATGCTGCCGCTCTCGTCGAGCTCGTACCGGTGGTACAGCAGCCCGCGCGGCGCCTCGCTGGCACCGTGACCGACGCCGGCGCGCGGTCGTACGTCGAGGGCGGGCGCCTCTGGTGGCACGTACTCGCGCACCAGCCGCAGCGCGTCGACGCACGCTGCGACGAGCTCCACGGAGCGCACGACGATGGACGCGAACGGGTTGCGGCACTCGCGACCGAGACCGGCGGCGGCCGCCGCCTCGCGGGCGACCTGCGGCAGCAGGTGCTGGTTCAGCGAGTAGCGCGCGAGCGGTCCGACGAGGTAGGTGCGGCCGTCCCACGTCGCGTGCAGGGCGTTCGAGCGCTCGACGTGCTCCTCGACGACGTGGTCGCTGAACCGCTCGATCGGCACCGCGTCCGGCGACATCGAGGTCACGAGGGAACGGCCCATGATCGGGTACTCGTGGTCGCCGGCGCCCGCGACGAGATCCCAGTCGCCCTCGTACGCCGGGATCTCGAAGCCGGCCACCCACGACACGGTGTCGAGCGACGCACCGACGGCCCACTCGAGGTCGGGGACGAGGGCGCGCAGCGCGTCGAGGTCGGGCAGCCGGTAGAAGCCGCCGACGCGGACGTTCACAGGATGGATCGCGCGGCCGCCGACCACCTCCATCAGCCGGTTGCCGATCTGCTTGAGGCGCAGACCTCGCTCGACCACGTCGCGGTGGTCGCGCGCCATCGAGATGCCGCCGTCGTAGCCGAGGAAGTCCGGCGCGTGCAGCAGGTAGACGTGCAGCGCGTGGCTCTCGATCCACTCGCCGCAGTAGAGCAGGCGGCGCAGAGCGGCGAGCTGGCCGTCGACGGTCACGCCGCAGATCTGCTCGATCGCCTGCACCGAGCTCATCTGGTAGGCCACCGGGCAGATCCCGCAGATGCGCGCGGTGATGTCCGGCGGCTCCTGGTAGCCGCGACCGCGCAGGAACGCCTCGAAGAAGCGGGGCGGCTCGTAGATGTCGAGCGCGACGTCGACGACCTCGTCGCCGTCGATGCGGACGTGCACCGCACCCTCGCCCTCGACGCGGGCGAGCGCAGCGACGTCGATCACGCGACCGGTGGTCTCGCGCACGGTCATGACGTCGCCTCCACGTCCTCGGGCTCCGGCGTCTCCTCCGCGACGACGCCACGGAAGCCGGGCGCCTCGGTCGTGAACGTGTGGAACAGGCGCGTGACGTCGGCCGCCGACGCCGTACGCCGCAGCCGCGCGACCAGCGCGCCCGCGTTCACCGTGTCGGCCGGGCCGAAGCAGCCGAAGCAGCCGCGGTCGAACGACGGGCACAGGGCACCGCAACCGCCGTGGGTCGCCGGCCCGAGGCAGGGCGTGCCGTGCGCCACCAGGACGCAGGTGGTGCCGCGACGCTTGCACTCGACGCACACCGGCGAGGAGTCCAGGCGCGGCGGCCGCCCCAGCAGGTACGACGACACGACGTGCAGCAGCTGACCCTTGTCGACGGGGCAGCCGTGCAGCTCGACGTCGACCTGCACGTGCGAGGACACCGGCGTCGAGGTGGCGAGGGTGGTGATGTACTCCGGGCTGGCGTAGACCACCGACGTGAACTCGCTGACATCGGCCGTGTTGCGCAGCGCTTGCACGCCTCCAGCGGTCGCGCACGCGCCGATCGACACGAGCACCGTCGACTGCTCGCGCAGCTCGCGGATGCGCGCGGCGTCGTGCGCCGTGGTGATCGACCCCTCCACGATCGCGAGGTCGTAGGGGCCGGCCAGCACCGGGCCACCGGCCTCGAGGAAGTGCACGATGTCGACGGCACCCGCGATGCCCAGCAGCTCGTCCTCGCAGTCGAGCAGCGTCAGCTGGCACCCGTCGCACGAGGCGAGCTTCACGACGGCCACGCGGCGGGTGCTCATAGCTCACGCACCGTGAGCAGTGCGTCGACGACGTCCCAGGTGAGGACCGGGCCGTCGGTGCACGCGAAGTAGGGACCGACCTGGCAGTGGCCGCACGTCTTGACCGCGCACTGCATGTTGCGCTCGAGCGACACCTCGACCTGCGACGACGGCACGCCGCGATCGGTCACGTGCTGCGCGACCACGCGCATCATCACCTCGGGCCCGCACACCATGACGCGCGTGCGCTCGGTGTCGAGGTCGAGGTCGACGAGCTCGCCGGTGACGACGCCGACGCTGCCGGCCCAGCCGGCCGAGGCGCGGTCGACGATGGTGCGGACGAGGATCTCGCGCCGGTGCCACCAGCCGTCGAGCTCGCCGCGGAAGAGCAGCTCCTGCTCGGTGCGGGCACCGACGACGAGGGCGACGCGGCCGAACGAGGCCCGGTCCGCGAGCACCGCGTGCACCACCGGCCGCAGCGGCGCGAGGCCGATGCCGCCGGCCACGACGACCAGGTCGTGACCGCGTGCCGCATCGACGTCCCAGCCTCGCCCGTAGGGCCCGCGCACGCCGAGGACGTCGCCCACCTTCGAGGCGCACAGCGTCTTCGTCACCCCGGCGACGTCGCGGATGGTGTGGACCAGCCGACCGTCCGGCTCCAGGGCGCTCACCGAGATGGGCACCTCCCCGGCACCCCACGCCCACAGCATCGTGAACTGACCCGGTGCGGGTGCGGGCACGGCGTCCGCGACCGGCTCGAGGGTGAGGGTCACCGTCTCACGCGTCTCGTGGACGACGTCGACCACCCGGTGGGGCACCGGGGTCATCGATCCGCGGGGCACGGGCGCACGGTCAACGGACGCGGTCACGGTCCCTCCCGTAGACGTCGAGCAGCCGCAGCCGCGTGGACTGGATCGTCTCCTCCATCTCCTGCGCGAACATCCGCACCAGCAGGTAGCCGTCGGCCGGGTGCTCCTCGAGGTAGGGCAGCAGGCAGTCGGCGTGCAGCTCGATCGCGCGGACGCGCTCGGCCGCGACGGCGTCGATCTGCCATCGGTACGGCGCGAACAGCCACGAGAAACCGATGACGTCGCCGGCGTGGCGGGTCTCGAGCACCTGCAACCCCTGGTGCGGCACGTAGATGCCGACGTTCACCCGGCCCGCGCGCAGCGCGAAGAAGCCCGACGCATGGGTGCCCTCGACGCAGATCCGGTCGCCGGGCGCGAACACGACGTTCTTCGCGCAACCGGCGAGCCGCTCGCGCAGGTCGGAGGGGATGAGCCGGAAGAAGCGGTGGTCGGCGAGCTCGTCGGCCATGGTGCGCGTGGTCACGAGGGCACCTCCTCGGTCACCGCGCGGAGCTCCGCGGTGATGTCGATGCCTGCCGGGCACCACGTGATGCAGCGGCCGCACCCCACGCAGCCGGAGGTGCCGAACTGGTCGTGCCACGTCGAGAACTTGTGCATGGCCCACTGGCGGTAGCGGGCACGCGGCGAGGGGCGCACTGCTCCGCCGTGCAGGTAGGAGTGGCCCAGCTCGAAGCACGACGCCCAGACCCGCACCCGCTCGTCGACTCCGGCGAGCACGTCGGGCTCGTCGCGCACATCCGTGCAGAAGCAGGTGGGGCACATCATCGTGCAGCTGCCGCACGACAGGCAGCGCGCCGCGACGTCGTCCCAGCCCGGGTGCTCGGCGGCGTCCTTCAGCGCGGCCGGGATGCGGTCGGCGTCGACAGACCTCGTCATGCGCGCGACCGCACCGGCGAGGAGGTCGGTCGCCGCGTCGTCGTCGGACGTCGTCGGCGGCACCTGATCGAGGCGCAGCACGACCGCGCGGCCGGCGTCGGTGCGCGCCTCGACGAGGAAGCGGTGGTCGGGAGTGCCGGCGTCGAGCTCGGTCAGCGCGACATCGGCGCCGTCGCCCACCTCGGGACCGGTGCCCATCGACGGGCAGAAGCAGGTGGCTGCGGGCGTGCCGCACGCGACGGCGACGAGCAGGAGGTCGGCGCGCAGTGCGGCGTAGACCGGATCGGGGTGCGCGCCGTGCAGCAGCACGCGGTCCTGCACCCGGACAGCGGCCAGGTCGCAGCCGCGGATGCCGAGAAGCGCGCGACGGCCGGGGCGCTCGACCGTCTCCTCGATCACCGGCGCCCCGCGGATGACGCGCGCCCGCCAGAGGACCGATCGCGCAGGGAACAGGTGGCGCTTCCAGGTGCCCGCGGGCGCGGCGTACCCGAAGTACGCGTCGTCGTCGCGGCGCACGAGGCGGTAGGAGCCGGCGTCCTGCTCGTCGCCCCAGCCTCGGGGCAGGTCCGTCGCGCCGGCGAGCGGGGCGAGGACGAGGACGCCGTCGCGGACGGTGGGGCCGATGACCGGCCAGCCCTCCGCGGCCAGAGCGTCGAACAGCGCGTCGATCCGGGCGGCGGGGAGAACCGTTCGGGCCAGGGCGATCGTCGGCGTCGACGTCACCCGTCCAGGATCCTCCTCCGACTACCGGCGTTGCACGCCCAGCAGCGTCCGGACGCGACCGAACGCCGCTCCGCCAGCGTGATCTTGGTCAGATGAGGGGTTCCCGCCCTCCCTCGGCCCGGGAGACCCCCGTCTGACCAAGATCACGCGGGGGTGCGGGGGCGCGAGGGTGTCGGCGCTCGGGGGGTGTCAGACGCTGACGCGCAGACGCTGCGAGCGCAGTGCCAGGACCAGCGCCCAGATCCAGCCGATGATGGTCCAGCCGAGGAGCAGGTTGATCCAGAACACCGACCAGTGGCGCACGTCGCGCACGGCAGCGACCGCCCAGGGCGCCATGTAGCCGGCCGTCACGATCGCGACCACGATCGCCACGATCTTGGTGACGGTCCAGGAGTGGTCGATGTTCTCCACGCGCACGTCGTTGCTCATAGGACGAGCCTAGTTCCCGCTCTGGAGGTCTGAGCGTGCGCAATGGCGCACGCTCAGACCTCCAGAGCGGGTGTCGTCGCGGCTCAGGACTCGGCGAGGACCTCGGCGAGGGTTCGGCGGGCCTGGTCGGCGAGGGCCTTGCTGCGGCTGCGGTAGTACGGCAGCGCGACCAGCGCCGTGGACATCGCCCAGCCGCGGCCGCGCAGCCACGCGGCGTCGTCGTACCCGGCCGCGGCACGGAAGCGGTCGCGCTCGTCGGCGCTGAGGAGGGCCCAGCCCGCCGCCGCATCGGTCGCCGGGTCGCCCACTCCTGACGGCCCCCAGTCGATGACGCCGACGAGCGTGTCGGCGCCATCGCCGCCCGGCCCGAGGATCAGGTTGCCGGCGAGCAGGTCTCCGTGGAACCACGCGCCGGGTCCGTCGTACGCCGCAACCGCCAGCGACTCCTCCCACGCGGCGAGCAGCGACGGCGCGTGCAGCTCGTCGGCGACCGCATCGATCGCCTCGCGCGTGATCGCGTCGCGGTCGACGAGCGGGACGCCCCGCGAGACGTCGACGCCGGAGCGAGGACCACCACCGTCGGGGACCCCGTGCAGCGCACGGCAGAACCGGCCCAGCGGCTCGGCGAGAGCGGCGCGATCGCGCGGGTCACGACGGTCGGGCGTCCGGCCCGGGATCCAGTGGCACACCGACCACTCCCACGGGTACCCGAGGGAGGGGGCGCCGACGGCGATCTGCTCGGGCAGCGTGACGTCGAGGTGCGGCGCGAGGTGCGGGAGCCATCGCGCGTCGCGGGCCACCTGGTCGGTCGCCCAGTCGACGCGCGGCAGCCGCACGACGAGGTCGTCGCCGAGACGGTAGAGGTGGTGGTCCGTACCCGTGGCCGCCAGCTCGCGCAGCGGCAGGTCGGACCACTGCGGCATGGCCCCGTCGACGAGCGCGCGCACGAGCGGCAGATCGACGTACGGCTCGCCCTCGTGCAGCCCCATCTCAGGCCGCGACGATCGCACCGACCGCAGGGTGCACCTCGGAACGGCGGGCACGCGACGCCGACACGAGAGCGGGCAACCACACGAGCCCCAGGACGACGAGGACGAGGCCGAGCCCGAAGGCCCACACCAGCAGCAGGCCGAGCACCAGCCAGGGCGTCATCAGCAGCACCGCGAGCGACTGGACCACCCGCCAGCGGCGCCCGGCGACCGCGACGAGAAGAGCGAGCGCGAGCACGACCACAGCGCCGGCGAGCGCCGGGTTCGGTCCGGGCTTAGGGCTCTCGTCGCTGGTGATGGCCGCCATACCCGCCAGCCCCCACCAGGCGAGCGGGACGCCGAGGAGCACCGAGATTCCTGGAGCGAGGAACCGGCGAGCATCGCCTCGGACGTCGCGGCTGTCGGTCTCGTGGTTCATGACCCCTCCTCGCAGGTGAGCCTCACCTCACTGTCCCACCGGCGGAGGCGGCCCACAGCCGGCTCCGGGTGAGCAGGCAGTCTCGTGGGTCACACCTGGCGTCGGTCCGCCACGGCCACGACGGACTCCACCGCCTGCGGACCGAGGCCGCAGCAGCCACCGACGAGGGCGACGCCGGCATCGAACCACGACGCGACCGCGGAGTCGGGCAGGACATCGCCGCCATCACCCAGCCACTCGTGCGCGACTCCGTCGAACACCCGCCCCGCGTTGGGGTAGACGACGACCGGCAGCTCCGGGGCGACCGCGCGGATGCGCGCGACGAGGCCACCCACGTGCTCCGGCTTCGTGCAGTTGACGCCGATCGCCGCGAGGCCCGCCTCGGCCACGAGCGCCGCCGCCTCCTCGATCGGCTGACCGGCGCAGGTGGTCGCGGAGTCGGCGCAGGAGAACGACATCCACGCGGGCACTTCGAAGCCGCGCAGCGCCTCGAGGATCGCGCGCGACTCGTCGAGGTCGGGGATCGTCTCGATCGCGAGGAGGTCGGGGCGTGCGACGACGAGGACCTCGAGGCGCTCGCGGTGGAAGTGGAGCAGCTGCTCGAAGTCGACGCCGTACCGACCGCGGTACTCCGATCCGTCGTGCAGCGTCGCGCCGTACGGACCGACGGACGCGGCCACGAGCATCGGGTGGTGCGCGCCCGCGCCCGCGGCCACGGCGCGCGCCTCGCGCACGAGCTGCACCGACAGCGTGAGCAGGTGGTCGGCGTCCTCGGCGGTGAGGCCCGCGCGCACGAAGCCCGAACGCGATGCCTGGTACGACGCGGAGATGCCGACCGTGGCACCGGCGAGGAAGTACGTCGTGTGCACGTCGCGGATCGCGGCCGGGTCGTCGCGCAGCAGCCGGGCCGACCACAGATCGCCCGAGAGGTCGTGGCCGCGCGCCTCGAGCTCGGATGCGAGCCCGCCGTCGAGCGCGGCGGGTCCGCGCCGCAGCAGCTCGGTCAGCGAGTGCGTGGCCGTCACGAGATCTCCGGGCGCAACGTCTGCAGGTGCTGGGCGCGGGCGCGCACGAACAGGTCGTCGGGCGGGCCCTCCTCGAAGACGGGCGCGACGTCCCAGCGGGTGAGCAGCACGACCGACTCCGGCGTGCCCTCGTGCACGAGGATCTCCGCGGCCATGCAGCCCGGAGTGAAGAGCGCCCGCTTCACGAGGTCGCGGCGCACCCACTCCACGGCCTCGTCGTAGCGGCCGGGGACGATGGTCGCCTCCCACAGGCGCACGATCATGCGGCTGCTCCTCGTCGTCGGGCCGGTGCGGTCAGGCGGTCACCTCGGTGACCGGCATCGACGAGTCTGCCGGGAGCCCCAGATCGCTCGGCAGCCGCCCCCGGGACACGAGCTCTGCGCCGAGCGCGGCGACCATCGCGCCGTTGTCGGTGCACAGCGCGGGGCGCGGCACGCGCAGGGTGACGCCGGCGTCGTCGCAGCGCCGCTGCGCGAGCGCGCGCAGCCGCGAGTTCGCGGCCACGCCACCGCCGATCACCAGGTGGTCGACACCGTTCTCGCGGCAGGCGAGCAGCGCCTTGCGCGTGAGGACGTCGACGACCGCCTCCTGGAACGACGCGGCGACGTCGGCCACCGGCACCGGCTCCCCCGCCGCCTCACGCGCCTCGACCCATCGGGCGACCGCGGTCTTCAGACCGCTGAAGGAGAAGTCGTAGCGGTGCCGCTCGAGGTCGCGCCCGCTCGTCAGGCCGCGCGGGAAGTCGATGACGACCTCGCCGTCGGCCGCGGCGCGGTCGACGTGCGGACCGCCCGGGAACGGTAGGCCGAGGACGCGCGCGACTTTGTCGAACGCCTCGCCGGCGGCGTCGTCGATCGTGGCTCCGAGAGGCCGCACGTCGGCGGTGACGTCGGGGACGAGCAGGAGCGACGAGTGCCCGCCGCTCACGAGCAGCGCCATCGTGGGCTCGGGAAGCGGCCCGTGCTGGAGCTGGTCGACGGCCACGTGCGCAGCGAGGTGGTTGACGCCGTAGACGGGGACACCGAGCGAGAGCGCGAGCGCCTTCGCGGCCGCGACGCCGACGAGCAGTGCTCCCGCGAGTCCGGGGCCTGCGGTGACGGCGATCGCGTCGACGTCGGCGAGCCGGACGCCCGCCGACGCGCAGGCGCGCTGCAGCGTCGGCACCATCGCATCGAGGTGGGCACGGCTGGCGACCTCGGGCACCACGCCGCCGAAGCGCGCGTGCTCGTCGACGCTGCTCGCCAGCGACTCGCCGACGAGGGTGGTGCCGCGCACGAGGCCGACACCGGTCTCGTCGCACGAGGTCTCGATGCCGAGGACGAGCGGCTGATCGCTCACGACGCCGCCTCCTCGCGCGCGAGACGTCGGCGCAGCACCACCGCATGCAGCCCCGGCCCGTAGTAGTCGCGGCGTCGGCCTTGGCTCTCGAAGCCGCTCGACTCGTAGAGGGCGATCGCCGGCTCGTTGGTCTCGAGCACCTCGAGGAAGAGCTGGGTGACGCCGCGGCGCCGCGCCTCCACGACGAGGGCGTCGAGCAGCGCCCGTCCGATGCCCTGCCGCTGCGAACGCGGAGCAACGGCGATCGTCGCGACGTCGCCGTCGGGGGGCACGGCATAGAGGCCGACGTAGCCGTCGATCCCGTCGGCGTCCTCGTGCACGTCGTACCACCGGGTCTCGGGTACGTGCGCAAGCTCGCCCCACAGCTGCTCGGCGCTCCACGGGTCGTGCGGGAACAGCTCGGCGTCGAGGGCGGCCACCGCCTCGACGTCCCACCAGCGCATCGGTCGCAGGCTCATGACGGCGTCACCCGCTTGCGGGCGGCGTTCTCCACGGCGTCCGGACGGCGCAGGTAGAGCGGCGTCGTCCCGCCGAGCTCCTCGCCGGCGAGCATCCGTCCGACGGCGAACGACGCGAGCCACCCGGCCGACACGTAGCCCGGCTCCCGCGGGTCGTCGAACACGGCCGGGTAGAGCCACGCTCCCTCGCCCACGACGGGACCGGCCGCCACCATCCGGTCGACGTCGCCGGGGCGCACGACGTCGGGACCGGAGGTGCGCGTGCCGCTCGCGTCGTAGGTCGCGAGGTAGACCTCCTTGCGGCGCGCGTCGGTCGCCACCGCGAACGCCGTCGCGACGCGCGCCTCGCCGACCGCCTGCGCCGCGATGGCGTCGAGCGAGCACACGCCGTACGCCGTGATGCCGAGGGCCTCTGCCATGACGCGCGCCGTGACGAGACCCACCCGCAGCCCGGTGAACGGACCCGGCCCGGTGCCCACGACCACGTGCGTGAGGTCGCGCGGCTCGACACCGGCCTCGACGAGCGCGCGCTGCACAACCGGCGCGAGCAGCTCGCCGTGCGCCTGCGCGCCCGGCTCGGTGACCTCGGCGAGCAGGCGCTCGCCGTCGTGCACCGCAGCCGTCACGGCGGACGACGACGTGTCGAGCGCGAGCAGCCTCACGACGAGACCACAGCCGCGAGATCGACAGCGGCCCAACGGGTCCCGACGCCGATGACGGTGACGGTGCGCGGCTCGTCGCCGTCGTCGGGCTCCCCGCCGACCGGACGCTCGATGAGCACGGCGAGGCGGTCCTCGGACAGCTCCTCCACCTTGCCCTCGCCCCACTCGACGACGGTGACCGACGCGTCGAGCGACGCGTCGAGGTCGAGGTCGTCGACCTCCTCCAGCGACCCGAGCCGGTAGGCGTCGACGTGCACGAGCGCCGGTCCGCCACCCGTCGACGGGTGCACCCGCGCGATGACGAACGTGGGCGACGTGATCCCGCCGCGCACGCCGAGCCCCTCGCCGATCCCCTGCGTGAGAGTCGTCTTCCCCGCGCCGAGGCCACCGGACAGCACCACGAGGTCGCCGGCGCGGAGGACGGCAGCGAGGCGCCGCCCCAGCGCGTGCATGTCGTCGCGCGTGGGCACCGCGACCGAGATCACGCGGGCTCCTGCGCCTCGGCGCGCAGGTTGGCCCGCACCCGCCCGACCAGCTCGCGCAGGTGCTGGTTGACCTCGGGGTACTTCTCCAGCATCACCATGTGCCCGCTGTCGGGGATCACGACGAGCTCCGCGCCCGGCACGTGGCGCACGATCTCGTCGCTGTGCTCCGCCGGCGTGAGACGGTCGTCGTCGCCGACGATCACGAGCGTGTCGACACGGCCGATCGCCGCGAGCGCCTCGCGCTTGTCGTGCGCCTCGAGCGTGGGCAGGAACTCCGCGACGACGTCGATCGGCGTCGCCGACAGCATCCGGTGCACGAAGCCCGTGAGCGAGGGCGGCACGTTGGACCCGAACGAGTAGATCTTGGTGAGCAGGTAGGCGATGTCGCTGCCGGCCTTGCGGCCGCGCTCGACGAGCTCTTTGCGCTGCGCGAGCGCGCCCGCGATCTGCGGCGCGCGTCCGTGGAACAGGCGAGCGAGCGGGGTGGGCAGCCCGAGCGGTACGTCGGCGAGCCCGCCCGACGTCGTGGCGACGAGGGCGACGCCGCGGATCCGCTCGCCGAAGGAGTCGGGGTGCTGCGCGGCGTACGACATCACGGTCATGCCGCCCATCGAGTGGCCCACGAGGACGATCGGGCCGGTCGGCGCGGTGGCCTCGATGACGCGGCCGAGGTCGCGGCCGAGCTGGTCGATGGTGGCGTTCTCGGCGGTGCCGCGACCGCTGCGGCCGTGGCTGCGCTGGTCCCAGAACACCAACCGTCCCAGGGCCCTCAGGTCGCGGCGCTGGTAGTGCCAGGAGTCCTGCTCGAGGGCGTAGCCGTGGCTGAAGACGATCGTGAGGCCGTCGCCGGCGCGGTCGGCCACCGAGCCCTCGGGCGGCTCCTCGACCTCGACGTGCAGCGGCACGCCGTCGTCGGCGACCACCGGCACGACACGTCCGCGCAGCTGGCCGAAGGGCTCGTCGCGCTCGGTGTCGGGGCGCAGCGCCCGGCGTACGAGGACGCGCTCGGTCGCGACGCCGAGCGCCGCACCGACGGCCGCCGCGGCGCCGAGCGCGCCGACGACGCCGGCCACCCGACCGGGGTTGCCGGCAGCGCGCGAGAAGTCGCTCACGACCCCCCTCCCAGCACGACGCGGGGCACCCGCGGTCCGATGCGGGTGACGATCTCGTAGCCGATCGTCCCGCAGACCGCCGCCCAGTCGTCGGCCGACGGGCCGTCTGCGCCGAAGATCACGACCTCGTCGCCCACCTCGGCCGCATCGTCGCCGAGCTCGACCACGACCTGGTCCATGCAGACGCGTCCCGCCACCGGGCGCAGCCGCCCGGCGGCCAGCACGGGTCCGGCATTCGCGGCCGCGCGCGGGAGGCCGTCGGCGTACCCGACGGGGACGAGACCGAGCGTGGTCTCGGCCGACGTCGTGTACTCGTGCCCGTACGACACGCCCGACCCCGCCGGGACCCGCTTCACGGAGGCGAGCCGCGCGCGCAGCGACATCACCGGCCGCAGGCCGAGGTCCGCGGCGGGCGCGACGCCGGACGACAGCCCGTACATGTGGATGCCCACGCGCACGAGGTCGCGGCGGGCGGCGGGGATCGCGAAGGCCCCTGCGGAGTTGGCGAGATGGCGCACCTCGGGCCGCAGCCCCGCGGCCTCGGCGTGCGCGACGGCGGCGTCGAAGGCTTCCAGCTGCGCTGCCACCGAGGGGTGCGTCGGCTCGTCCGCGCAGGCGAGGTGCGACCACAGGCCCACGACGACGACGGTGCCCTCCGCCTCCGCCTCGACGGCCGCCGCGACCAGGGCCGGCCAGTCTTCCGCGGTGGCACCGTTGCGCGACAGGCCGGTGTCGGCCTTGAGGTGCACCCGCGCGCGGCGGCCGGTGGCGCGGGCCCCCTCGCGCACGGCGTCGAGCGACCACAGCGCCGACACCCCGAGGTCGACGTCGAGGGCGACGCACTCCGCCCACGGCGAGCCGGGCACGCCGAGCCAGGCGAGGATCCGTCCCTCGACCCCGGCGTCGCGCAGCGCGACCGCCTCCTGCAGCAGCGCCACGCCGAGCCACTCGGCACCCGCCTCGCGCGCAGCCAGCGCGCAGGGCACCAGCCCGTGGCCGTAGGCGTCGGCCTTCACGACCGCCATGACCGGTACGCCGGCGGCCTCGCGGCACAGGCCGAGGTTGTGCCGCAGCGCGTCCAGGTCGATCGCCGCCACCGCGCCGCGGGCCAGCGCCTCCGGCGTCCAGGCGTCGGCGTACCGGTCGGCCGCCGCGGGCAGGCCCGCGGAGGCGCCGGCGCTCGGCACGGAGGCTGGCACAGCGGTCACCCCACCAGTCTCTCGCACCACCCCCGCCCCGGGGACCCAGGGCGCCGCCGACGAACGAGGTAGTTCCCCGAACATGATCATGTTTGGGGAACTACGGGTCAGGACGTGGCCCGGATCTCGGCGATCGTGGCGGGGATGGCGTCGAGCAGGTCGCGGGCGGTGATCGTGCGGCCCTCGCCCACCGCCACCGCGCCGGCTCGGCCGTGCACGTGGGCAGCGATCGCGGCGATCCGAGCCACCGCGACGTCGTCGAGCGGCGCCTCGCTGCCCGCGAGGGCCTGATGGTGGGCGAGCAGGGACCCGGCCACACCCGCGAGGACGTCGCCCGAGCCCGCGGTCGCCAGCTCGGGCGGAGCGGAGATCGCGACGAAGACCGGGCCGCTCGGTGGCGCGACGATCGTCGACGAGCCCTTGAGCAGCACGACGCAGTCGTACTCGCGGGCGAGGAGGCGGGCGGCGCCGATCCGGTCGGGGCCGATCACGGCGTGCACGAGCCGGTTGTGCTCGCCGTCGTGCGGCGTGAGCAGCGTGGGGGCGCGGCGCGACCGCACCGCCTCCTGCACCTCCGGGTCGTCGGCCAGGACGGTGAGGGCGTCGGCGTCGAGCAGGAGCGGCACGTCGACCGCCGCGGCGTCGAGGATCGCGAGGCGCGCCTCCTCGTCGGTGCCGCGGCCCGAGCCCACGACCCAGGCCTGCACGCGACCCGCGACGCCCACGCGTCCGGGCTGCGCGACGGTGTCCGGCCACGCGCGCACCACCTCGCGGTACGCCGGTCCGCTGTAGCGGACGTAGCCCGCGAGCCCGTGCCGCGCGCCGCCGGTCGAGAGCACCGCCGCACCCGGGTAGCGCTCCGAGCCGGTGCTGACGCCGACGACGCCGCGCGTGTACTTGTCGTCGCGCGCTCCCGGACGCGCGAGGTGCTCCCGCGCCAGCGCGTCGTCGACGAGCACGACGAGGTCGTCGTCGTCGACGCCGTCGAGGTCGAGCCCGATGTCGACGACCTCGAGGTCGCCGGACAGGCGCGCGCCGTCGCCGACGAGCAACCCGGGTTTCAGCGTGCCGAGCACGACCGTGCGGTCGGCGTCGACGGCGCGATCGGAGTGCAGCGCCTCGCCGCTGTCGGCGTCGACGCCGCTGGGCAGGTCGACCGCGAGCACGAGCGCGTCGGTCTCGCGGGCCACCGCGGCAAGGGTGGCGGCAGGCTCGCGCAGCGCACCGCGACCGCCGATGCCCAGGATGCCGTCGATCACGAGGTCGGCCGCGGCCACGAGCTCGGCCGAGCCGAGCAGGTCGATGCCGACGGCGCGCGGTCCGCGCGACTCGGCCTCGTCGACGTCCGGGACGACGCGCAGCCGCGGTGCGTCCGCCGGCGGCGGAACCGGCGCCTGGCGCAGCCGGCCGCCCGCACGTCGCAGCGCCGCCGCGCCCTCGACATGGTGGCGGTCGGCCACGAGCACGGCGTCGACGCGGGCGCCGCGTGCCGCCAGGCGCGCACCGGCGTACAGGGCGTCGCCGCCGTTGTCGCCGCTGCCCACGAGCAGCACCACGCGCGATCCCGTGACGCGGCCGACCGTGTCGCGCAGCATCGTGCCCGCCGACACCGCGATCGCCGCGGCCGCGCGCTGCATGAGAGTGCCCGGCGGCAGCGACGCCATCGCCTCGGCCTCGATCCGGCGTACGACGTCGACGCGCAGCGCGACGGTCGCGGGCGTGCGGGTCACGGGTGCTCCCCGCGCAGCGACTCGGCGATCACGTACGCGACGGCGACATCGTGGTCGTGGGTGAGGCTCAGGTGCCACTTGTCGACACCCTGCTCGAGCGCCTGCGCCGCGACCGTGCCGTGCATCCGCAGCCACGGCCGGCCGTCGCTGTCGCCCACGACCTCGCAATCGTGCCAGGCCATCCCGAGCGGTGCGCCGAGCGCCTTCGCGACCGCCTCCTTGGCCGCGAACCGCGCGGCGAGCGACGTGGGCGTCCGCGGCCGCCCGTCGTCGGTGACCCGCTCGCCGGCCGTGAACAACCGCTCGACCATCGCCGGCGTCCGCTCCAACGACTCCGCGAACCGCGGAACGCTCACGACGTCCACCCCGATGCCGATGATCACGAGCAGCAGCCTAGGGCTGATCGCGACGAGCGCGCCCGGCTGAGCGAGGTAGTGGCGCAGGGCCCGTGCCTCCACCGCGGCTGCGCAGGCAGCGGCAGGGGGAACCGCACGTCCCACCCGGCTGGACGCGAGCCAGCCACCGGACGTGCGCGCCGCGCAGCCGAGTGGAACCGCTCGTGACGCCTGGCTGGGCGCAAGCCAGCCCCGGACGTGCGCGCCGCGCGGCCGAAGGCCGCACCGGGCGGCGACGGCCCGTCAGGGCCCGAGCCGACCGGTCCTCGGCGCGCCCGGCGACGCGAGCGCGTCCGTCGTGGGACGGGGCCCGCAGGGTCGCGGCTCACGACGGACTGCGAGCGCAGCGAGCCCGCGCTCGCTTGGAGCCGCAGCAAACACCGCGCTCGCTTGGAGCCGCAGCAAACACCGCAAGGCCAACGCGACCGTGACGCCCGAGCCGGAGCGAGAGCGCGCCCGCCAGCGGCCGTGGAACTACGGCGTGACGATCGCGAAGTCCGGGTTCGGGCGGACGAGAATGCTTGCCAACGAGTGCAGCACCGTCACATCACCCTCGACCTCGATGCCCTCCGCAGGCGCTCCGGTGGCCGCCATCGCGGCGAAGGCGAGCCGAGGCCCGCGCAGGACGAGGGGCGCGATGTCGCCCTGGTACGCCGTCGAGTACGTGAGCACCCCGTTGCGCAGCAGGATGCGGAAGGTCTGGCCGGTGTCGGTGACCTCCCAGTCCAGGCGCAGGTCGAGGTCCCACGCGCGCGGTCCGTCGACGCTGATGGCGAGCGAGTCGAGCAGCTGCGCCGCGGTGAGCGCGGCGACCATGTCCGGCGAGCCGGTGCCGGCAGGGGTGCCGAACGACCCGTGCCGCAGCTCGTACGCGCCCGAGAGGTAGACGTCGCGCCAGGTGCCGTTCTCGGCGAGGTAGCCGAGCTGCTCGTAGGTGTCGGCGAGCAGCTCGCTCGCGGCCTCGTGGTCGGGCTGCGCGAACACGACGTGGTTGAGCACCTCCGCGGTCCACCGAAGATCGCCGGCGTCGTACGTCGCACGCGCCTTCTCCACCACCGCGTCGGCGCCGCCCATGAACTCGACGTAACGCGTCGCCGCCGCCTCCGGCGGGTGCTTCCAGAGCTGGCTGGGGTTGCCGGTGTACCAGCCGAGGTAGCGCTGGTAGACCGCCTTCACGTTGTGGCTCACCGAGCCGTAGTACCCGCGTGCGTGCCAGGCCTGCTCGAGCGCCGGGGGCATCTCGAACGCCTCAGCGATCTCCTCGCCGGTGAGCCCCTGGTTCAGCATGCGCAGCGTCTGGTCGTGCAGGTAGCCGTAGAGGTCGCGCTGCAGGGCGACGTACTCGCGCACCTCGTCGTTGCCCCATGTCGGCCAGTGGTGCGAGGCGAACGCGACGTCGGCCTCGTCGCCGAACAGGTCGAGCGCCTCGGTGAGGTACGACGACCACGCGTGCGCGTCGCGCACGACGGCACCGCGCAGCGTGAGGATGTTGTGCAGCGTGTGCGTCGCGTTCTCGGCGAGGCAGAGCGCGCGGTGGTCGGGGAGCAGGAAGTGCATCTCGGCAGGCGCCTCGGTGCCCGGCGTCAGCTGGAACACCATCCGGATGCCGTCGACCACGACCTCCTGGCCGGTCTCGGTGATGTCAAGGGACGGCGGGATGAGGGTGACGGTGCCGACCGACGTCGTCTGCCCGAGCCCCGCACCGACCTGGCCGTGCACGTCGCGCGGCAGCGCGGCGCCGTACATGTAGCCCGCGCGGCGCGACATCGCGGGACCGGCGTAGACGTTCTCGACGACGGCGTGCTCCATGAAGCCCTCGGGCGCGATGACCGGCACGCGCCCGGAGTCGACGTCTGCCTGGTCGACCACGCCGCGCACGCCGCCGAAGTGGTCGACGTGGCTGTGCGTGTAGAGCACCGCGGTGACGGGACGCTCGCCGCGGTGCTCCCGGTAGAGCGCCAGCGCGGCAGCCGCGGTCTCGGTGGAGATGAGCGGGTCGATGACGAGCACACCGGTGTCGCCCTCGACGATCGTCATGTTCGAGAGGTCCAGCCCGCGCACCTGGTAGATCCCGGGCACGACCTCGAACAGCCCCTGCATCGCGACGAGCGTCGACTGCCGCCACAGGCTCGGGTGCACGGTGCTCGGCGCCTCGCCGTCGACGAAGGCGTAGGAGTCGTTGTCCCAGACGACGCGGCCGCCAGCCCCCTGGATCACGCAGGGGTCGACGCCTCCGAGGAACCCGCGGCGCGCCTGCTCGAAGTCGCGCTCGTCGTGGAAGGGCAGCGTGGCGCGCGCGTGCGCGTGCTGCTCGAGGACCGCAGGGGTGGCCGGCTTCGGTGTCGTGTCCATGCCCGCGACGCTAGTCCCGCTCCCACGGCCGCGCCGCCGCAACGGCACGACCGGCACCGAGCCGGCGAACCCGCGACGCCGGGAGGCCGGCACGGCGCAGGATGGGGCGATGGACGCCGACCAGGCCACGCTCGTCACCGCACGCACCCGCCTCCGACCGTTGGCCGACGACGACGCGGCGACGCTCCGAGCGATCGTCCGCTCCCCCGCCGTCGCGCGCTGGTGGCACGAGCCCGACGACACCTTCCCGTGGGACTTCGATCCCGACACCATGCGCTGGGTCGTCGAGATCGCGCACGCGCCCGACGTCGGTCCGGCGGGCTCGGTCGTCGGGATGGTGCAGGCCTACGAGGGCGAGGACCCCGACTACGACGAGTGCGGCATCGACCTGTTCCTTGCGGCCTCCGTGCACCGGCGCGGCCTGGGCCGCGAGGTCGTCGAGGCGGTGCGCGACTGGCTGGTCGACGTCCGCGGTCACCACCTGGTGCAGATCGACCCGTCGGCGAGCAACGACGCCGCCATCGCCTGCTACCGCTCCGCCGGCTTCCGACCGGTCGGCATCCTCCACGGCCGCGAGCGCAACACCACCGACGACGGCTGGCACGACACCCTGCTCATGTCCTACTGCAGCTGGTGGTGACGCGAGCCATCGCATGTCCGGGAACGCGATGGCATTCCCGTGACCTCGTCCTGAGCCGGAAGCCCACCGCGGACCAGCCGACCCGAAGCCCGCCCGCGGACGTGCGCGCCGCGCGGCCGAAGGCCGCACCGGGTGGCGACGGCCCGCCAGGGCCCGAGCCGACCGGTCCTCGGCGCGCCGGCGACGCGAGCGCGAGCCGGCCGCGACGGGGGCCGACGCAGGAGGCTCGCGGCGCGGCCAGCTCCGCCGAGCGCAGCGAGGCCGCGCTGCTGCGAGCCGGAAGCCCACCGCGGACCTGCCGACCCGAAGCCCGCCCGCGGACGTGCGCGCCGCGCGGCCGAAGGCCGCACCGGGCGGCGACGGCCCGCCAGGGCCCGAGCCGACCGGTCCTCGGCGCGCCGGCGACGCGAGCGCGAGCCGGCCGCGACGGGGGCCGACGAAGGAGGCTCGCGGAGCGGAAGGCTCCGCCGAGCGCAGCGAGGCCGCGCTCGCTTGGAGCCGAGAGATACAGCCGCTACTCGACGGTGACGGACTTCGCGAGGTTCCTCGGCTGGTCGACGTCGAGGCCCTTGGCGGTGGCCATCGCCTCGGCGAAGACCTGCAGCGGCACGGTCGCGACGAGCGGCTGGAGCAGCGTCGGCGCGGCGGGGATGCGCACGAGGTGGTCGGCGTACTGAGCGGCGACGTCGTCGCCCTCCTCGGCGATGACGATGGTGCGGGCGCCGCGGGCGCGCACCTCCTGGATGTTCGACACGATCTTCTCGTGCAGGATGCTGCGGCCGCTGGGCGGCGGCACGATGCAGATCACCGGTACGCCGTCCTCGAGCAGCGCGATCGGGCCGTGCTTGAGCTCGCCCGCCGCGAAGCCCTCGGCGTGCATGTACGCGAGCTCCTTGAGCTTGAGCGCGCCCTCAAGGGCCACCGGGTATCCGACGTGGCGGCCGATGAAGAGCACCGACTTCACGTCCTTGAGCTCCTGCGCGAGCGCCTTGACCTCCTCGGTGGTGTCGAGCACGAGGTCGATCTTCTGCGGCATGTCGTTCAGGTCGCGGACCACGGCCTGGATCTCGTCGCCGAACTTGTTGCCGCGCACCTGCGCGACGTAGAGCGCCACGAGGTAGGTCGCGACGATCTGGGTGAGGAACGCCTTCGTCGACGCGACCGCGACCTCCGGGCCGGCGTGGGTGTAGAGCACGGCGTCGCTCTCGCGCGGGATCGTGGAGCCCTGGGTGTTGCAGATCGCGAGCACCTTCGCGCCCTGCTCGCGCGCGTAGCGCAGCGCCATGAGGGTGTCCATCGTCTCGCCGCTCTGCGAGATCGCGACGACGAGCGTGCGGTGGCCCACGACCGGGTCGCGGTAGCGGAACTCGCTCGCGAGCTCCACCTCGCACGGCACGCGGGTCCAGTGCTCGAGCGCGTACTTCGCCACGAGGCCCGCGTGGTACGCCGTACCGCAGGCGATCACGACGACCTTGTCGATCGAGCGGAGGTCGTTCTCGGTGAGGCGCATCTCGTCGAGGTGCAGCCGGCCGTTGGCGTCGACGCGGCCGAGGAGCGTGTCGGACACGGCCTTGGGCTGCTCGTAGATCTCCTTGGCCATGAACGTCTCGTAGCCGCCCTTCTCGGCGGCGCTGGCGTCCCACGTGACCTCGTAGTCGTTGACCTCGGCCGGGCGACCGTCGAAGTCGGTGACGGTGATCGAGTCGCGGCGCAGCTCGACGACCTGGTCCTGGCCGAGCTCGGTGGCCTGCCGCGTGTGGGCGACGAACGCGGCGACGTCGGAGGCGAGGAAGTTCTCGCCGTCGCCACGGCCCACGACCAGCGGGCTGTTGCGCCGCGCGCCGACGACGACGTCGGGGATGTCGGAGTGCACGGCGACGAGGGTGAAGGCGCCGGAGAGCCGGCGGCACACGACGCGCATCGCCTCGGCGAGGTCCATGCCGACGGTGGGCAGCACAGCGGCGAGCAGGTGCGCCACGACCTCGGTGTCCGTCTCCGACGACAGCGTGACGCCGTTGGCCGTGAGCTCCGAGCGCAGCTCGGCGAAGTTCTCGATGATGCCGTTGTGGATGACGGCGACCTTGCCGTCCTCGCTCACGTGCGGGTGCGCGTTGGCGTCGGTGGGGCCGCCGTGGGTCGCCCAGCGGGTGTGGCCGATGCCGATCGTCGACTGCGGCAGCGGGTCGCTGCCCAGCAGCGTCTCGAGGTTGGCGAGCTTGCCGGCCTTCTTGCGGGTCTCCAGCTCGTCGTCGCACACGACGGCGACTCCCGCGGAGTCGTAACCGCGGTACTCCATGCGGCGCAGCCCGTCGACCACGACCTGCAGCGCCTGCTTCTCACCGACGTACCCGACGATTCCGCACATGGGGCAAGGGTATCCCGGTACGCCGCCCCTCCCGGCCCGCCGACGGCCGCCCGAGCGGGGCCGCGTGGCGCACGCCACGCCGAAGGCGGCCGCGACGCCGCAGGTCAGCGGCGGCTCGGGTCCGGCTCAGCCCAGGGAGGAGCGCACGACGTCGGCCAGCCGCTCAGCGACCGCCTCGGCCTGCTCGGCCGTGGCCGCCTCGACCATGACGCGCACGACCGGCTCGGTGCCCGACGGGCGCAGCAGCACCCGGCCGGTGCGTCCGAGCTCGGCCTCGGCCGCCTTCACGGCCGCCTGCAGCGCCTCGTCGGTGTCGACGCGCGCCTTGTCGACGCCCTTCACGTTGAGCAGGACCTGGGGCAGCTTGCTCACGACCGACGCCAGCTCGCGCAGCGACGACTCGGTCTGCGCCACGCGGGCGAGCAGGTGCAGCGCGGTGAGGACGCCGTCGCCTGTGGTCGCGTGGTCGGCGAGGATCACGTGACCGCTCTGCTCGCCGCCGAGGACGAAGCCGCCGTCGCGCATCGCCTCGAGCACGTACCGGTCGCCCACGCCGGTCTCGACGACGGTGAGCGACGCCTCCTCCAGAGCCAGCTTGAAGCCCAGGTTGGCCATCACGGTCGCGACGACGGTGTCGTGGGCGAGCGCGCCGCGCTCGCGCATCGCGATGCCGAGGATCGCCAGGACGTGGTCGCCGTCGACGACCTCGCCCTCGGCGTCGACCGCGAGGCAGCGGTCGGCGTCGCCGTCGAACGCCACCCCGGCGTCGGCGCCGTGCTCGCGCACCGCCTTGATGAGGTCGCCCAGATGCGTGGACCCGCAGTCCTCGTTGATGTTGTAGCCGTCGGGCGAGGTGTGGATCTCGATCACCTCGGCGCCGGCGCGGCGCAGCGTCTCGGGGCCGACGGCCGAGGC
>JAKOVT010000044.1 GCA_029781935.1 Actinomycetes bacterium | reverse complement strand
CCCATTCCCCGAACATGATCATGTTTCGGGAACAACCCAGGGGTGCGAGCACGGATCGGGCCCGGGGGGTGGGGGGCGGGTGGGACCGTGGCGCAGGTCGGTCCCGTGGGGGCGGCGTAACGCGGAGCGGGGTGCCGGGAAGAAGGGGGCATGGACGAGCAGCGGCGCGACGAGGCGTGGCTCGAGGCGCTGTTCCGGGCCCACCACCGCGCAGTGCTCGCCTACGCCGTACGCCGGCTGCCCGGCGACCCCGCCGACGCCGACGACGTCGTGGCCGAGGTCTTCGCCGCTGCCTGGCGCCATCGCGAGCGCGTCCCGGACGAGGCGTTGCCGTGGCTGTACCGCACCGCCGCGCACCACGTGCAGCACCGCCGCCGTTCGACCGCGCGGCGCCGCCGGCTCGCGGAGCGCCTCGGCGGCCTCGGCGGCGAGGGCTCGAGCGCCGCGGTCGCCGACGCGACCGATGCCGTCGACGAGCGCCTCGACGCTGCCGCGCGCGTGGCCCGCGTGCTCGAGGCCCTCCCCCCTCGCGACGCCGAGATCCTGCGCCTGTCGGTGTGGGAGGACCTCGACGTCGCCTCCATCGCCTATGTCCTGAGCATCAGCCCGACCGCGGTCCGCGTGCGCCTCCATCGAGCCCGTCGCCGCGCCGAGCGCCTGCTCGCCGTCCCCGATCCCGAGGCGCCCGCGTCGTTCGCGCGCGCGCCGGTCCCCGAGGAGATCCGATGACCACCGACCTCGACCAGCTCCTGCACGCCGCCGACCCGGCCTCCGGCATCGTGCCGTACGACGAGCCGCGGATCGCCGCTGCGCTGTCCCGCGCGGTCGACGACGGCGCTCGCACCGAGGTGGCGCCGATGCGTCGACCGCGCAGAACCCGGGTGCGCGTTGCGGTCGCGGCCGTTGCAGCTGCGGCGGTGCTCCTCGTGCCCGTCGTGTCGCTCTCCGGCGGTGGCGCCGCGTCGCCCGCTGCCGCAGCGGTGCTCTCCCGGGCCGCGTCCCTCAGCGCGACCGACCCGGTCGCCCGCCCCGACCAGTGGTACGTCGTCACGACCACCGGCTTCACCCTGTCGATGTCGACCGGCGTCGACAAGCAGTCGCCGACGTCGTCGGCCTGGCTGGTCGGCTCGCGACGATCCGAGTACGTCGCCGTCGACGGCTCCCGCCCCTCATGGGTCGTCCAGACCTCGGGCGACAGCGCGCGCCCGATCGCCGGTGCCGGCGATCGGCCGCAGCGCATCACCGACGTGTGGACGTCGAACCTGGCGCCGCGCGACATCCCGAGCAGCTGGCAGGTGCCGAGCCCGGCATTCCTCGCAGCCCTCCCGCGCGACGTCGATGCTCTTCGCTCCCGCCTCTACGCCGACACGAGGGGCGCTGGCAGCAGTGCCGACGGCGAGGTCCTCGTCGCCGTGGCCGACGTCCTGCGCTCGGGCCTGGTCACCGCCGACCTCCGGTCGTCGCTCTACCGCGTGCTCGAGACCGTGCCCGGAGTGGAGGTGACGTCGGAGAGCGTCCGCGTCGGATCGGCGACGGGTGTGGGCATCGGCCGGCTCGAGGACGTCAACGGGATCCGCCAGGAGATCGTCGTCGACCCGACCACCGGTGAGGTCGTCGCCGAGCGCCAGATCGCCGTGCGCGACGTCGACGGCATCCCCGCCGGCACCGTCATCGGCCAGACGACCGTGACCCGGACGATCGTCGACACCGTCCCGACGTCGGTGACGTCGGTGGCCCGCCACGACCACTGCGCGGTGTCCCCCGACGGCGGAGTCTCCTGTACCTGACGAGACGCCCACCTGCCCATTACCCGGCATTCAGCTCTGTCCCTCGCGCACCAATATCCGGCATTCGGTATCGCCCGGCCGGCCGATTGGTTGCGAAGGTTCAATCAGCCGAGTCGATACCGTCATGGCATCCGTCGGGGAGGGCGATCGCGCATGTCCTTGGCTGCCGCGCTGCGCGAGTGGGAGGCCTGCTGGGCGCGCATCGGGATGCCTTACGAGGACGAGGTTCGCCCTGGCGTGGACGAGGCGACCGTGCGTGCCTCGCTGCCCGGCGAGGCCGTGCATCCTGATGTGTTGACCTGGTTCGCCTGGCACGGCGGGTCGTGGAACGGCTGGGCTGCGGTGCCCTCCGGCCGGCACCTGCTCCGACCCGAAGAGCTCGTAGGCTCCCGCGCCGTCCTCGAGAGCGTGGAACGTCGAGGCGGCGGCCTCGTCTCGCAGTACAAGCCGACCTACCTGCCGCTGCTGCAGGAGGGCCACGAGCCCATGATCGTCATGGACCAGGCTGACGGGGCGATGTACGTGCACGGTCTGCACCTGGTTCCGGAGCCGAGTTTCGTCCGGGTCGCCGACGACCTGGAGTCGCTAGTGCGGATCTGGATCGGCGTGTGCGACACCCTCGACTTGGTTTTCGACCCGGACGGCTACATCGTCGCCGTGGACACCGACGCGCTACCACCTGAGCTGGTGCGTGCCAGCATCGTCTTCTAGCGGCTGCCGCACCTTCGTGCCGTTCTGTCTCGCCTCGGGTGGGCGATCTGCACGTCGTCGTCGGGGCTCGCTGCGTGGACTGCGTGACCAGCGTGAGGTGCGCGGGTGTCGGTGGGGCAGCCCTGCGTCAGGGCCGGAGTCTTCGGGCGCGCAGGGGCGGGGGCGTGAACTCCCAGCAGCCGCGTTCGTGCCCGGTCAAGCCGGGACGCAACGCCATCGTCCAGCCGCCCTCGTGCAGGGCCATGTGGTGGGTGACGCACAGCAGCGCGAGGTTGGGGAGATCGGTCGCACCTCCGTGCTGCCACGGGAGCACGTGGTGGGCGTGGCAACGGGCCGCCCGAGCCCGGCAGCCGGGGAAGATGCAGTGGCCGTCGCGCACCTCGAGCGCACGGCGCAGCCGCGCGGACACGGTGCGCTCGCTGAGACCTACGTACAGCACCGAGCGGGACATCGCCTCGAGAGTCGCGGTGACCGTCTCAAGGTAGTCGTCGGCGGTCGTGGACCGAACGGCCGCGGCGGGGCTCGCGGCTGCGTCCGGCGCGGGCGGGAGCGGCCCGAGCCGCGCGGTGGTCGTCAGGACGCGGGTGACGTCGGAGTCGCAGAGCAGCCGGTCCAGAGACGGCGCGCCGAGCAGGGCCTCGCCGTCGTCGTCGCCGGTCTGCAGCCGTCCCATGAGCGGAGCGGCGACGTCGGTCAGATCCGCGATCACCGTGAGGTGCGGAGCCACGCGGTGGTGCGACCCGAGCTCGGCGTCGTCGAGACGGTCGGTCATGAGCTCGGCCAGCGCCAGGGCGCGCAACTGCTCAGGACGCAGCCCGGCGGCACGGCGGGCGCGGTCGACGGATCCGCAGGAGCACTCGTCGTCGGATGACCGCCCGCGCGCGCAGTCGGCGTCGTGCGTGACGTCGCCCAGCTGCTCGTCGGCGATCGCGCGACCGACGCGGTCGAGGACCATGCGCGTGGCGACCGCAGCCTCGGGGCACAGCCAGCCGGTGACCCGGAACATCGAGCCGGCCTCGAGGATCGAGATCTGCTGGTTCTCGAAGGCGAACAGCGCCTCCTCGGTGGCGCCGTCGGGATCGATCCGCAGCCGCATCTCGCCGACCGCCCGGGACAGCCGCGGCTGGTCGCCGGTGGCGGCGAGCGGGAGCAGATGGTCGAGGGCTTCGTCGCGGGCCACCGGGGTGTCGACGCGTGCGGAGCGGCGGAGCACATCGGTGACGCCGAGAGTGAGGTCGCGGACCATCCCGCCGTGGATCAGGCCGGCCGCCCATGCGTCGGCGACGCGCGTGGAGTGGGTATCGAGGTCGCGGCCGCGGCCCACGACGGCACGGGCCTGCGCGCGTGACATCCCGGTCTCGGCCTCGAGGAAGCGCGTGGTCGTGGCGTACTGGCCGGCGATGTGCTTGCCCCGCACCGAGCCGACCCTGCGGTCGAGCCGCCCGGTGACGACCGTGGCCGTGGCCGATGCCGCGTCGATGGCGAGGTGCAGGTCGCGGGTGAAGGTCTCGAGCAGCTCGTCGGGGAACTCGCCGAGCAGGCTGGGGTCGTCGGCCAGCGCTCCGCTCAGCTCGCGGGCGCAGCCGAGGAGGTCCTCGACGCGACGTGCGAACGCCGGCACCGTCATCGGTGCGCGCGTGCCATCGGTCGTCGAGGTCATGCGGACAACCTAGCCACCACCTCCGACAGTCCACATCGACGGAATCGCCTGCGCCGCAGGAGGTTACCCGCCCATTGCCGTCCACAGCCCGTGGGGACCGGCGCGCCGTCCACAGGACATCGATCGAGGGCGTCACGTCCTCGACGAGGCCGTTCTGGTCGCCAGCGACTACGAGCCGCGGGTCGTCGCACGAGCGATCAGGCGCCGCGTGGCGCGATGCAGTGGCCCGCGGCGGAGCGATCGGCGGATCCCGCCCGAAGCAGCTGCCGCGGTCGCGTCGTGGGTTCAGCCGGTGAGGTCGCGGCGGCGCCAGCCGACGAGGCCGACCACCGAGATCACCGCCGCGACGGCGAGGAGCACCAGCACGGGGAGCACGCCGTCGGACCCCACGGGGAGCGTCGGAGCGTGGCGCAGCGGGGAGAGATCCATGACCCACGTCGGCAGCTTCCAGAGGGAGCCGAACTCGCCGACCACCACGAACGCCGCGAGCAGGCCCCACACCGCGACCGTGAGCCGGGGGACCCAGCCGAACGCCAGCATCACCAGGCTCGTGACCACCCAGACCGCAGGGATCTGCGCGAGGGCCGCGACGACGATGCGACCCAGCTGCGACCAGTCTCCGAGCGCCACCGAGGCGCCGACTCCGATGGCGAGACCGGCGAGCACCATGAGCGCGGCCGATCCCACCAGAGCGATCGCGTAGTGGCTCCACGCCCAGCGCACCCGCGTGGTGGCGGTGGCCAGCACCGGTTCGGCGCGGCCGTCGACCTCCTCGCTGCGCAGCCGGTCGGCGGCCGCGATCCCGTACGCCGCCGCGATGGCCGCGATGATCGCGATCTCGGCACCGAGGAAGACGTCGACCAGGCCGGCGGTGCCGCCGATCTTCTCGAAGAAGTCATTCATCGCGGGCGACGTCAGCAGCTTGTCGACGCTGCTGGCCAGCGAGCCGAGGATGAGGCCGAACAACGCGAACGCGATCGCCCAGCCGAGCAGCACGCGCGACTGCAGGCGCCACGCGAGGCCGGCCACGGACCGAAGGCGACCGGTCGCGGGACCCGGGCGCTCGTCGCGCAGGGCGCCGCCGAGGTCGCGACGCGTGCGCAGGGCGTAGGCGAGGGCCATCAGCGCGACCGTCGCGAGCAGCGGGAGCAGGAGCACCCACCAGCGCTCGCCGGAGTACGCCCGCAGCTGCTGGTTCCAGCCGATGGGCGACAGCCACGACAGGAACGACGGGCCCGGTTCGGCCAGATCGCCGACGGCCCGGAGCACATAGGTGATCGCCAGGATCATCAGACCCAGTCCGCGAGCCGCCCGTGCGGTCATCGAGACCTGGGCGGTCACCGCCCCGAGCGCGCCGTACACGAGGGCGCACATCCCCCAGCCGAGCCCGAACGCGAGCGACCCCGCGAACGGCAGACCGGCGGCGGTGTTGGCCAGCGCCGTCAGCAGCGCGAGCACCGCGCTCGCGCCCGTGATGAGCACGAGGGTCGACGTCAACGGGGCGAGGCGGCCGAGGCGTCCGCCGCTGAGGAGCTCGAGGCGTCCGGCCTCCTCCTCGGCACGGGTGTGACGGATCGCCATGAACAGCATGACGATCCCGACGATCGCGGCACCGAGCGCCGTGAGCTTGATCATCGACACCGCGCCGAGCGAGGTGACGTCGTAGATCCGGCCGTACAGTGCGACCACCGCGGCCGACGCGTTGATGGTCTCCGCCGCCTCGACGCGGGAGGCCTCGGTGGGGTAGAGGTCGACCGTCGCCGCAGCCGAGAACCCGGCCATCCCGGCCAGTCCCACGATCCAGGCGGTGAGCAGCACGCGGTCGCGCCGGAGCGCGAGGCGCAGCAGTGCACCGGTGCCGACGTTGGTGCCGCCGGCGGACGTGTCAGCCATCGACCTGCACCTCGGACCCGTTGCTGCCGTAGTGCTCGAGGAAGAGCTGCTCGAGGGTGGGCGGGTGGCTCTCGAGGGTGCGGATGCCCGCCGCGGTGAGGTGGCTGAGCAGCTCGCCGAGGTGCTCCGGGCTCACGGTGCAGCGCAGGTGCGTCCCGTCGTAGACCAGATCGTGCAGACCGGGGACGTCGTCGAGCCCGTGCAGCTCGTGCTCGGTCTCGGCAGAGATGGTGAGGCGCTGCAGGTGGCGCATCTCCGAGAGCCGTCCGCTCTCGACCACGCGTCCCGCGCGGATGATGCTCACGCGGTCGGAGAGGGCCTCCGCCTCGCTGAGGATGTGGCTGGAGAGCAGCACGGTGCGGCCGCGCTCGCGCAGCTCGGTGACGCACTCGCGGAACGTCTGCTCCATGAGCGGGTCGAGACCGCTGGTGGGCTCGTCGAGCAGGTAGAGCTCCGCATCGGTCGCGAGCGCCGCGACGAGCGCCACCTTCTGCCGGTTGCCCTTGGAGTAGGACCGCGACTTCTTCGTCGGGTCGAGGTCGAAGCGCTCGAGCAGCTCGGCGCGCCGGGCCCGGTCGTGGCCGCCCTGCAGCCGGGCGAGCAGGTCGATCACCTCGCCGCCGGTGAGTCCCGGCCACAGCGACACGTCGCCGGGAACGTAGGCGAGCCGGGCGTGCAGGGCGGGTACGTCGGTCCACGGGTCGAGGCCGAGCACGCGCACCGAACCGCCGTCGGCGCGCACCGTGCCGAGGAGGACCCGCAGCGTGGTGGTCTTGCCGGCCCCGTTGGGGCCGAGGAACCCGTGCACCTCGCCCTGCTCGACGGCGAGGTCGAGGCCGTCGAGGGCGGTCGTCGTACCGAAGCGCTTCGTGAGGCCCGAGATCTCGATGACAGCAGCCATAGCGCCACGCTACGCTTCCTTCACAATGTTGTGAAGTTGATTGAGAGGTTCCGATGGCTCGGGCGGGGCGACGCGACGAGGAGCGGGTCTCCCACGTCGTCGAGCAGTTCGCCGCCTTCTTCGAGGCCTACGGGTTCCCGCGGATGAGCGGGCGGATCATCACCGCGCTCATGGTCGCGGAGGGTCGCGGCCTCACGGCCGCGGAGCTCGCCGAGACCTTGCAGGTGAGCCCGGCGGCGATCTCGACGTCGCTGAAGTACCCGGTCGCTCTCGGGCTCGTGCAGCGGGTGCCCGTCGCGGGCCAGCGCCGCGACCTCTATGTGCTGCCCGACGACGCCTGGTACGTCGCCACGGCGTCGAAGAACCCGCTGTACCAACGGATCGCGGCAATGGCCGCGGAGGGGGTCGCGGCGGTCGGCGGCGAGCGGACCGCGGCCGGCGCGCGCCTGGCCGAGATGCGCGACTTCTTCGCCTACCTCGAGACCGAGGTGCCCGCCCTCGTCGAGCGCTGGCACGCCGAGCGCACCCGGTCCTGATCGATCCGCTCGCGGGATCGTCGACGGCCCCGTCGGCCTGCGACGGTGGGCGTGACGACAGCGGACGAAACCCGCGCGACACCGGGCCCTGGCGCTGCGTACCGTTCGAGGGACGCGCGCCGACGGTGCGTGCCGAGAAGCTGTCCACAGCACCGCGGGAGGACCTCATGGCTGTCGTGACCCTCGTCGGCGTCCCCGCGACCGCTCGCCGCTGATCCTCGTCGGCGGCGCCCCGCGCCCGGCTCCGGCTCGTTCTCCGTCCTCGGCGTCCCTCGACGCCTCCTCCGTGCTGGAGTCATGGTGGTCCACGGTCTGCCCGCCCTCGGGTGGGATCCCCTCTGGGACGGCGCTCGCCTCGACGCCGACCCCTCGCTCTCCCTGCGCCCCGCGCGCGTGACCCTGCAGGGCCGCGACGCGTGGCGCGTCCACGACGGCGACGTCGAGCTCGTCGTCGGTGTCCGCGGCCGGCTGCGCACCGGGTCGACCCTGCCGGTCGCCGGCGACTGGGTGCTGCTGGCCGGTTCGTCGGCCGACGACTCGGTGGTCGAGTCGGTGCTGCCCCGGCGCACCGCGCTCGTGCGCAAGGCCGCCGGCAACCGGACCGAGGAGCAGGTCGTCGCGGCGAACGTCGACGTCGTGCTCGTCTGCGTCCCGGCGCACTCGGTGAACCCGCGCCGGCTCGAGCGCGAGATCACCCTCGTGTGGGAGTCGGGCGCTCGGCCGGTCGTCGCGCTGACGAAGTCCGACCTCGACGACGAGCCCGCCGAGACCCTCGACGGGCTGCGGGCCATCGCCGTCGGCGCCGAGGTGATCGCGGTCTCGTCGTACGACGGGGACGGCCTCGACGACGTGCGCCGGCTCGCCGACGGCGGTGCGACCCTCGCGGTCATCGGTCCGTCCGGTGCAGGCAAGTCCACGCTCGTCAACGCGCTCGTGGGCGAGCACATCCTCGCCACGACCGCGGTGCGCGACGACCACCGCGGCGTGCACACGACGTCGGCACGGCACCTCGTCCCGCTGCCCGGCGGCGGCCTGGTGCTCGACACCCCCGGCATGCGCGAGGTCGCGCTGTGGGGCGACGAGGAGTCGCTCGACGAGGCGTTCGGCGACGTCGAGGCCTTCGCGTCCGACTGCCGCTTCGCGGACTGCGAGCACCGCACCGAGCCCGGCTGCGCCGTCCTCGCCGCGGTCGACGCCGGCCTGGTCGACGAGGAGCGGCTGGCCAGCTGGCGCAAGCTGCAGCGCGAGCTCGCTTACCTGGCCCGCAAGCAGGACGTCCGGCTCGCGATCGAGGAGCGCAAGCGCTGGGCGCGCCTGTCCAAGGCCCACCGCGGCGCCATCCGCCCGTGAGACCCGGTGCCGTCGTCGAGAACCGGTCGGACCCGAGGACGACTCCGGGGGCGTGACGGAGGCAGGCGGCGGTGCCAGGCTCTCGGCATGGACGAGCGCAGTGCGGGCGTGGCCAGGATGTTCGACTCGCTGGCCGGCGATTACGACCGGTCCGGCGTCGGCTTCTTCGCACCCATCGCAGACGGGCTGCTCGACCACCTGCCGCCGCGCGAGGGCGAGCGGTGGCTCGACGTCGGCTGCGGCGCGGGCGCCGTGCTGCTGCCCGTCGCCGCGGCCGTGGGTCCCGACGGCGCCGCCGTCGGCGTCGACGTGTCGTCGGCGATGGTCGACCGGACC
>JAKOVT010000040.1 GCA_029781935.1 Actinomycetes bacterium | reverse complement strand
AGGTGGTCGATCGCGTCGCGCGAGTACGCCTGGTTGGCGTCGACCTGCAGCCGCATGTCGGGCCCGATCAGCTCGCGGATCACCCGGGTGGGCTCGACGTCCCATCCGGGCTGGATCTTCAGCTTGATCCGCCGGTAGCCGGCGTCGAGGTAGCCCTGCACCTCGTTCACGAGGGTGTCGATCGAGTCGTCGACCGGGATCCCGACGCTCACTCCGCAGTCGACCCACGCGCGATCGGAGCCGAAGTACGTGCCCCAGGAGACGCCCTCGTGCTTGAGCTGCGCGTCGAGCGCACCCATCTCGAGGGCGCCGCGCGCCATCGGGTGGCCGCGCACGGGCTTGAGCAGCCCGGGCACCTGCTCGGCGGTGAGGTCGCGCCCGAGGATGCGCGGTACGAGGTGGTCGCGCATCACCAGGAGCGCCGCTTCGTTGAACTCGTGGCTGTAGAGCGGGTTCTCCGACGCCACGCACTCCCCCCACCCGACGCCCAGATCGGTCGTCACCTCGAGCAGCAGCACGTGCCGCTCGCGCTCGACGCCGAACGACGTCCGGAACGGACGCACCAGCGGCATGGCCACCTCGTGCGCGACGACGCTCTCGATCCTCACGACCCGACCTCCACGACGTAGTCACCCTCGGCGGTCAGGCTCACGACCCGGCCGCCCGCGTCCACCACCGGTGCGACAGCTGCTCGCACCGCCTGCCGCCACTGCTTGGCACGCGCGAGGTCGCTGCCCCGCACCGCCACGATGTCCTCCGGCAGCGCGACCAGGCGCACCGGAGAGTCGACGTCGTGCACCACGGGTACGCCGTCGCCGTCGACCGACAACGCCTGCTGCGCCCCCAGAGCGATCAGCTCGTCGCGCGACGGCGGCAGGGCACTTCCCTCCAGCGCGGTCTCGACCCGCTCCGAGGCCAGGTCCCAGCGCAGGATGAACCGGTCGCTCGCGTCACCGACGTTGATGCCGTCGAGCATGTCGCCGTAGAAGTTCTCGTAGTAGCGCACCGCCGTGCCGCCGAGCTTCACCAGGTTCAGCCGCGCGTTGCGGCGCACGAGCGGGTCGAACGTCCACTCGATCCGGTCGTAGCCGCGGTCGAGCGCCCATGCGCGCTGGTGCACCTTGAGCGCCGTTCCGAGGCCGCGGTCCGCGCGACCCGGCAGCGCGGCCGCGACGTGCGAGTGCAGGTGCGTGTGCCAGCCGCCGTCGTCGTCCTCGGCCCGCGCGACCAGCCCCAGGCAGGCGCCGATGATGTCGTCGCCGACGTACGCACCGCTCACATAGGCACCCGTGTGCAGCAGCGTGCGCAGCAGGTGCTGCGTGATCTCGGTGCCGCCCGGCTGCCCCGGCCACGTCGTGTCCCACACGTAGCGGGCGGCCTCGAGCTCCTCGTCGGTCTCCAGGGCGCGCACGACGACGCCGGCGCGGGCGGAGGCGCGCTCGGAGTGCCCCCAGGCGCGCACGACGAGCTCGGGATCGACGGTCTCGCGGGTCACGGCCCCGACCCTAGGGCCTCGGGACGGGTCGTAGGGCCCGGCTCCCGGGCGGAGGCCGCAGCCCAGGTCATGCCGGCGCTCCGACGCCGAGCCGCCAGCGGATTCGTTCCCTGCGGAGCCGGGTGCGAGGATGGTCGGATGACCGACGGCCCCCTGATCGTGCAGAGCGACAAGACCCTGCTGCTCGAGGTCGGTCACCCGCTCGCCGCCGAGTGCCGTCACGCGATCGCTCCCTTCGCCGAGCTCGAGCGCGCCCCCGAGCACATCCACACCTACCGGCTGACCCCGCTCGGGCTGTGGAACGCGCGGGCCGCGGGCCACGACGCCGAGGGCGTCGTCGACGTGCTCCTGCGCTACTCGCGCTACGCCGTGCCCCATGCGCTGCTCGTCGACGTCACCGACACGATGGGCCGCTACGGCCGGCTGCAGCTGCAGATGCACCCCGCGCACGGCCTCGTGCTGCACGCGTTCGACCGCGCCGTGCTCGAGGAGGTGCTGCGCAGCAAGAAGATCGAGCCGCTGGTCGGCGCGCGCATCGACTCCGACACCGTGGTCGTGCACCCCTCCGAGCGCGGCCACCTCAAGCAGGTGCTGCTCAAGCTCGGCTGGCCGGCCGAGGACCTCGCCGGCTACGTCGACGGCGAGGCCCATCCCATCGCGCTGCGCGAGGAGGGCTGGGCGCTGCGCGGCTACCAGCGCGAGGCCGCCGAGGGCTTCTGGCACGGCGGC
>JAKOVT010000035.1 GCA_029781935.1 Actinomycetes bacterium | reverse complement strand
GCGGACCGTCTGCTGTTCCGAGCAAGGAGCCCTCATGACCCTCACTCCCGACAAGCCGCAGGTGGCAGCGCAGCCCCGCACGTCGTCGCCGTCCCCGTCGGCCGCGCGGCCCGGCAAGGGCCGACCGGTGGAGCTGGTGGTCGATCTCCGCACGCTCCGGTCGCTCGGCCGGCCTGACGCGCGCGCGGCCACCGGGCTCGCTCACCGCTACAGCATCCACGGCATCGTCACCGTGGGTTCCACGGTGCTGCTCAAGGAGCTCGAACCGTTCCGGTCCGACGCGCTCGAAGGCCCCTTCGACATCGAGGTGCGCCCGGGCGAGGTGGGGCGGGGGTCGCTGCGCCGGCGCACCCGCATGACGCAGTACATGTCGCCGGCGGGCGTCACCTACGAGGAGCACCTCGGGAGGCTCGGCTCCGACTTCGCCATCGAGCTCGGCGGCACCATCCAGGTCGTCGTCGGCCCGATGCTGGTGCGATCGCCGCACGTCCTCTACACCAACATCATCGAGGCGCTGCTGCGCTTCGTGATGGTCTCGCGCGGTTACATGCTGCTGCACTCCGCGTGCCTCGAGCTCGAGGGTCGCGGCGTCATGCTCTCGGCGCGCACCGACACCGGCAAGACCGGCACGATCCTGCGCCTGCTGCGCGAGAACGACGCCCGGTTCCTCTCCGACGACATGACGATCATCGACCCCGAGGGCGTCGCGCTCACCTATCCGAAGCCGCTCACCATCAGCGAGCACACCCTGCGCGCCGTCGACGCCGGCGACCTGTCGAAGAAGGAGTGGCGCAAGCTGCGCCTGCAGAGCCGCCTGCACTCCAAGGAGGGGCGCGGCATCGGGACGTGGCTGGGCGACCAGAACCTGCCGATCATGAGCATGAACGCGCTCACCCAGTACGTCGTGCCGCCGCCGAAGTACACCGTCGACCGGCTCGTCCCCACGACCATGGCCACCCGGGTGCGCGTCGAGGAGATCTTCATCATCGAGCGCAACCCGGTCGAGCTCGCGGCGCTCGACCCGGCGACGCTCGTCGACGAGCTCATCGAGAACACCGACGACGCCTACGGGTTCCCGCCCTACCGCTACGTCGCGCCGGCTCTCGTGGTCGAGGGACTCGGCTACGAGGAGCTCCGCGCTGCGGAGCGCGCCATCCTGACCAGCTTCCTGAGGGGCATCCGCGCGCGTCGGCTCGCCACGCCGGACTTCTCCTGGGCAGACCGCATCCCGGCGCTCGTGCGCGGCGACTCGCCGACGCTGCCGGTCCAGCGGTCCGACGAGTTCGAGGTCGACCTGCGCGAGCCGACCGTCGATGCGGCGCTCCCGCCGGCAGCCACGGACTGAGGCACCGAGATGAGCAGAGCAGGAGCACGCGCGGCGGCCTGGACGACCGCCGTCGTCCTCGCCGCGGCCACCGCGCTCGTGGCGGCACCCGCGCAGGCGGCACCGGCGCCGAACACGCTGATCAGCAGCGCGCCGGCGGCGTCGACGTCGAGCACGTCCGCGACGTTCACCTTCCGCTCGTCGCGCACGCCGGCCACCTTCACCTGCTCGCTCGACGGCGCCCCGCGCACCGCCTGCACCAGCCCGGTCTCCTACTCCGGCCTCGCAGCCGGGCCGCACACGTTCAGCGTCGCTGCCACCACCTCGTCCGGGGGGACCGACCCCACCCCGGCCGTCGCGTCGTGGCGTATCGACACCGCGGCCCCCTCCGCCCCGACCTCGCTCACGGCCAACGGCGTCACCCCGACCTCCGTGGCCCTGACCTGGACGGCGGCAACCGACGACGTCGGCGTCGTCGCGTACACCATCCTGCGCGACGGCGCCCCGCTCGCGTCGGTGGGCGCGGTCACGTCGTACTCCGACACCACCGTCGCGGCGGCCTCGACGCACAGCTATGCCGTCGTCGCGCGCGACGCCGCGGGGAACACCTCGACGGCGAGCCCCACCGCGACAGCCACCACCGCCGCCACGGCGGCGGCTCCGGACACGGTGCTCGACACCGTGCCGGCCGCGGCCACCCGCAGCACGACCGCCCAGGTCGCGTTCCACTCGACGATCAGCGGGTCCACGTTCACCTGCCGGCTCGATGCCGGCCGCGTCAACGCGTGCACCAGCCCGGTGAGCTTCTCGCGGCTCGGAGCCGGAACGCACACCGTCACCGTGACGGCCACGGCCAACGGGGTCGCCGACGCCACCCCCGCGGTGGCCACGTGGACCGTCGACCTCACGGCCCCTGCGGCGCCGGCGTCGCTCGGTTCCACCACCGACGGGTCCAGCGTGGCCCTCACGTGGGCCGCGGCGATCGACGCCAACGGCATCGCGGGCTACGACGTCTACCGCGGCACCGCTCTCGTGGGCTCGACCGGCGCCACCGTCACGACCTACTCCGATGCGACCGTCGTCCGCGGTTCGGTCTACCTCTACACGGTCAAGGCCAGGGACGTCGCCGGCAACGTGTCGGCCGCCAGCCCCATGACCTCGGTGAAGGTGCTGTCGCCGTACGACACTCACCTCACGCGCGCCCCCTACCTCACCGACCTCGTGGGCAACCACGTCGCCGTCAACTTCGCCACCGACCGCTCGGCCACCACCGCCTCGGTCGTGTACGGCGCGGTCAGCGGCGGATCGTGCACGCCGTCGACGACCGTGGTCCCCTCGCGCGTGTCGATCCAGGTCGGACCGGTCGCCGAGTACCAGTGGACGGCGCAGGTCGACCTCCCGGCCGCGGGCACCTACTGCTACCGCGTCCGGCTCGCGGGCACCGACCTCCTCGGCGCCAACCCCTCGCCGCAGTTCACGACCCAGACCGCGTTCGGCTCCACGGCACCCTTCTCGTTCGCCGTGATCGGCGACTGGGGCCAGGTGGACGCGAACGGTGCGAACGAGGGCCAGGCCAACGTCCTCGCGCAGATGGCGTTGAGCGGGGCCAAGTTCGCCGTCACCGTCGGCGACAACGGCTACCCCAACGGCAGCCAGATCGACTACGGCGACCTTCAGCAGACCGCGACCAGTGCGATCTTCGGGCCGCGTGGCTGGACGGTTCCGGGTCCCTCGCTGCCCATCTTCACGACGGTCGGCAACCACGGTCTGGCGGGTGTCACGCACACCGACATCACCACCTGGACGCAGGCGCGCGCGGTCGCAACCTCAGGAGGGCGGTACCAGAACGACAGCTACTGCTGCGTCAACAGCACCTTCGCCGCCAACTACGGCAGCGAGTGGTACGCCTTCGACGTCGGCAACGCGCGGTTCTACATCCTCGACTCCGCCTGGGGCGACACCAACACGGGTACGGCGAACCCCTACGCGAACGACGCTCTCGCCCACTTCGCGCCCGGCACGCCGCAGTACGAGTGGCTGGCCAACGACCTCGCCACGCACACGCCCCAGCTGAAGTTCGCGTTCAGCCACTACCCGCTCTACTCCGACCAGAAGGACCAGTCGTCCGACACCTACCTGCAGGGCGCGGCGAACCTCGAGGGGCTGCTCGGTCGCGGCGGCGTGCAGTTCCTGTTCAACGGGCACGCGCACATCTACCAGCGGAACACCGCGAGCGCGGCAGGCATGCCGGTCACCTACGTCACCGGCGGGGGTGGCGCGACACCGCAGCCCGTCGGCCCGTGCGTCACCACGAACGACGCGTACGCCATCGGGTGGTCGCCCACGAGCCTGAAGGGTTCGACGTGCGGTCGCGGTGTCGCGCCGACCAGTGCGGCGCAGCTCTACCACTTCCTCAAGATCAGCGTCTCCGGCAGCAGCGTGACCATCGCGCCGACCGACTCGACCGGGCGCACGTTCGACGTGCAGACCTACAACCTCGGCCTCGCGCCCGACACCTACCTCGACTCCACGCCGACGGTGGGGACGACGAGCAGCTCGGCGACGTTCGCCTTCCACTCGACGAGCGCCAACGCCAGCTACACCTGCTCCCTGGACGGTGCGGCCCCCACCAGCTGCACGAGCCCGAAGACCTACACCGGGCTGTCGCAGGCAGCGCACACGTTCAAGGTCACCGCGCGCGCGGGCACGCAGTCCGACGCCACGCCGGCGACCTGGTCGTGGACGGTGGACTCGACCGCCCCGTCGCAGCCTGCATCGCTGAGCGCGACGGCGACATCGCCGTTCTCCATCGCGCTGTCGTGGCCCGCCGCCTCGGACAACACGGGGGTCACGGCGTACGACATCTACCGCGACGGCGCCCCGCTGACCTCGGTCGGCGCGGTGACGTCGTACCTCGACAACGACGTCCTCGGCGGCTCGACCCACAGCTACCAGGTTCGGGCGCGCGACGTGGCCGGCAACGTGTCGGGTCTCGCGGGGCCGGCTGGCGCGACCACGCCCGCGCCGCCCGTCCCGCTCGTCGCCGACGGCTTCGAGAGCGGCTCCCTCGCCGGGTGGGGCACCAACGCGGGCCTGGTCGTGCAGACCGCGACGGTGCACGGAGGCGTCCGAGCGCTCGAGGGTCAGACGACCAACGGCGCTACCTACGCCAAGCGCACGCTGCCGAGCACGTACCCCGACGCGTTCGCCCGCGTCTGGTTCAACGTGCTCGCCCAGACCGACCAGGTGAACCTGCTGCGTCTGCGCGATTCTGCGGGCACCTCGCTCGGCTATGTCTACGTCGGGACCACCGGGCAGCTCGGCCTGCACAACGACGCCCTCGGCACCAACGCGCTGAGCAGCGTCGTGGTGCTGCCCGGCTGGCACGCCCTCGAGCTGCACCTCCGGGCCGACTCCTCGACCGGGGTCGCCGACGGCGCCGCCGAGGTGTGGCTCGACAACGTGCGCATCGCCGACCTGTCGAGCGACTCGGTCGACGTCGGAGCCGCACCGGTCGGCGGCCTGCAGCTCGGGGAGACGCAGAGCGGGCGCACCTACGACGTCGCCTTCGACGACGTGGCCTTCGGCACCAGCCGCCTCGGGCCGGTGGCCGACGTCGAGGCCCCGACCGTGCCGGCCTCGGTCACGGCCACGGCGACCTCGCCCTTCTCGGTCGACGTGACGTGGACGGCGTCGACCGACGCGTCCGGCGTGAGCGCCTATCGCGTCCTGCGCGACGGCGTGCTCGTCGCCACCGTCGACGGCTCGCTGACGAGCTGGACCGACGGCGGCGTGCTCCCGTCGACGACCTACGCCTGGACGGTCGTCGCCGTCGACCTGGGCGGCAACGCCTCGGCCGCCAGCGACGCGGGGACGGCGACGACGCCTGCCGCAACCCTCCCGGTGTTCTCGGACGGCTTCGAGACCGGCGCGCTCGGCGCCTGGACGACGGTCAGCGGTCCGCTGTCGGTGCAGGGCGCCACCGTGCGCCACGGCGCCTACGCCGCCGAGGGCGTCGTCCCGGCGACGGGCTCCGCCTGGGCGAAGAAGACGCTGGGCTCAGGCCCGTACGCCGACGCCTATGCGCGGGTGGCCTTCGACGTCGCTGCGCAGGACGGCGGCCAGGTCACGCTGCTCCGCCTGCGCGACAGCGCGGCAGGCGGTGGCGGCTTCGTCTACCTGACCCCGAGCGGCGCGCTCGGCTTCAGCGGCGGGCCCGCCGGCGTCCCGTCGGTCACGCGGACGAGCAACGTCGTCCCCGGGCCCGGCTGGCACTCGCTCGAGCTGCACCTCGGGGTGGCCGGTGCGTCGAGCACCGTGGAGGTCTGGCTCGACGGCGTCCTGGTCGACGGACTGTCCGGCACCACCGACCTGTCCACGGCGGGTCCGATCACCGTGCTGCAGATCGGCGACACGGCCACGAGCTCGACCGGCTGGGACATCGCCTTCGACGACGCGGCCTTCGGCACCAGCCGGCTCGGCCCGTCGGGCGACGTCACAGCCCCGACGGCGCCTGCCGTGTCCGCCGCGGCAGCGCCGTTCTCCGTGGACCTGTCCTGGACCGCCTCGTCCGACGACGTCGGCGTCGTCGCCTACGACATCACCCGCGGTGGCGTAGCCGTCGCCACCGTCGGACCCGGCACGACGTCGTGGACCGACTCCTCGGTGCTCGCGTCGTCGAGCTACACCTATGCCGTCACCGCTCGCGACGCGGCCGGCAACGTCGCCACCGGGACCGCCGACGTGCAGACGCCGGCAGCGGTTGCGCCGGTGTTCGCCGACGGCTTCGAGTCCGGCGACCGGTCGGCGTGGACCTCGACGTCGAGCGTCCCGCTGCCGGTGCAGACGACCCTGGTGCGCAGCGGCACGTACGCCGCGGACGGTGTCGCGTCCGCGTCGGCGGCGTTCGTGAAGAAGACGCTGCCCTCGTCGTACACCGACGCCTACGCGCGCGTGGCGTTCGACGTGACCAGCCTCGCGAGCCAGACCACCTTGCTGCGCCTGCGCAACACGCCGACGAGCAGCGCCGGTGGTGGCGGCTACGTCTACCTGAGCACCGCCGGGAAGCTCGGGTTCAAGAGCGACAGCGTCCTCGCCGTCAACAGCGCTGTCGCTCCCGGGCCCGGCTGGCACGTGCTGGAGCTGCACCTGCGGATCGGCGCCTCCGGCCCGGACGGCGCGGTCGAGGTCTGGCTCGACGGCGCACCGGTGCCCGACCTGACCTTCGCATCGTTCGACGTGGGCACGCTGCCCATCACCTCGATGCAGGTGGGCGACACGTCGACCTCGGTCACCTGGCACATCGCCTTCGACGACGCCGCCTTCGGAACCAGCCGGCTGGGAGTCTCGTGACCGCCGACCTCACATCACCGTCGGGACCCGAGCTCGTGGGTCCCGACACCCTCGACGCGCCCACGGCCGACCGGCTCGAGGTCGTGCCGAGCCGGCTCGACCTGCTGCGCGCGCGCGTCACCGGTCGAGCCGTCGACCTCGGCGTGCTCGCCGTCGCGCTCGTGGTGGGCGGCTGGCTGCGACTCACCGACCTCGGCGGGGTCGGCATCAACAGCGACGAGGCGGTCTACGCCGGCCAGGCCGCGTCCCTCGTGGGGAACGAGCACTTCGTCGGCAACTTCCCGGTGGTGCGTGCCCACCCGCTGCTGTTCCAGATCCTGATCTCGCCCTGGTACGCCGACGGTGTCCCGGACACGCCCGGCCGCTACGCGTCGGCGCTGTTCGGCATCGGCACGATCGCGCTGGTGTTCGTGCTGGGGCATCTGCTGTACGGCCGTCGCGCGGGAGCGATCGCCGCGCTGCTGATCGCGGTGATGCCCTACGCCGTCGTCCTGTCGCGGCAGGTGCTGCTCGACGGTCCGATGACCTTCTTCACGACCGCCTCCCTCGTGTGCCTGGCGCTGCTGGCGCGCACGGAGAACGGGCGGTGGCTCGTCGCCGCCGGCGCGCTGCTCGGCCTCGCGACGCTCACCAAGGAGACCGCCCTCATCCTGGTGATGGCGGTGTTCGTGTTCCTGTCGCTGGTGCCGCGCTTCTGGCGGCCCAAGCGCTACGTCGCGCTCGCTGCTGTGGCGGCGCTCGGCCTCGCCGCGACGTACCCGATCGCCACCGCACTGGCGGGCGGAGGATCGCGCGGGCAGTCCTACCTCGTCTGGCAGCTCAGCCGCCGACCCAACCACGACTTCCTCTTCTACCTGACCGAGATCCCCGTCGCGATCGGCGTGCTGACGCTGGCCACCGCGGCAGCGGGCCTGATCCTGCTGCGCCGCCGGTCGTCGTGGCGGGAGACGTTGCTCCTGGCGTGGATCGTCGTCCCGTTCGTCTTCTTCGAGATCTGGCCGGTCAAGGGCTTCCCCTACCTCCTCGTCCTGGCCCCTGCCGTCGCGGTCCTCGCCGCCCGCGCGTGCGCCGCGCTCATCGACCTCTCGCCGAGGCGTGGCTGGACGGTCGTGGGCGGTGCCGGGCTCACCGCCGCGCTCGTGCTCGCCGGCGTCGTCCCCTCCTGGCAACTGGTCACCGACCCGGTGGCGTCACCGACGGCCGGCAGCGGAGGGAGCCCCGGCGGACGCGAGGCAGGCAGCTGGATCGACGCGAACGTGCCCGCGAGCGCGAAGGTGATGACCATCGGTCCGACCATGGCGAACATCGTCCGCTACTACAGCGGGAACCCGTCCGACGCCCTGTCGGTGAGCCCCAACCCGCTGCACCGCAACCCGTCCTACCAGCCGATCATCAACCCCGACCACGCCGTGCGCGCCGGCACCTATCGGTACCTGGTGTGGGACGCGTACTCCGCGGCTCGGTCGCCGTCGTTCTCCTCGCGGCTGCTCGCCCTCGTGCGCAAGTACGGCGGTCGCGTGGTGCACACCGAGTCCGCCGTCTTCGACGGGGCGACCCGCGAGGTCGTCGTGATCTACGAGGTGCCGCGATGAGCCGCGGCAGGAGGGCGCTCGTCCGGCTGACCGCGCTGCTGCTCGTCGTCGCCGGCCCGGTGCTGCTCGCCGAGCCGGCGCAGGCCGCAGGTCCCTCGACCGCGCACGAGCCCCAGCGGGCGCTGCTCGTCGCCATCTACGCGGTGGCCGTGCTGCTGGTCGCAGCCGTCGTCGCGTGGGCGGCGTACAGCCAGTGGGGCCGCCGGACGCCGGGCCAGGAGGAGGAGCGATGAGGCGGCGAGTCGCGCTGCGCGCTGTCGTCCTGGCCGTGCTCGCGCCGATGGCCGCGGCCGTGGTGGCTGCGGGAGCGGCGTCGGCCGACTCGTCGTCGGGCACCGTCGTGCTGCGTACGTCGCCCGCCCTCGCCGGCGTCAGGCTCGTTGTCGGCGGTCAGGTGGTCACGACCGGGTCCGACGGTGCGGCTCGCGTCGACGTCGCCGACCTCAACGGTGTCAAGGACACGGTGCGGCTGGCCGGTTCCCGGCTCGACGCGCGACGGTCCGTGTCGCTCGCGTTCGTCAAGCCGCAGCCGCACACGACGGCCCACGAGAGCCGGCTCACCGTGGGCCTCGACGTCTCGGCGCGCGTCGACCTGCGCATCTCCCAGGGCAGCACCGATGTCCCGGTCTCGTCGGTCACGCGCGTGCGCCTGCACTCTGTGACGGGCCAGATCCTCGACGTCGACCCGCGACGCACCACGACGGTCACGCTGCTGGCGCGCAAGGCGCGCCTCGTCGGCGGCGTCCCCACCACGCAGACGGTCACCTGGTCCGTCGACGGGCTCCGGGCGGGCAAGGGCGTGTCGCTGACGACGGCGAAGGGGCGCTTCGACCCGTTCGCCGCGACGCGGTGGACCCTGGTGCTCCGCCCTGTGGCGGGCACGGTCCTGATCGACACCGTGCCCGCCGTGCCCGGCGTCTCGGTGCTGGTCGACGGCGCCAGCTTCACCACCGACCGCGCGGGCCGCGCGACCGCGGTCGTCGGCGACCTCAACGACGTCGCGTCGCGCGTCTCGCTGGCGTCGACGCTCGCTCCCGGGTCCCAGGTGCAGCTGCTGCGCATCGGGCGCGGGGCGACCAAGGTCCCCAAGCAGCGCCATCTCGTCCTCGCCCTCGAGGTGAGCCGACCCGTCACCCTGACCTTCCACGACCCCCAGGGCCGCGAGATCCCGCCTCAGCGGGTGTCGGAGGTCGTGCTGTCCAGCGGTGACCAGTCGGTGAGCACCACCGGCACGACGGCGGCGACCGAGGGTCTGATGGTCGCCGCGCAGACGGCGCGCCAGATCGACGGCGTCTGGAAGGTCCTGCCGGTCACGTACTCGGTGAAGACGGTGACCGTCGACGGCGGGCAGGCGGTGTTCGCCGGCCAGCAGCGGTTCAGCCGCGCGCAGGGCACCACGTGGCCGCTCGCGCTCTCCCTGTACGACGTGTCGGTGACGGTGCGCGACGTGCTCTTCGGCACCCGGATCGAGTCCGTCGTCGAGGTGACCGATCCCGACGGCGCGACGCGCCCCGTCGTCATCGCGTCCGAGGGCGTCACCACCCTGCCCGCCCTCGTCCGCGGCGAGTACGTGCTCACCAACCGGTCCGCCGCGGTCGGTGCGTCGTCGACACTGCTCGTGAGCCGCAGCTCGCAGGTCGACATGCGCGTCGTCACGCGTGTCGACGTGCTCGTGCTGGCGGCGCTCGGCGCCACCGTGTGCTTCGGGCTCGTGCTGGCAGGTCAGGCGTGGGCGCGGCGGTCGCGGCGCGGTGGGAGCGCCGGATGACCGGACGACACCGGTCCCGGCGCCCGCTCCCGCTCGTCGTGGGGGTCGCGGCATCGGTCGTCGCGGGGCTGCTGCTCCTGGTCGGGCTGGCGGCGGTGGCGGGGTCGTCGTCGGCCACCACGACCGGCGGGCAGCCGTCGGCCCCATCCGTCCCGTCCCTCGACCCGACCCACCCCACGCCGGTGTACGCGTACTTCTACCAGTGGTTCAACCCGTCGTCGTGGGACCGCGCCAAGCGCGACTACCCCCTCGTCGGCCGCTACAGCAGCGACGACACCGCAGTCCTGCGCGAGCAGGTGCGGCAGGCCCGCGCCGCGGGGATCGACGGCTTCCTCACGTCGTGGAAGTCGACCGTCCCTCTCAACCGCCGGCTCGACCGGCTGGTGGCTGTGGCGAAGGAGCAGAAGCTCGACCTCGGCGTCGTCTACGAGGCGCTCACCTTCGAGCGCGACCCGCTGCCCGTCGAGACCGTCGAGCACGACATGGTCTACCTGGTGGAGCGGTGGGGCACCGGCATCTCCTCGCGGTACTACGGCAAGCCCGTGATCATCTGGACCGGCACGGAGCGCTACAGCACCGCCGACGTGCTGCGCGTGCGGCAGGCGCTCGGCCACCGGGCGATCCTGCTCGCGGCGGCGAAGACCGTCGACGGCTACCACCGCCTCGCCGACATCGTGGACGGCGAGGCCTACTACTGGTCGTCGAGCGATCCGACGTCGCCGGCCACCCTGGCCAAGATGACGGCGATGAGCGAGGCCGTCCACGCGCACGGCGGCCTCTGGTTCGCGCCGGCGGCCCCGGGCTTCGACGGCACGACCCTCGGCGGCACCCGCGTGATCGCGCGCGACGACGGCCGCACCCTGGTCGCGAGCCTCGACAACGCGTTCCGATCCTCGCCCGACGCCGTCGCCGTCATCAGCTGGAACGAGTGGTCGGAGAACACCTACATCGAGCCCGGCGAGGAGTACGGCGACCGCGAGCTCGTGACCCTCACCGACTACCTCGCCGCTCGCTCCTCGGCACCACCGCCGGCGACCACCGAGCCCGACTCCAGCGCGGGCGACATCGGCTCCGGCTGGAGCGGCGCGCGAGCTGCTCTGCTGCTGCTCCTGCTCGCCGGCGGCACCACCGTGTGGTTGGCCCGGCGGTCCCGGTCGCGCGGCGACGGACCGTCCGGCAGCGGCGCGCACAGCGCCGTGCCGGAGCGCGTCGACGCGTCGGTCTGAGCACCGGCTCCCGTCGTCGTCAGGACGGAGAACGGCCCCCGTCGGGCGACGACGGGGGCCGTTTCGACGATCGGTCGGGTCAGGCGACGACGCCGAACCCGCCGACCCACGAGACCTTCTCGGCCGCAGCGAGGGTGATCTGCAGGAAGCCGACCGCCTCGAGCTCGCGGGCGCGCGACAGCGGCCCGGCATCGACGACCTTGAGACCACCGGCAGCGACGACGTCGGCCAGCGTCTTCTTCGCGTCGGCGTCGTCGCCGGCGATGAGCACCGTCGTGGCGAGGTCGCCGAGGGTGCCCGCTGCGAGCGTGCCGGCGAAGTTGGTGTTGAACCCCTTGACGACCTTCGACTCCGGCAGCGCCTCGGCGAGCTCGGCCGCGGCCGAGGAGTGGGCCGGCACGACGAGGGAGTCGAACGTCTCGAAGTTCACGGGGTTGGTGATGTCGACGACGATCTTGCCGGCGAGCTGCGCGCCGCGGGACGCGACGATGCCCTGGAGGGCGCCGTAGGGGACCGCCAGCACGACGATGTCGCCGGTGACCGCGACATCGTCCTGGCCCTGGTCGACGACCTGCGGCGTGATGCCGGCTGCGGTGACGATGGAGGCGATCGCGCCGCCCATGTTGCCCTTGCCGATGATCGAGACGGTGGTCATGGTGTGCTCCTCAGGGGATTTGGTTGTCACATCAACTAAGACGACCGTATGCCTAAAAGGTTGATGTGTCAACCTTCTGCGGTAGACTCGATCCATGACGACCCCGAGGTGGCTCGACGAGCGCGAGCGCGAGGCCTGGGTGCGGCTCGGATCCCTGATCCAGCTGCTGCCGGCGGCGCTCGACGCGCAGCTGCGCCGCGACTCCGACCTCACCCACTTCGAGTACTGGGTGCTGGCCATGCTGTCCGAGGCACCCGACCGCACGCTGCGGATGACCGCGCTCGCCGAGCGGACCAGCGCGACTCTGTCGCGGCTCTCGCACGTCGTCTCGCGGATGGAGGAGCGCGGTCTCGTCGAGCGGCGCCCCTGCCCGTCGGACCGGCGGGCGACCAACGCGACGCTCACCGACGACGGCTTCGCCAAGCTCGTGGAGACCGCACCCGGGCACGTGGAGGCGGTGCGCGAATACGTGTTCGACGGGCTCGACGCCGAGCAGGTCGACCAGCTCGTCGACATCACGGAGGCGATCCTGCTGCGGGTCGACCCCGACGGCACGCGCACCGGGCACGTCCGCCGTCTCTGACTCCGCCTGCATGACGCTCGACACATCGGTGGCATGGTCGGGTCGCAGCGCCGACCTCGATCGCTAGCGTCGCCGCGGAGACCAGCTGCCGACGGAAGGCCGACCTGTGCCCGAGTACATCCTCACGCTGCGCTGCGCCGACACCGTCGGCATCGTCCACGCGGTCTCGGCCGGCCTGCTCGCCAGCGGCTCGAACATCCTCGAGCAGGCGCAGTTCACCGATCCCGAGCTCGGGATGTTCTGCCTCCGCACACGGTTCGAGTCGCCCGTCGACGCGGTCGACGACGTGCGTGCGGCTCTCGATGCCGAGCTGGCCCGGTTCTCGCCCGACCTGTCGCTGCGCCGTCGCGACGCCCACCGCCGGGTGCTCGTCATGGTGTCGCGCTTCGACCACTGCCTCGCCGACCTGCTCTACCGTCGCGCGCTCGGCGAGCTGCACGTCGACGTACCCGTCGTGGTGAGCAACCACGAGGACTGCCGGGCTCTCGTGGAGTCGTACGGCGTCCCCTTCGTGCACGTCCCGGTGACGGCCGGGACCAAGCCCGCGGCCGAGCAACGGCTGCGCGACCTGGTCCGGGAGCACGACGTCGACGTCGTCGTCCTCGCCCGCTACATGCAGGTGCTGTCGGACGCGTTCTGCGCCGACATGCCCGGGCGCATCGTCAACATCCATCACTCGTTCCTGCCCGGCTTCAAGGGTGCGCGCCCCTACCACCAGGCGCACGAGCGCGGCGTGAAGCTCATCGGCGCGACGGCGCACTTCGTCACGGCCGACCTCGACGAGGGGCCGATCATCGAGCAGGACGTGCAGCGCGTCACCCACGCGCAGACGGCCGACGACCTCGTGGAGCTCGGTCGCGACGTGGAGCGCCGGGTGCTCTCGCGGGCCGTGCGTCTCGTCGCCGAGGACCGCGTGCTGCTCACCGGAGCGCGCACCGTCGTCTTCGGCTGACGGCGTACGCGCCGGCGTTCCTCACCGCGGAGCGCGGCCGGGACTCCCGCGCACGGTATCGCTAGCGTCACCCCGTCCGACCGAGGAGGCAGCAGTGCGACGAGCCATCGACGTGCACGGCCATGCGATGCCGCGGCCGGTCCTCGACTGGCTCGCGACGAGCGGGCGCGCCGACCTCGGCGGCCTCGACCCGCGGTCCGTGCGCATCGACTCCGAGGTGAGCGGTGTCGGTGCCGGCGCGCCGATCCCGCTCGCCCCGTCCATGACGAACCCGGCCCTGCGCCTCGCCGAGCTCGACGACCTCCGCCTCGACGCACAGGCGATCTCGCTCCCGCCCTTCCTCATGGCGTCGCGCAGCGTCGACATCGACCTGGTCTTCGAGCTCGTGGCCCGCGGCAACGACGCGCTCGCGGAGTACTGCGCCCACGAGCCCACGCGCCTGCTGCCGCTCGGGCTCGTGCCGGTCGGCTGGCCGGGGGCGGCGGGAGAGGCTCGACGGTGCCTCGACGTCCTCGGCATGCGTGGCATCGCGATCGGCTCGCGGGGAGCGGGTCTCGAGCTCGACGATCCGGTGAACGACGAGCTGTGGGACTTCCTCGGCGAGCGCCGCGCCTTCGTGTTCCTGCACCCGAGCGCCGTGCCCGACACGGCGCGCATCGCCGATTTCTGGTTCCCGCAGCTCGTCGGCTACCCCATGGAGACCGCGATCGCCGCAGCGAGGATGGTCTTCAGCGGAACGCTGGTCGACCGCCCGTTCGCGCTGTGCCTCGCGCACGGCGGCGGCTGCCTCCCCGCACTGCGCGGTCGCCTCGACATGGGCTGGGAGCGCAAGCCGCAGGCGCACACGTCCGAGACGCTGCCGAGCGACGCCCTGCGCACCCTGTACTACGACACCGCGGTCTACGACCGCGTGGCGCTGCGACGGCTCGTGGAGGATGTCGGCGCGACGCAGGTGCTCGTGGGCACCGACCATCCCTTCGACCTGCGCGAGCTCGATCCTGTCGGCTTCGTGGAGTTCGCCGAGCTCGGCGCCGAGGCCACGGAGCTCGTCCTCGACGGCAACGCCCGTCGCCTCCTCGACCTCCCGAGGACCTGATCGGGTCAGGGCGCGCGGACCGAGTCGAGCGCGTCGAGGATCGCCTCGGCCGTCGCCGGCGCACGCAGGGGCGGATCGGTGCGGTGGCCGCCCGCAGCGCTGATGGCGTCGCGGATCGCGAGGAACACGGAGAACGCCAGCAGCAGAGGCGGTTCCCCGACCGCCTTGCTGCGATGGATCGTGTCCGCCGGGTTGGGCGCGTCGAACAGCGCCACCCTCAGGTCGAGGGGCACGTCGTGCACGGCGGGCACCTTGTACGTCGTCGGGGCGAGCGTCTCGAGCACGCCGGTGCCCTCGTCCCAGCGCAGCTCCTCGGTCGTGAGCCAGCCGATGCCTTGCATCAGGGCACCCTCGACCTGGCCGCGGTCGATGGCAGGGTTCAACGAGCGACCGACGTCGTGCAGGACGTCGACGCGCAGCACCCGGTGCTCCCCGGTGAGCGTGTCGATCACGACCTCGCTCACGGCGGCGCCGTAGCAGAAGTACTGGTGCGGGCGGCCCTTCATCCGCTCGCGGTCCCAGTGCAGGCCCGGGGTGCGGTAGAAGCCGTCGGCCCACAGCTGCACCCGTTGCACGTACGCCGAGCCGACCACGTCGACGAACGCGAGCGCGCCTCCCGGCCCCCGCACCTCGCCCTCGACGAAGACGACGTCGTCCGGTTCGCAGTCGAGGCTGCGCGCGGCCACCTCGGCGAGCCGCCGGCGCACGGTGAGCGCCGCCGCCTGCGCGGCCATGCCGTTCATGTCGCTGCCCGTCGATGCCGCGGTGGCGGAGGTGTTCGGAACCTTCTCGGTGTCGGTCGCGGTGGAGCGGACGCGCTCGAGGGGCAGGCCGAAGACCTCCGCCACCACCTGCGCCACCTTGGTGTTGACGCCCTGACCCATCTCGGTCGCCGAGTGGTTCACCAGCACGGAGCCGTCGGTGTAGACGTGGACGATGGCGCCCGCCTGGTTGAGGTGCGTGAGGGTGAAGGCGATGCCGAACTTCAGCGGCGTCAGCGCCAGACCGCGCTTGAGCACGGGGCTGCTCGCGTTGTAGGCCGCCACCTCGTCCCGGCGCCGGCGGTAGTCGCTGGTGCGGACGAGCTCGTCGACCAGCTCGGGGAGCACGTTGTCGTCGACCACCGTGTCGTAGGGCGTGCGCAGCCCGGCGTCCGGGTCGGCGGGGGTGGGCCGCGGCCGGTAGAGGTTGGCCAGCCGGACGTCGAGCGGGTCGATGCCGAGATGGCGCGCCACGGAGTCGAGCATCACCTCGGTGACGAGCGCGCCCTGCGGACCGCCGAAGCCGCGGAAGGCCGTGCTGCTCTGCACGTTCGTGCGCGCGGCATAGCCGCGGAAGTCGACCGTCGGCAGCCAGTAGGCGTTGTCCAGGTGGGCCAGCGCGCGGGACAGCACCGGACCGGAGAGGTCGGCGGTGTGCCCGGCCGTGGAGATCAGCGTGGCGCGGTAGCCGAGGATCCGTCCGTCGTCGTCGAACCCGACGTCCCACGAGGCGTCGAAGGGGTGGCGCTTGCCCGTGACCCGGTCGTCGGAGCGGCGGTCGAGCCGCACCTTCACCGACCTGCGCAGGTGCACGGCGCCCAGCGCGGCGAGCGTCGCGACCTGAGCAGCCTGGGACTCCTTGCCGCCGAAGGCGCCGCCCATCCGCCGGCATTCGACGCGGACCCGGTGGTACGGGAGCGCGAGGACCTTCGCGGCCACGTGCTGCACCTCGGTCGGGTGCTGGGTCGACGACCTGATGACGACGGCACCGTCGTCGGTCGGTGTCGCGAGAGCGGTCATGGTCTCGAGGTAGAAGTGCTCCTGACCGCCGATCCGCACCGACTCCTCGGCCCGGTGCGGCGCCGACGCGAGCGCGGCGTCGACAGCCTCGACGGTCATCGACACCATCCGCATCGGCGGGACGACGTAGTCCTCGGCGCGGTGCGCCTCGTGCGGGTCGAGCACGAAGGGGAGCGCGTCGTACGCGACATCGACCAGCGCGGCGCCGCGTTCGGCCGTGGCGCGGTCTGTTGCCAGCACCAGCGCCACCGCCTGCCCGGCGTGCGTCACGACGTCGTCGGCGAGCAGCGGGTCGACGCCGACGCGGGGCGCGTGCGAGTTCACCCCGGGGATGTCGCGCGCGGTGATCACCGCCAGGACGCCCGGGATCTCCAGCGCAGCGCGGGATTCGAGCCGCAGGATCCTCCCGTGGGCTACGGGCGAGAGCACGAGCACACCGTGCGCCGTGCCCTCGGGTTCGGGGATGTCGTCGACGTAGGTCGCTCGTCCGGTGACGTGCAGCCCGGCCGACTCGTCCGGGACCCCCCGGCCCACGACGCGCGTCATCGCAGCGCCCACACGTCGGTGTCCGCGGCGGGCGCATCGGCGCCGGTCTCGTACCACCAGCGCTGGAGCAGGCCACGCACCGCGCGGTCACGGTACGACGCCGCGGCGCGGTGGTCGCCGATGGGCGTGACGTCGGAGCCCACAGCCGCCTGTGCGGAACGCAGCGCCTCCGTGTCCCACATCCGACCCAGGAGCACGCGCTCGACCGACCGCGCGCGCACCACCGTGGTCGCCATGCCCCCCAGCACCACGCGGACATCGTCGATCCGGCCGCCGTGCTGCGCCAGACCCAGCACCGCGCTGACCGTCGAGATGTCGTCGTCGAAGCGGCGGCTCACCTTGTACGCGCGCAGGGTGCGGACGAACGACAGGAGCGGGACGTCGACCCGCACCACCACCTCCCCCGGTTCGAGCACCGTGCGGCGGACTCCGGTGGCGAACCCGTCGACCGGCACCACGCGCCGACCAGCCCGCCCCGCGACCACGACATCGGCGTCGAGAGCCAGCAGCACCGGCACGAGGTCGGCCACGGGCGAGGCGTTCACGAGGTTGCCTGCGACGGTCCCGGTGCCGCGGATGGCGGGCGACGCGAACCGCCCCGCCATCCGGCCCAGAGCCGGCGCGCGTGCCACGAGCTCGTGCCAGACGTCGTCGAGCCGCGCCGTAGCGCCGATCCGCAGGTGGGTCCCGTCGGCGGTGATGTCCGCGAGGCCGGCCGCCGCGTCGGTCGACACCAGCACCAGGTCGTCGCGCAGGTCGTCGCCGGCCAGCCGCAGCTCCACGACGAGGTCGGTGCCGCCCGCGACGATGCGAGCGCCCGGGTTCTCGGCCAGCGCCGCGAGCACGCCGTCGAGCGTGGTGGGGGCGAGGTGGACGACGGAACCCGAACGCAGCTCGAGCGGAGCGGGCTCGCCGACAGCCTCCAGCGCGGCGCGGAACTCCTGGGGCGCGAGGGCGCGCGCACCGCGGCCGACCACCTCCGCAGTCGCGTCGACCGCGGCATCGAGGATCGGCCGATAGCCGGTGCAGCGGCACAGGTTCCCGGTGAGGGCGTCGGCGAGCTCCTTGCGGGTCGGGACGGCGCCGCGCACCGCCGCCTGCTCAGCCGCGGTCCACATCGACATGACGAACCCGGGAGTGCAGAAGCCGCACTGCGATCCGCCGCGTTCCGCCATCGCCCGCTGCACAGGGTGGAGGCCGTCGTCGTCGGCGACGTCCTCGACGGTGAACAGGGCGCGTCCGTGGAGCATCCCCACGAGGAGCAGGCAGGAGTTCGCGGTGCGCACGCGTACGCCGACGCCGTCGCGCTCGGCGAGCACGACCGTGCATGCGCCGCAGTCGCCGGTGTTGCAGCCCTCCTTCGTCCCTCGGCTCGACCCGGTGCCGCGCAGCCAGTGGAGCACGCTGAGCGTCGGGCTCACGCCCTCGAGCTCGCGCACCTCTCCGCGGAACCAGAACCGCACCGCGCCGGACGACGTCATGCTCGACAGGCCCCCGCCCGGCACGGTCAGGCGCCGGCGGGCGCTGGGTCTTCAGTGCCGGTCGGGTCGGCGGGCGGAGGCGTGCGAAGGAGCTCGCTCGCCGTCGAGACCCGGTAACCGACTGGGAACAGCCGGAAGCGGCCGTTGCCCGACAGCACGCCCCACAGCCCGCGCGGCAGGAACAGGGTGATGAGGATGGCGACGACTCCGAGGATCACGAGGTACCAGACGCCGAGCCCCGACAGCCACTGCTGCAGCGCGAAGAACACGATCGCGCCGAGGATCGGTCCCTCGATCGTGCCGAGCCCGCCGATCACGACGATGAAGATCATGAAGACGGCGTAGTTCACGGAGAACATGGCGGTGGGCTGCACGCGGAGCGTGTTGGCCGCGATCATCGCGCCGGCCAGGCCGCAGCCCATCGCGGACACGACGAAGACGAAGCGCTTGGACTGCACCACCCGGACGCCGAGCGACGCCGCGGCGGTCGCGTCGTCGCGGATCGCGGTGAAGCCCAGACCGATGCGCGAGCGCATGATCAGGTAGG
>JAKOVT010000034.1 GCA_029781935.1 Actinomycetes bacterium | reverse complement strand
GCCAACTCCTTCCGCACGTCGCACTACCCCTACTCCGAAGACGTCATGGACTACGCCGACCGGCACGGCCTGCTCGTCATCGACGAGACGCCGGCGGTCGGCATCAACCAGGGGCTCGGCGGCGGCATCTTCGGCGGCCAGGGCTATGTCACGTTCAGCCCCGAGACGACCAACGACGTCACCCGTGAGGTGCACGCCCAGGTCATCCGCGACCTCATCGCCCGCGACAAGAACCACCCGTGCGTGGTCATCTGGTCGATCGCCAACGAGCCCGAGTCCGACACCCAGGGCGCGCAGGACTACTTCCGCCCGCTCTTCGACGTCGCACGGGAGGCCGACCCGACGCGCCCCGTCGGCTTCGTCAACGTCATGCTCGCCCCGCACGGCCGCTGCCGGGTCAGCCAGTTCGCCGACGTCATCATGATCAACCGCTACTACGGCTGGTACGTCCAGACCAACGACCTCGCCAACGCCCGCATCGCCTTCGCGACCGAGCTCGACGGGTGGGCCAGCGACGGCAAGCCGATCATCATCACCGAATACGGCGCCGACACCTATCCCGGCCATCACCAGCTCCCGGCGCAGCCCTGGTCGGAGGAATACCAACTCGACTACCTCGACATGAACCACGCGGTCTTCGACGCCTGCCCCGCCGTCGTCGGCGAGCACATGTGGAACTTCGCCGACTTCATGACGACCGCCGGAATCATGCGCGTCGGCGGCAACAAGAAGGGTGCCTTCACCCGCGACCGCCAGCCCAAGATGGCCGCCCACCACCTGCGCGCCCGCTGGCTGCCCGGCATACCGAAGGAGCACGCGTGAGCGACACTGCTGGTATGCCGTCCGCCCACCCCCCGCTCGGCGCTCTCCTCGGCACCGACCCCGGTTCCAACCCCGGCCCGGACCTCGGCTCGGGGCTCGGCGCGGGTCTCGGGCCGGACCTCGCAGCCAAACTCGCCCGCGCCCAAGCCTCACTCGACGGGATCGCGCGCCTCGGGGTCGCCTACTCGGGTGGGGTCGACTCGGCGGTCCTGCTCGCGATCGCCGTCCGCACCCTTGGCCCGGCCAACGCCCTCGGCATCCTCGGCGTGTCCCCCAGCCTGGCCGCGGACGAACGCCGCGCCGCACACGAGACGGCCACCCTGATCGGCGCTCGCGTCGTCGAGGCGCCGACCCGGGAAGGTGACCGGACGGCATACCGGGCCAATGGCCCCGACCGGTGTTTTCACTGCAAGGACGAACTCTTCACTGTCACCGCGGCCCTCGCCGCCGAGCACGGGCTCACCGCGATCGCCTACGGCGAGAACGCCGACGACATCGTCCGCCCCGACCGACCCGGCTCGCGCGCGGCGACCGAGCACGGCGTGCTGCGGCCGCTCGCGGACGCCGGGATGACGAAGGCGGACGTGCGCGCGCTCGCCGAGGCGTGGGGTATGCCGTGCGCCGACAAGCCCGCGGCCCCGTGTCTGGCGTCGCGGATCCCGCACTTCAGCGAGGTGACGCCGGAGAAGCTCGCCCAGGTCGAGGCGGCCGAAGCGGCGCTGCGGTCGCTGGGCTTTGCCGACTCGCGGGTGCGTCACCACGGCGAGGTCGCCCGCGTCGAACTCCTTGACGCCGATTTGTCGCGTGCTGTCGCGTCTCCGATGCGCGAGCTGCTGCTCGGGGCGGTGCGGGCGGCGGGGTTCCGGTTCGTCGCGCTCGACCTCGGCGGCATCCAGTCCGGCGCGTTCACGCTGCCGCTCGTCGGGGTGACCCATGGACGCTGACGGCCCCGACCACGTGCTGGACTTCGCCCGGGCTGCGCGTCGGGGTTACCCCGAGGCGGTCTA
>JAKOVT010000010.1 GCA_029781935.1 Actinomycetes bacterium | reverse complement strand
CCCTTCGACGAGGTCGGGAGCCGCCAGGCGAGCCGGCCCGAGGAGTCGCTCTTCGCGGTGCCGACGTTCACCCAGCCCGACGACGAGTACCGCTGCACCGTGCCGACCTGACCGGAACCTGCCGGGAACGTGACGGCCCGGAGCGCAGCGACCGACCCCTTCGCGACGGTGATCCTCGCCGCCGCGACGCTGACGCGCGGGACGAGAGCCGTCGCCACCGTGGCGGTGGTCAGCGCCGAGAGCCGGGTGGTGGTGGAACCGACGCTCGCGCGCCAGTACCCGCTCGTGCGCGGGGCGAAGGAGCGCACGGCCACGCCGGACGCGTTCGTGACCGCCTTGCCGAGCACGACCCACGACGCGCTGTTCGACGGCTTCCACCAGAAGTTGACGTAGGCGCCGACCACCGGTGCGCCCAGCGACGTCACCCTCGCGGTGCCACGAGCGATGCCTCCCGCGGCCACGCGCGGCGTCGCGGCCAGCGAGACGACGGTGGCGGCCCGCCGCACGGTGGTCGCGGCCGCGACGTCGTTGCCGGAGCCGCGGTACCAGGTGTCGGGCACGTAGGCGCGCCACGACCCGCTCGTCAGCATCGCCGGAGACGTCCAGACCAGTCGGCCGTCGGCGCCGGTGAGGCCGGAGCCGTAGCGCGTCCAGGTGCTGCTGGTGGTCGGCTTGTAGAGGAAGTAGACGGCGGCGCCGACGACCGGTGACCCGTTCGAGGTGACCAGGGCGCCGATCACGGCGCGACGGCCGGCGTACATCGCCGATGGCGCGGAGACGCTGACGGCGGTGGGGAGCTGCGCGATCTGCGTCGCGTAGGAGCGCAGCGGCGCCCACTGCGACGTGTCCTCGCCGCCGATCGTCCACTGCGCGATGCCCGCGAGCTTGTACTTCGCGACGAGCGACGCCGCCGCGACCGCGGAGCCGGCCTCGCCGTACCAGCCCTTGCGGCTGATCGTGCACGTCGCGGCGACCGACGGCGGTGTGGTGGTGACCGCTCCGGTGACCGAGCCGGTGTGGACCGCCGAGACGGTGAGGACGTGGCTGGAGACCGCCGTGACGCGCGCGCCCGGCGCGACGCCGGCGCCCGAAACGATCGAGCCGATCTTCGCTCCACCCGAGGTCAGGACGCGGATCGTCGTGCCGCCCATGTATCCGCCGACGGCGACGGTGCTGCGCGCGGTTCCGCTCGGGGCGGTGACGGTCAGCCTCCCGGTGACCGCACCCGCATTGGCCGGGGCCAGCGTGAGGACGTTGCCGCTGATGGCCGCGACCTTCGCGCCCGCGGCGACTCCGGTGCCGACGACCGTGTCGCCGACCGCCATCCCCGACGTCGTCGACACGATGACGGTGGTGCCGGCGGCCAGGCCGCCGACGGCGCTCACCGTCGTGGCAGGCGCCTGGTAGCGGCCGTCGAACGCGAGCGCGTAGGAGAACGTGCGCTCCTTCGCGGTGTCGTCCCAGGTGGACACCGGCGTCACGGTGCGCCGGATGCCGGCGATCGAGGCCACCTGCGAGTCGAAGAGGTTCGAGACGTACGACGCCGCGCCGCGCGCCGAGTACTCGTGGCGGTTCTTGGCCCACGACAGGTTCGAGAAGAACGAGCTCGACGTGGCCGGGTCCAGCGCCACGTTGGGGCAGGTGCCGGTCGTGGCCGTGCGCCAGTCGCGGCCGTACGACGGCACGCCGATCTGGATCTTGCGCGACGACACCTGCGTGACGGCCTTGGCCACCACCTTGTCGACCCAGGAGAACGGCGCGATGGGGCCGGCGCTCGACACCGAGTAGTCGTAGGCCATGATGCGCAGCCGGTCGACGTACGGTCCGATCTCGCTCCACGCGTAGGCCCAGTAGCCGGTCGAGTCGGTGCTGGTGCTCACGCCCGCGGGGACGGTGACGGCGAGCAGCTTGCCGCGCGCGTGCAGGGCGGCGTACAGCGACTTCACGAACGCCACCCACCGCGGTCGGGTCGTCGAGTAGGTCGCCGAGCCGTCGGCCCACGCCGTGAAGTTCTCCCAGTCGAGGTCGATGCCGTCGTAGCCGTTCGTCGTGACCAGGCTGACGATCCGGCTCACCATGACGGCGCGGCCGCTCGTGGTGGAGAGCTGCGCCGACATGTCGTGCAGGCCGCTGCCGTCGGTGATCGTCGGCAGCACCTTCACGCCGGCGGCGCGCAACGTCGAGGTGACGCTGGCCGCCGTGCTCGCGGAGATGTTGGCGCCGATCGTGATCGAGGGCGCGTTGCCGCGCGCGGAGTACCAGAACGGGGAGACGTCGGCGAAGAGGTCCGCGTTCTGCACGACCGAGGCGACGCCGTCGGAGGTGTCCCAGTAGGGGATCCAGCCGGTCACGATCGGGCGCGGCGCGGGCGGGGCCGCCTGGGCCGGCGGCGTGGTGGCTGCGAGCAGTCCCATCCCCAGCGCACCGGCGGTCAGTCCGACGACGATCCGTCTGGTCACGTGCGGCATGGCTCTCCCGGGGGTCGACGAGGGGGAAGGCCCCGTGATCACTTCGTCCGACCCTGCCCCAGGCTTGACGGCCGGGGGAAGCCGGGGGGCGGTTTCTGTCCGGATCGTCCGGTTTTCGGGTGCTCTGTCACCCTGCGTGACGTGCGTCAGCGGGTGCGACCGCTCCACGACCACGGATAGTCGGGCGCCGTCGTCGCGCGGGCCGCGGCCGACAGGTCGAGCGGCCGGAACGTGTCGACCATGACGGCGAGCTCCTCGGTCGCGGTGGCACCGATCGAGGCCTCCACGCTGCCCGGCTGCGGACCGTGGGTGAAGCCGGCCGGGTGCAGCGTGATCGACCCCTGCTCGATGCCGGCGCCCTTGCGGCTCATGAAGTCGCCGCCGCAGTAGAACAGCACCTCGTCGCTGTCGACGTTGGCGTGGTTGTACGGCGCGGGGATGGACAGCGGGTGGTAGTCGAAGAGCCGCGGCACGAACGAGCACACGACGAAGCCGGGTCCCTCGAACATCTGGTGCACCGGCGGCGGTTGGTGCAGCCGACCGGTGATCGGCTCGAAGTCGTGGATGCTCACGATCCACGGGTAGTTGCAGCCGTCCCAGCCCACCACGTCGAACGGGTGGTGGGCGTAGGTGTAGCGGGTGAGGCCCTGGCGCGTCCGCACCAGCACGTCGACGTCGTCGCCCTCGACGAGCAGCGGACCCTCGGGGCCGCGGACGTCGCGCTCGCAGTACGGCGAGTGCTCGAGGAGCTGACCGCGCGGCGAGAGGTAGCGGCGCGGCGGGCCGACATGCCCCGAGGCCTCGATCACGAACAGACGCAACGGGTCGGGGCCGCTCGGCAGGACCCGGTAGGTGGTCGACGTCGGCAGAACGACGTAGTCGCCCTCGCTCACCGTGAGGATGCCGTACGCCGTCTCGACGACTCCCGCGCCGGACTCGACGTAGAGCACCTCGTCGCCGACGGCGTCGCGGTAGAGCGGGCTCGGCGCGGTGGCCGCCACGTAGGACAGCCGCACGTCCGAGTTCGCGAGCAGCAGGGTGCGCCCGGTGACGGCGTCGGCCCCGGTGCGGAGCGCGTGGGTGCGCAGGTGCACGGGGAGCAGGGGCAGATTGGGGGCGAGCCCGGCATCGACCGGCGGCACGGCCTCGGCGGCGACGATCGCCGTCGGGAGGTGGCGGTGGTAGAGCAGCGCGGAGTCGTGGCTGAACCCTTCGATGCCGACGAGCTCCTCGGCGTACAGCGAGCCGTCGGGAGCCCGGTGCTGCACGTGGCGCTTGCGCGGCACGTCGCCGACGGACCGGTAGTACGGCATCGCCACCTCTCATCCGTCCGTTATCCGGCGTCGCACGTCCTCTTTCTGTACGCACGAGGGTCGCGCTAGCGTGACCCCGTGTCAACCCCCGCAGGCTCTCCGGCGGCCCGTGCCGGGCTGTCCCCCGACCGCTCGCTGGCCTACCTCGTCGGTCTCGTCGACGACGCCGCGGTCTTCCCGCCGGGCGACTCCCCCATGACCGACGCCGTGCGGGCGCACCGGGGGCACCGACGCGCGCCCCACGGGGCGCTCGTCGGACCGTTCCTCGCCCCCGTCTCCCGGATGGCCGAGCTGCTCGACGCCCTCGACGAGGATGCTGCGTCGGATCCGCTCGACCTCGCGCTCGTGGCCGACACCGGGCTCGTCGAGGCGGCCGAGGCACGTGCGGTTCTGCTCGACGACGACCGCGTCGAGCTCGTCGGCCTCGAGCTCGCGCTGCCTGCCGACGGCCCGCTCGGTGAGAGCGCGGCGCTCACCCTCGACTCCCTCGACTTCGCGCTGCCCGCGGCGATCGAGATCCCCCGCGCCGCGGGTTGGCGCGACGCCCTCGCCACGATCGCCGACGACGGCGCGGAGCGCGCCAAGTTCCGCACCGGAGGCCTCACCGCCGCCGCTCACCCGAGCGAGCAGGAGCTCGCGGAGCGCATCGTCGCGGCGGTCGAGCTCGGCGCACGGTTCAAGCTCACCGCCGGGCTGCACCACCCGGTGCGGCGTACCGATCCGGAGACGGGGTTCGAGGAGCACGGGTTCCTCAACGCGCTGGCCGCCACGGCCACCGCGATCGGTGGCGGCGACGTCGACGCCGTCGCCGCCGTGCTCGCCGAGCGCGAGGAGGCTGCGCTGCTCGCGGTCCTCGCCACGGCCGACCCGCGCGCCGTGCGCGCGCGGTTCACGTCGTTCGGGTCGTGCTCGATCGACGAGCCGGTCGCCGCGCTTCGCGAGCTCGGCATGTTCGAGGATGAGGACTCGTGAGCAGCTGGGTACCCGGAGCCGCCGAGTCGGGCTTCGGCCCGTCGCACCTGCCCTACGGCGTGGTCACCACCCCGGGCGGGCATCCCGAGCTGGCGGTGCGGATCGGTGACCATGCGCTGTCGTTGGCCCGGCTGCACGACATGGGCAAGCTCGACGGCGTCGTCCCGCACGCCGTCGAGGTGTTCGACATCGGCAGCCTCGACGGGCTGCTCGAGCGCGGCCCCGACCAGTGGGCCGCCGTACGACGCCGGCTGACGGAGATCGTCACCGACCCCGCCGAGGAGCTGATGGCGCACGAGGCGATGCTCCACCTCGTCGACACGACCGCGCTGCTGCCGTGGACGGTCGCCGACTACGTCGACTTCTACTCCTCGGAGCACCACGCGACGAACGTCGGACGGATCTTCCGACCCGACGCCGACGCCCTGACGCCCAACTGGAAGCACCTGCCCATCGGCTACCACGGCCGAGCCGGGACCGTCGTCGTCTCCGGCACCGAGGTCGTGCGCCCGAACGGCCAGCGCAAGCCCCCGCACGAGGAGTCGCCCGTCTTCGGCCCGTCGCGCCGCCTCGACGTCGAGGTGGAGGTCGGCTTCGTCGTCGGCGCGGGGTCGTCGCAGGGCACGGCGGTGCCGGCGTCGGACTTCACCGAGCACGTGTTCGGCGTCGTGCTGGTCAACGACTGGTCGGCGCGCGACATCCAGGCCTGGGAGTACGTGCCGCTCGGACCCTTCCTCGCGAAGTCCTTCGCCACCAGCGTCTCGGCGTGGGTGACGCCGCTCGAGGCGCTCGCCTCGGCACGGGTCGCTCCCCCCGCGCAGGACCCCACCCCGTTCCCCTACCTGGACGACCCCGACCCGTGGGCGCTCGACCTGCGGCTCTCGCTCGAGCTCGAGCGAGGCGGCGCCTCGGCGGTCGTCTCGCGACCGCCGTTCGCCACCACGTACTGGACACCGGGCCAGCAGCTCGCGCACCTCACCGTCAACGGGGCGTCGCTGCGCACGGGCGACCTGTACGCGAGCGGCACGGTCAGCGGACCGGAGGTGGGCCAGCGCGGGTCGTTCCTCGAGCTGTCGTGGGGCGGTCGCGAGCCGCTCGTCGTGGAGGGGCTCGGCGAGGTCGCGTTCCTCGAGGACGGCGACGTCGTCACGATCCGCGGCGAGGCGACGGCCGTCGACGGCGGCACACTCACGCTGGGCGAGGTCGTCGGGCGGATCCGGCCGGCGGTCTGACCATCGTCAGCCCTGCTGCTGCTTCTGCAGCTCCTTGATGTCGATGGCGCCCTGCGGCGGCGTCACCTTGACCGCGACCCCCCAGTCGCTGAACCGCATCCTCACGACGATGTGCGACCCGCCGAGGTCCAGCGACATGTCCTCGCGGATCACCCGGCCCTGGCCGTCGATCCAGACATCCAGCGGCGTGGTGACGCTCGGCGGGGCGCTCGCGCCCATGTTGCGGAACAGGTCCGCGGTGGCCCGGGAGTCCATCTGGCCGCGGTAGTGCGTGGCGTCGACGCCGTCGACCTGCTCCGTCGCGACCTTCTGGATGTCTGTGAGCGAGTCGAGGGCCTTGAGCTGCGAGTCGGTGGGGATCGCCGCACCGGCAGCCGCCTGCTCCGCACCGGCGTCGACCTTGATCCAGACCGAGCGGCCGTTGGGGAAGTCGTAGTGGTAGTAGACGGTGCCGTGGTAGCCGATCATCCGGATCGGGACCTCGGCGTCGATGCCGGGGATCGCCCCGGCCGGAAGGACTCCCGACGCCTCCGACTCGATGCCGTCGAGGCGCATGCGGCCCTTCATCGTGTACGTGACGGTACGACCGTCGGCCGTCGTCATGGTGGTGTCGAAGACCGTCGCCGCCGACCGCGCGGCCAGCGACCGCGCGAGCGCGTCCTTGACCTCCGTCGACGGGTTGGCGCTCGCCTGCGCGGAGCTCGCCGTGACGGTGCCCGGCGTGCTGCCTGCGCAGCCCGCCAGCGCCAGTCCGGCGAGGCACACGACAGCCGTGGCACGGACGATCCTCATCGCGGTCCCCCTCCTCGCGGTGCCCGGTCGCGGCGAGTGTCGCAGCCGACCGGGCGCGAGTCGCGCCGACAGTCCGTGGGCTGCTCCGTAGAGTGGACGACCGTGACGCCGCCGCCCACGACCCCCGTGCCCCTCAGCGCCGGCGGCTACGTGCTCGACGGCTGCGTCGCGGCCGATGCCGACGATGTCGCCCGCGCGCTCGTCGATCCCGACATCGCGCTGTGGAACCCCGGCGTCGTGCGCCCCGGCACCTCCGCCCGCGACCGTGCGCTGCTCTGGATCGCGGACAGGTCCGCCTGGGCGGCCGACCACGCCTCGTGGGTGGTGCGCGACCTCGACGGGCACGTGATCGGAGCCGTGTCGGTGCACCACCTCGACGACGCGCACGGCACCGGCGAGATCGGCTACTGGATGGCGCCCGACGGCCGCGAGCGCGGCATCGGAGCCGCTGCGGTCGACGTCGCGACGCGCTACGCCTTCGAGGAGCTCGGTCTCGCGCGCGTCGAGCTCTTCCACGCGGTCGAGAACCAGGCGTCGTGCCGGCTGGCGCTGCGCTGCGGCTACCTGCTCGAGGGCACGGCGCGCGAGTCGTTCGTGTACGGCGACGGCCTGCGCCACGACGAGCACCTGCACGCGCGGCTCGCGAAGGACCCTCGTCCGTCGGTGCCCGAACCGCGGTGAATCCCGCGCCCGCGTGAGCCTGGTGGCTACTGCACGGCGCTCTCCGCCGTGGTCACGCAGGTCTCGCCCCCGGCGGCGCAGACGCGCGTGCCGCCGACGACGAGCCGGATGACGAGATCGGCGTCGGCGAGCCCCGCGGCGTTGAGCTCCTTGCGCAGCTCGGCCGGCTTCACCTCGGGAGGCGGCCCCAGCGCGGTGACCACGATGGTGCCGCGGGAGGCGTCGACGACCGCGATGTCCCAGCCCGCTGCCCGGGCCCACGCCTCGGCCACGGGGCGCGCGGACCTGATGAGGAACTGGTCGCGGGCGACGGAGAGGCTGCCGGCCGCGAGCGGCACGATCACGACGACGAGCATGGCCGCGACGGTGACGAGGCTCCAGCCGCTGAGGTGCCCCACCGGATGTCCCGTGTCCTTCGCGGTGTCGCGGACCCGGTAGACGAGCAGCAGGATCGTGGCGGTGGCGATGATCGCCGCCACGTTGGTGGCGAAGAGCAGGAACGCGTGCGCCGCGTCGTCGTACCGCTGGACCTCGAGCAGGCACCCGACCACGGCCAGCGGCGGCACGAGCGAGATCGCGATGGCCACGCCAGGGAGGGTGTCGGAGATGTCGGAGCGCACGAGCGCGAACGCGCCGACCATGCCCGTCGCCAGCGCGGCCAGCAGGTCGATGAGGCGCGGGTTGATGCGCGCCTGGACCTGGGCGTTGGACAGGTAGTCGTCGGCGGGCTCCACGAGCAACGAGATCAGGAACCCGACGGCGATCACGAGCAGCGCGCCGAGGACCACCAGCAGCATGCTGCGCAGCAACGGGCGCCGGTCCGCGAGCACCAGGCCCAACGCGACGCCGAGGATCGGCGTCATCAGCGGCGCCACGATCATCGCGCCGATCACCGTCGCGGTGGAGTCGGAGATGACACCCGCGGTCGCAATGATCGACGCGAGGAGCAGCAGCACCCAGAACTTCGACGACGACCGGCTGCGCAGGTCGCGCTCGATGAACAGTGCGGAGGTCATCCGCCCGATGTCGTCGCCTGTCACCGTCGCCATGTCGCCCTCCCGTGGTCGCGCGACCATGGTGCTGCGCGGCGCACCCGCGGACCGCGAGGCACGCCGATGGCCGGCGCGATCGCCTCCGCGTCGTCTCCGCGGGCAGGTGGGCTGTTCATGCGGCGGGCGTGGCGAGGGTGGGGTAGAACGGCGGCATGTGCCACGACGACGACTCGCGACCGCCCAGCCCGCCCAGCGTCGGGGAGGTCGCGCACGAGGGCCTGCTCACGCTGACCGGATCCGACGGCAACACCTTCGCGGCCTACGAGGCCGTTCCCGCGGCGCCCCACGGACGCAACGTCGTGATCCTGCCCGACGTGCGCGGCCTGCATCCCTACTACGAGGCGCTCGCCGTGCGATTCGCCGAGGCCGGGTTCCACGCCGTCGCGTTCGACTACTTCGGCCGCACCCAGGGCGCCGCGCAGCGTCCCGACGGCTTCGACTGGCAGGCCGAGATCCCGACGCTCACGCCCGAGGGGGTGCAGTCCGACGTCGCGGCCGCGGCGGCGTACGTCAACGGGCTGAACGCGGGCCCGACCTTCACCGTCGGGTTCTGCTTCGGCGGCAGCCACTCCTGGCGGCTGTCGGCGTCCGACCTCGACCTCGCCGGAGTCATGGGTTTCTACGGGCGGCCGCCGATGGTCGAGGACGTCGAGGACCGGTTCTCGACACCGCTGCTGCTGCTCGTCGGCGGCGCGGACGCAGCGACCCCCGTCGAGGACTTCGCGGCGCTGGACGCGCGGCTCACCGAGCGCGGCGTGGACCACGAGATGTACGTCTACGACGGCGCTCCGCACTCCTTCTTCGACCGGGCCTTCGCCGAGTGGAAGGACGCCTGCGCCGACGCCTGGCAGCGCATGCTCGCCTTCACCGAGCGCCTGTCCTGATGGCCTTCTTCGCCGACCTGCCGGGGGCGCCGGAGCCCGAGCCGGGACCCGGGCCGTTGTACCGCGACACACCGGGTTCGCAGCCCGAGCACTGGTTGCCGGCCGCGGTCTCCGCGGGAGCCGTGGTCGGCCGCAGCGATCACACCGTCGTGCGCCTCGACGTCCGTGACGCCTACCCGCGCGGGCTCGCGCTGGAGCTGCGGGCCTGGCTCTCGCCCGACGGTGGCGGGATCGAGGAGCTGCACCTGGCCTACCAGCGCCCGTACGCCCAGCTGCCCTTCGTGGGCGACCTGCGGCTCGGGCTGCAGTGGCCGGACGGCACCAACACGGAGGCGAAGCAGTTCCACCGACCGGAGCACGGCGCCGGACCCGCGCTCACCACGCAGGGCGGCGGTGGCGGCGGGCTCACCTGGCGGTGGCACCTGTGGCTGCATCCGCTGCCTGACGTCGGCCCGGTCACGGTCTACTGCCGGTGGGACGGCCGCGGCATCGCCGAGACGGCGACGACGCTGGATCTCACCGCCGCGGTCCAGGCGGCGGCCGGCGCCGAAGAGCTCTGGCACCTGCCGACCTTCGAGGAGAGCCCGCCCGAGGGCGGCTGGTTCTCCTACTCCCCCATGGGTTCGTTCAGCACCCTCACCGCATTGTCGCCGGAGGCCTCAGGGGACGCTTCGGATCCGGGTGACGAGGACGGCTGACAGCAGCGTGATGACGGCGGTCAGCAGGTAGAGCCCGGTGTAGCCCGTGCCCCCGGTGACGATCGGCGCGGCGATCACGGGGGCGAGCACCTGCGGCGCGCTGTTGGCGATGTTGATGACGCCGAGGTCGCGGCCGCG
>JAKOVT010000463.1 GCA_029781935.1 Actinomycetes bacterium | reverse complement strand
CGCCGAAGAAGCCGCCCGACTGGAGGCCGAGCGCCTCGCCGCCGAAGAAGCCGCCCGACTGGAGGCCGAGCGCCTCGCCGCCGAAGAAGCCGCCCGACTGGCTGCCGAGGAGGCCGCCCGACTGGAGGCCGAGCGCCTCGCCGCCGAAGAGGCCGCCCGGCTGGAGGCCGAGGAAGCCGCCCGCCTGGAGGCAGAGCGCCTGGAGGCAGAGCGCCTGGAGGCAGAGCGTCTCGAGGCAGAGCGTCTCGAGGCAGAGCGTCTCGAGGCAGAGCGTCTCGAGCTGGAGCGTCTCGAGGTGGAGCGCCTCGCGGCCGAGGCCGCGCTGCTCGACGCGGCCGGCCGGGACGACGATCGCCCGGACGACGACGAGGACCGCGACGACCGTGCCCACGCCGCTCTGCTCACCGAGTTCGTGCTCGACTCGGGCGACGACGACGTCCACGTCCTCGCCGACCTCGAGTCCCTCCCCGAGCCCGACGCCGAGCCGGTGGCCGGCCTCGCCGAGCCCGAGCCCGAGCCCGAGCACGAGCACGAGCGCGAGCACGTGCTGGCGCGCAGCGCCGATCCCGGCGACTTCTTCGGGACGACGACCCAGCCCGACCTCGAGCCCGCGATGGCCGGGGCACGGGCGGAGGGCGCCGACATGGCGGCCCTGCTCTTCGAGCTGTCGAGCCTCGGCGGTGCGTTCGACAACGACGCCGACACGGCCGCGGCCGCCAAGGTCGTCACCCGGCCGCTGCAGGCCGACAGCGCCGAGCACAAGCCCAAGAAGCGCAAGCTCTTCGGTCGCTGACACCCGTCGCGGGCATCCCCGCGCGGCCGCCTACGATCGCGGCGTGCGAGCAGTGGTGCAGCGGGCCGACGGCGGCAGCGTCGTCGTCGCGGGCGAGACGGTGTCGGCGTTCCAGGGACCGGGGCTGGTCGTCCTCGTCGGCGTCACGCACGACGACACCGTCGAGGTGGCCCGACGCCTGGCAGCCAAGATCCACGACCTGCGGATCTTCGAGCCGCGGCACTCCCGCGTGCCCCTCGACGACGACCGCCGCGAGCTGTCGGCGTCCGAGCTCGGGCTGCCGCTGCTCGTGGTCAGCCAGTTCACCCTGTACGGCGACACCCGCAAGGGACGGCGGCCCACGTGGACCGCAGCGGCGTCCGGTGCCGTCGCCGAGCCGCTGGTCGATGCCGTGATCGGGGAGCTCCGGTCGCGCGGGGCCGTCGTGGGCACCGGGATCTTCGGGGCGGACATGCGGGTGGACCTGGTCAACGACGGCCCGATCACCCTGGTCCTCGAGGTCGTCTGACACCGTCACCCGTCTGCGCGGACGGGTACGACGCGACGGCCGATCGACTGCGCTGCGTGACGTTTCCTCAAGCGCGGCTGACGGCCTGTTCAGGATTCCTCAGCGGATGCGGGTTCCCGCGCGAGGAGCCGCTTTCCTGGTGAGGACCAGCCCCCCACCACCCCGAGGTGCTCCCATGATCCGGCTCCGTCGTCTGCAGCCCACGACCCGCCGGCCGCACGACAGCGGCGCGTCCGCGGTCGAGTACGCCCTGCTCATCGCCGCCATCGGCGCGGTGATCATCGGCGTCGTCTTCGCCCTCGGCGGCAAGGTGCGCTCGGCGATCGACACCACCTCGAGCTGCCTCGCGGCGAACAGCGCGAGCTGCACCGCCGCACCGGCGGCCAGCACCCCGACCGCCACCACCCCGGCGCCGGCCCCCAGCACGGCGGCCCCGACCCCCGCCCCGAGCTCCTCGAGCACGCGCGGCTCGGGCAACAACGGCAACGGGAACGGGAACGGGAACGGCTGGGGCTACGGCCACGGCAACAACAACGACTGAGTTGCGCCCGCGGTGCGCTACAGCGTCTGCACGAACTCCTTGAGCCAGGCCCGCAGCTCGGGCCCGAGGTCCTCCCGCTCGCACGCGAGCCGCACGACGGCCTGCAGGTACGACAGCCGGTCGCCGGTGTCGTAGCGGCGACCACGGAAGACCACGCCCGTGACTCCGCCCCCCGCGCCGGGCTCGACGTCGTGCGCGAGGGTGCGCAGCGCGTCGGTCAGCTGGATCTCGCCTCCCCGACCGGGCTCGGTCTTCTCCAGCACCGTGAACACGCTCGGGTCGAGCACATAGCGGCCGATGACGGCGTACGAGCTCGGCGCCTCCTCGATCGACGGCTTCTCGACGAGGTCGGTGACGCGCACGACGTCGTCGTCCTCGCCGGGCAGGACGTCGACCGCGGCGCAGCCGTAGAGGTGGATCTGCTCGCGCGGCACCTCCATCAGGGCCACCACGCTGCCGCCGAGCCGCCGGCGCACGTCGATCATCCGGGTGAGCAGCGGGTCGCGCGGGTCGATGAGGTCGTCGCCGAGCAGGACGGCGAACGCCTCGTGCCCCACGTGCCGCGCGGCGCACAGCACCGCGTGACCGAGCCCCTTGGGCTCGCCCTGGCGGACGTAGTGCACCGAGGCGAGGTCCGCGCTGCGCTGGACCAGGTGCAGCCGTTCGGTGTCGCCCTTGGCCTCGAGCGTCGTCTCGAGCTCGGCCGCGATGTCGAAGTGGTCCTCCAGCGGCCGCTTGTTGCGGCCGGTGACCATGAGGACGTCGTCGAGCCCCGCCGCCACGGCCTCCTCGACGACGAGCTGGATCGCCGGGGTGTCGACGACCGGCAGCATCTCCTTGGGAGTCGCCTTGGTCGCGGGGAGGAACCGCGTGCCGAGGCCGGCCGCGGGGATCACCGCCTTGGTCAGGATCTCGTCCACGTCCGCCACCGATCTCTCGTCCCTCGTGCCGCCATGACACCACACACGCTGCCGTCCCTACCCAGCAGGCGGCTGGCATCACGCTGTGACGACGACCTCCTGCGCGGCCGCGATCGCTGCGGCCTCGTCGGGCCCGACGTCGAGGTCCGCGTCCTCGGGCACCGACCTCTTGATCACCGCGAGGCCGACAGGTCCGAGATCGGCATGCTCGACCACCGACGTGAGGGTTCCGACCTCGCGACCTGCGTGGCGGACGGGGTCGCCGCGCTCCGGGGCGCGGGCCGCGCTCCCGTCGAGGTGCAGCTGGACGAGGCGGCGGGGCGGGCGACCGAGGTTGTGCACGCGGGCCACGGTCTCCTGGCCGCGGTAGCAGCCCTTGTCCAGGTGGACGGCGGCAGGCACCCAGCCGACCTCCTGCGGGATCGTCCGGTGGTCGGTCTCGAACCCCATGCGGGGCACGGCGGCGGCCACCCGGAGCGCCTCCCAGGCCCAGGTGCCGGCGCCGGGTCGGTCCGCGACGTACGCCGCGAGCCCGGACCGGGGCAGCACGACCTCGCGCCCGACCCAGACGTCGGGGCGGCGCGGGACGTAGCGCAGCGACGCGGGGTCGTGCGCCTCGATCTCGCCGAACACCTGCGGGATCACGTACGACGGCAGATCGGGGTGGGGTTCCGCGAACGGCTCGGCGACGACGGCGTACGACGACGACACGTCGGCCACCTCGACCCGCAGCAGGAAACGCATCCGGTCGAGGTAGGCGGTCAGCTCCGCGCTGGTGCCCGGCTCGACCGAGATCCAGGTGGTCGTGCCGTCGTCGGCGAGGTGCAGCTCGTGCTCGACGTGGCCGTGCGGCGACAGGATCAGCGCGAGGGCGCTGCCGCCGGCCGGGAGCTCGCGGACGTGCTGGGTGGTGAGGTCGTGCAGCCACGACAGCCGGTCCGGCCCGGTCACCGTCACCACGCCGCGATGCGAGAGGTCGACCCAGCCCTGGCCGGAGAGCAGCAGCCGCTGCTCGCCGAGCGGATCGCCGTAGTGCCAGGCGACACCGGCGTCGGCGGAGCCCTCCGGAGGGGGGCAGGCGCCCGGGAGCGCGAGCAGCGGGCTGGTGGTCATGCTGGGCTCAACCCCCGCACGCGTCGGATGCTTCCCGGCTCAGGCGGTCGAGGCCGACGAGCAGCCCGAGCACTGGCCGTGGAGCGCGACGTGGCTGACGTCGGTGACGAAGCCGGTCCGGCGGCGCAGCTCGTCGAGGAACGGCTCGGCGATCGCGGCGTCGATCGAGGCGACGTCGCCGCAGGTGTCGCAGACCAGGTGGATGTGCACGTGGTCGTCGACCGCGTGGTAGGTCGGAGCGCCGTGCCCGATGTGGGCGTGGGTGACCAGGCCGACCTCCTCGAGCACCTCGAGGTTGCGGTAGACCGTCGAGAGGTTGACGCCGGTCGCGGTGCGCTGCACCTCGGCGAGGATCTCCTCGGGGGTGCCGTGCTGCAGGCGGCCGATCGCCTCCAGCACGAGCTGACGCTGGGGCGTGATGCGGTAGCCGCCGCGCCGCAGCTTCTGCTCCCAGTCCTCGCCCACCATGGCGGTCAGGCCCTCTGCAGGCGGGCGGAGAGGTGCGGGGTCAGCGGGTGCCCCACGGCCGCCATGTCGTAGCGCCAGAGCAGCTCGCCGTCGACGAGGCCGTAGAGGCGCGTCCCCCCGCTGACCTCCTTGGCGGAGTCGGTGCGGGCCACGACGTCGGTCTGCAGCTCGGCCCGGGCACCGGTGATGACCGCGTCGACGATGCCGGTCACGGTGACGTCGCCGATCCACACCTCGGCGTAGCCGGTGGGGTGCGCGAGCAGCAGCTCGACCTTGTTGTCGGGGCGCGGCCGCCAGAACCCGGCCTCGGTGCCCAGCGGCTTCACGCGGTTGCCCTCGGCGTCGAGCTTCCAGCTGCGGCTCCAGTAGGACAGGAACGGCCGCCCGTCGCTGGCGAAGGTGACCTCCTGGCCGAACTGGAACTCGTCGATGGTCGGGTAGCCGCCCACACCCACACCGACCCACGTGCCGATCAGCCACGACAGCGGCAGGAGCTCGTCGGGCAGGGCGGGCTGCTCGGTCACGTCGGCCTCCGGGGGACGCCGTCCCCGTCGTGCGCCGCCTCGGCGGCGCGGTCAGTCCTTGTCGCGGTAGAGGCGCACGACCGCGGCGCCCCCGACCCCCACGACCACGAGGATCACGAGCAGCAGGAGCACGGTGGTGACGGTCTCGACCACGCGGCGATCCTAGGCGCTCGCCTGCGGCTATCCGCGCTCGGTGCGGCGCGGCGCGCCTACGCTCGCCGCATGTCCCGTTCCCTCGTCCTCAAGGTCACCTGCGGCGCCGAGGCGCCCGAGCGGCTCTCCCAGGCGCTCACCGTCGCCGCGACCGCGGTGGCGTCCGGCGTCGACGTCTCCCTCTGGCTCACCGGCGACGCCGTCTGGCTGGCCGTCCCCGACCGCGTGCCGGACCTCGGTCTCGAGCACGCGGTGCCGCTCGCCGACCTCGTCGCAGCGGTGCTCGCGGGGGCGACCGTCACCGCCTGCTCGCAGTGCGCGACCCGGCGCGGCATCGGTCCGGAAGGGGTCGCCGACGGCGTGCGCATCGCCGGCGCGGCGACGTTCGTCGAGGAGGCGCTGACCGAAGGAGCGCAGGCGCTCGTCTACTGAGCCGCCCGGTCCGTCGAGGGCCGGGCGACGACGGCGTAGCGCTCGTCGCGCAGCGGTCCGCCCCACAGATCCGGGTCGTCGAGCGCCTGCAGATCGACATGGCAGCCGTGGTCGTGCAGCAGCGCGACGAGGTCGGCGGCGTGCAGGCCCGCCCCGGTGTGCCAGAAGCCCTCGACGATCACCAGGCGGCCGTCGGGCCGGAGCAGTCGGAGCCACCGCCGCAGCGCGTCGGCGGGGTCGGGCAGCGCCCACACCACGTGCCGCGCGACGACCGCGTCGACCGATCCCGCGGGCCACGGCGGGTACGACGCGTCGCCGACCCGCACATCGACGTCTACGCCGTGCTCCACCGCCTTCGACGCAGTGGCGGCGACCATGCGCGGCGCGAGGTCGAGGGCGCGGACCCGATGGCCTGCTTCGGCGAGCAGAACGCTGAGAGTTCCTGTGCCGCAACCGATGTCCGCGACGTCGCACGGCGGCTCGGGCAGGAGCGAGGCGAGGAGCGACTGCCAGGCGGCGCGCGCTGCCAGGTCGCGCAGGCCGTGGTCAGGCTCGTCGTCGAATGAGGCGGCGGCCTCGTCCCACACCCTCTGCACCGCGACGTCGGCGACCTCGAACCACAGCCACGTGTCGGCGTGCACGCCGTCGCGCGCGAGCCGCACCTCCTCGACCACCGGGCCCAGCGCAGCCTCGGGCACGAGCCGCCGCCAGAACCGGGCGGCACGCGCGTTCTCCTCCTGGAAGGCGATCCCCCAGCGCCCCGGTCGCGCCCGCAGCAGCGCGAGGGCCGCGGCACGTCCTGTGCCACGACCGCGGGCGGCGCGCACCACGAAGAACTCGGCCAGGGATCGACCGCCGTCCTCGTGCGGGCGCACCAGCGCGAAGCCCGCCAGGCGGCCGTCGCTGCGGACGAGCAGCGCCTCGCGGCCGGGCTCGGCGACGAACAGCGGCAGGCGCGGGTCGGCGAACAGGCCGTCGGAGCCGGGCAGCGTGCCGCGGAACTCCGAGAGGTCGTGGCGCTCGAGCTGGCTCAGCCGCGTGAGGACGTCGAGGTGCTCGGCACCGACGCGCTCCAGCTCGACCTCGGGCACCTCGTCATCGTCGCACCCGATCGCCGGACGCGCCGCTGCCCGAACGGCAGGATGGCGGGACGCCGACGAGGGGGCACCGATGAGCGACACCGTCACGCTCGACACGTTCGTCCGGGCCGAGACCGCCCGAATGCTGCACGACCTGCAGACCGGTGCCGGCGGTCCGGGGCGGTGGCACCACCTGCGGACCCCGACCCCGATCGACGCCCAGACCGTCGTACGGATGAACCGCGACACCCTCTACAGCTTC
>JAKOVT010000457.1 GCA_029781935.1 Actinomycetes bacterium | reverse complement strand
CGCGCTGGGGACGGCCGACGCGGTGCCGGCGCCGGCGGTGGCCACGAGCAGGGACGCGAGCAGGCCCAGGATCGCGGCGACGACCGGGATCGTCCGGTGTCGGGGGCCTGCGGGGGTCCCGGGCTGCACGTGGCACGCTCCTCGCCTCGGCCCGGCGATGCGGGCGTCTGCTCCAGTGGTCTCTAGGTGCATCGGGCCGTGGCACGCGCCCCCTTAGCCCCCTCAGCCCCTGGGATCGCTCACGACACGCCTCTCGCTGTGTGGTCCGCATCACACCGGCTGTCACCCGGGGGACCGGGGCCGGTGCCGCCGCTCCCCGGCGAGTCCTCCGGACCCGTCCGGACCCCGCACGTCGCACCGGCCCCACGAGCTACGAACCGCCTCCGACCTGCGGCGACAGACCCGTTCGGGGGACGTGCTGAGGGCCCGCTGAACCGTCTTCGACAGTTCTTGGACGACGCTTGCCGTTTTCGGGACGTCGCCGGGCCCAGGCCGGGACGCCGGTGGCCGATGCTCCTAGAGCACCGATCCCCCCGTGAGGAGCACTCCATGTCCCGCACCGTCCGATCCCTCGCGACAGGCGTCGCGGCCGGCGGCGTCCTGGTCGCCGGCGGCGCCGCCGTCGCCGTCGGCCTCGGCTCCGCCATGGCGAGCCCGACGTCGTCCGACCCCACCGTCGCGTCCCTGCAGGCCGAGCTGGCCCAGCTGCAGTCCGACACCGAGTCGCTGCAGGCCGAGGCGATCGCCGCCTCGAAGGAGCTCAGCGCCGCCCAGGCGGCGCAGCTGGCACGCGCGGCTGCCGCGGCACGCGACGCCCGCCCGGTCGCGGTCGTCCACCGCACGTCCAGCAGCCACACGGCGACGCCGACCCCTGCCAAGACCAAGGTGGCCGCTCCCAAGCCCGCCCCGAGCACGCACACCGGCACCGGCGCGTCCGGCTCCACCGGCCACGACGACGGCGACGAGCACGAGGGCGGCGACGATGACTGACCGCGGAACCCGGGTCCGCTGGACCACGGCGGCGCTGGTCGCCCCGACGGCGGCGGCGCTGTTCGCCGGCACCACGGCGTGGGCCACCGGGCACCAGCCGGCCACCACCACGGCCAAGCCCGCCTCGCCCGCCCCCACCGCCACCGTCGACCCGGTGGTCGCGGCGCTGCAGAAGGCCGTCGCCAAGAACTCCGCGCAGGTGGCCGCGCTGCGCGCCTCGGTCCTCAAGCTCAAGGCGCAGGCGGCCGCGATCGCGGCCGGCGGCTCGACGACGGCCTCGTCGGGCTCGCGCTCGAGCGGTTCGAGCGGGCACTCGTCGTCGGGCTCCGCCACGAAGAAGAAGACGTCGAGCTCCTCCTCGTCGTCGGCGAGCAAGCCGAAGTCCTCGGGCGGCGGCTCGGTCTCCGTCCCGGCCCCGAAGCCGGCGCCCACGACGCAGACCAGCACGGGCGCGTCCGGGGCGAAGTGAACCCGGTCGAGCGCATGAGAATGACGGACCTGCAGGTCTCCTTCCGCTCGATGGCCTCCGACGTCAGGTTCTGGGTGGTGGCCCCCCGCGCGGGGGCCACCGCCCAGGCCGAGTCGGCGCAGCAGGTCGTCGAGGCGGTCGCGCGCACCTGCACCCGGTTCGATCCCACCAGCGATCTCATGCGCGCCAACGCCAGCGGCCGTCGGCGCACCGTCGTGGCGCAGGAGTGCTTCGACGCGCTCCGCGCGGCGTACGACGCCTACCGCACGACCGAGGGACTGTTCGACCCGCGCGTGCTGCGCACGCTGACGGCGTACGGCTACGACATGTCGCTGCCCTTCGCCGACCGTGCCATCGACCTGCCGACCGCCGACGCTGCGCCGGCGCGGCGGACCCGGCGGGCGTGGAAGCCGAAGTTCGACGACGCCGCTCTCGCGGTCTCCGTCGGTCCCGAGCCGATCGACCTCGGCGGCATCGGCAAGGGCCTCGCGATGTCCTGGGCCGCCGCGCGTCTGCGCGGCGCCGGCGAGGCCGTGCTCGTCGAGGCCGGCGGCGACCTGGTCGCGACGGGCGGCGGGCCGGACGGCGACGGCTGGATGGTCGGGGTCGAGAACCCCTCGGGCGAGGGTGATCCGGCCGCGGTGCTGCGCCTGGTCGACCGCGCGTGCGCCACCTCGTCGGTGCGCCTGCGCAGCTGGACAGCCGGAGGCGCCAAGGTGCACCACCTCGTCGACCCCCGCACCGGCCGCAGCGCCGAGTCCGGCCTGGTGTCGGTCACGGTCGTCGGCGACGACACCGCGACCTGCGAGGTCTGGAGCAAGTCCTTGTTCGTGGTCGGCCGTGAGGGCATCCGTGCCGCGGCCGACGAGCGCGGTCTCGCCGCGCTCTGGATCGACGCCCGCGGCTATGTCGGAGTCAGCCGTGCGATGCGTCCCTACGTCGACTGGCAGGTGTCCCGTGTCGCATGACCGCATGCGCGCCACCGCGTCCGGAGCCGGCCTCGTCGTCCTCGTCGCGGCCAGCGCCGTGGCGACGAGCTGGACCGTCGGCCGCGCCATCACCTTGATCGCCGGCGACAAGATGGCGCCGTGGATCCTGGGCCGGGCCGCCGGCATCTCGTCCTACCTGCTGCTCGTGGCGCTCTCGCTGCTCGGTCTGGTGCTCTCGCACCCGAAGCGCGCCCAGTGGCGCCGACCGAGCTCGGCCGTGCGCATCCGAGCGCACGTGAGCCTCGCGGTGTTCACGCTGCTGTTCACGGCGCTCCACATCGTGGTGCTCGCGACCGACAAGTACGCCGGCGTCGGCTGGTGGGGCTCGTTCGTGCCGATGGGCTCGACGTACCGCCCGCTCCCGGTGACGCTGGGCGTGATCGGCCTCTACGCCGGGCTCGCGGCCGGTCTCACCGCCGCGCTGGCCGGCCGGGTGTCGCGCCGCGTGTGGTGGCCCATCCACAAGGTGTCGATCGTGTCGCTCGCGCTCGTGTGGGCGCACGGCATCTTCGCCGGTATCGACACGCCCGCCCTCGTCGCGATGTACATCGCCACGGGGGGCCTGGTCGTCGGCGTCGCGGTCAGCCGCTACATCTCCACGACGCACCGCAGCGAGGCCGACGAGCTCGGTGCCGTCACGGCGGCCGAGCTGCGCGGCGCGCACCGGATGCCCGTCGGACGTCGGGCCGCGAGGGCTGCGCGATGACGGCGTACCTGCAAGACTCCCCGATCGACTCCGCGCGCGGCGTGGGGCTGCTCGACGGCATCGCCGTCGTGCCCACCCACGGCACCGAGTCGCTGTCCGGCGTCACCCGTCAGGACCTCGTCGTCCACCGCGCCCTGCACGGTGCGCGCCCGCGCGTCGTCGACGGGCTCGCGCTCGTGGCCGAGCTCGAGCAGGTGGCGCTCACCGGCCGCGGTGGCGGGCACTTCCCGACGGCGGCCAAGTGGCGCTCGATCCTCGCCGCCCGCGAGCGGGGCGGCACCGTGGTCGCGAACGGCGCCGAGGGCGAACCCGGCTGCGCCAAGGACGCCGTGCTGCTGCAGACGCGACCCCACCTCGTGCTCGACGGGCTCGTGTCGGCGATCGAGGCCGTGGGTGCGCACGACGGGGTCGTCTGGATCCACGACGGTGCCGACGCCACCGCACGCTCGGTGTCCCAGGCCCTCGCCGAGCGCGTCGCCGCCGGCGAGGGCGACCCGCCCATCCGCATCGTGCTCGCGCCCGACCGCTACCTGTCGGGCGAGGCCACGGGCATCATCCGCACCCTCGAGGGCGGTCCGACCCTTCCGCGCTACGTCCGCAACCCCGCGCGGCCGTGGAGCGAGGGTCACCGACCGGTGCTCGTGAACAACGTCGAGACGATGGCGCGCGCCGGGCTCGTCGCGCTCGCGGGCGCCGCGGCGTACCGCGCCACGTCGCTGCTCACCGTCGTGTCCGCCGGGCACCGGGTCGTCATGGAGATCGACCCGAGCACCACCCTCGGCGACGTCGTCGCGCGGGCCTGGCAGTCGCCCGACGGCCGCGCGCCGCAGGCGGTGCTCCTCGGCGGGTACGGCGGGTCCTGGGTCGACTGGACGCACGGCCAGCACCTCGTGCTCGACCCCGCGGCCCTGCGCGAGCACGGGCTGTCGATCGGAGCGGGCCTCGTCGGTCCGCTCCCGGCCGACGCGTGCGGCATCGAGGAGTCGGCTCGGCTGGTGCGCTACCTCGCCGGCCAGTCGGCGCGCCAGTGCGGTCCGTGCGTCTTCGGCCTCGCAGCCGTGGCCGACCTCGCCTCCGACCTCACAGCAGGGCGGCTCGGTCGGTCGGGCCGGGCGCGGCTGGACCGCTACGTCCGCGAGGTGTCCGGACGCGGAGCCTGCCGTCACCCCGACGGTGCGCTGCGTATGTGGACCTCGGCGCTGCAGGTCTTCTCGCACGACGTGCACCGGCACCGGCGCGGGAAGACCTGCGATGCCCGCGACTACGACATCCTGCCGTTGCCCGAGGAGGTCCTGTGAGCACCGCGAAGCTGCGTTCCGCTCGCGAGCCGGTCGGGCAGTCGTCGTTCCCGACGCTGCGCGTCGACCCCGGCATCTGCGACGGCGTCGGCATCTGCGCGCATCTCGCGCCCGATCTCATCGCGCTCGACAGCTGGGGCTACCCGATCGTCACGACCCATCCGCTCGCGCGGGCGGGCCACCGGCGTCAGGCCGAGGCGGCGGTGGCGGCGTGTCCCCGCAAGGCCCTGCACCTGCAGGACTGAGCCCTTCGCGATCAGGTTCGGCGCACGACGTCGGCCCCTGCCCGGGTGCCGTCGTGCCGGTGCCAGGCCGCCTCGTCGAGCAGCCAGCCCTCCATCTCGGGGCGCAGCCCCTCGCCGTCGCGCGCCAGCACGCGGTCGAGGCGCACCGCGTCGTCGGCTGCCTCGACCCACACCGTGAGCGCCGCGTGCGCCCGCAGCGCACGTGCTCCGAGACCGACGCCCTCGAGGACGACGACGGGGGAGAGCGGCACGTCGACCGGCTCGCCCCAGCGGCCGGCGTGCCAGTCCCAACGCGGGTGCGCGCCGGGGTAGCCGTGCCGCCAGCGCTCGAGCAACCACGAGTCGACGCGGCCCGACAGGACGTCGAACGCGGAGACGCGGTCAGGCGCATCCGCGACCACGGTCCAGCCCTCGTAGAGGTCGTCGCCGTGCACCACCGGGACGTCGCCGAACGCGGGCTGCAGCGCGCTCGCCAGCGCAGCGGCGAGGGTCGTCTTCCCCGAGCCCGACGGGCCGTCGACGCACACGAGGCGGACGTCGCCCACCGTGGGGTCGGCGAGCGCGATCCGCTCGACCCAGCGCGGGTCCACCGTCGGCGACATCCCTCCATGCTGCCCGACGGCGCGTCCGATCAGACGAGGACCCAGCGGTAGCCGGTGACGACGAAGGACTGGATCCGCCAGTAGGTCGGGCTCGTCGAGTCGTTCAGCGCGTACCAGCGCAGGACGTTGCCGTACATGGCGACGGGAGGGGCGGCCGGGATCCGGAAGCCCTCGCTGACCAGCTGGTAGGGCTGGATGAGGTTCGGCGCCGACGGCGAGCCGCCGTAGTAGCCGACGTAGCGCACGGGAGAACCGTTGGTGCCGTTGCTCGAACCGGCGATCTGCACACCGGTGCGCGGCAGGACGCTGGCCGGCAGCGTGACGGAGAACGTCGCGATGCTCTGCGATCTCAGGACCACCTGGCCGGAGTTCCGGTCGGCGACGGCGGAGGCACCGAAGCCGTCCCGGAAGTACGTCGTGGCCAGGAACGTGCCGATGCGGAAGGCGGACTTCACCGCGCGCTTCGTCGACACGGTGATCAACCTCGCGCTCACGGTCGTCGTGCCCTCGCCGCCCTTGGCGTAGACGTAGAGCCCGTACGTCCCGGCGGGCAGGGTTCCGCCGCCGATCCGCGCTCCGCCGTAGATCGCCCTCGCGGTCCCGCGGCGGGTGAACGTCGTCTGCCAGTAGACCCTGCCGCCTCGGACGACCTTCCAGGTCATGACGGAGGGCACGAGCGCGGACGTCGCGATCGTCGTCGTGTCCTTGTAGCCGTCGCGGAACGGGTACAGGACCGTCGACGACAGCGTGATGACCGGCTTCGACGCCTGGCTGGATGCGACGACCACCGACGGCGGGTTCGGGACGGCGACGAGCCTCCCGGTCGCGTCGGGGAGGTAGGCCTGCAGGTAGTAGCGCCCGTTGGGCACGCGGAGGTTCCGCGAGCTCAGCCCGGTCCACACATAGCTCCAGGCGTTGGTCCTGCCCAGCGCCACGATCTTCACGGGGACCCTCGCCGAGTTCAGGATCCGGAGGCTGCCCGCCGCACCGCCGGGGCGGTTGGTGGCGACGCGCACGACCACCGAGTCCTGGTAGCCGTCGCGATAGGGCCGCAGCGTGGTGGCCGACACGGTCGTCCGGCTGAGCAGCCCGATCGTCGTCGCCGTGACCGACGGCGTCCAGTCGGTGACCGTCTCCGCGGTGAGGGCGTCGTGCAGCGTGGCGACCTGCACCTCGTAGCGACCGGCGGGCAGCGCGGAGTCGGGCCAGGTGGTGAGGGTCGTGCTCGTCGTGCCCGGCGGGACCGACGCGGTGGCCCAGCCGGCCGCGCCGACGAGCCGGTACCGCAGGGCGTAGCCGGTGATCGCGCTCGGCGGGTTGACCGGCGCCTGCCAGCTCACGGAGAGCCGCTCGACCCCGCCTGAGACGGCGGGATCCAGCACGGCGTACGACGACGGAGCGAAGGGGCCGGCGACGTCCGAGGCGGAGCCCTTGCTGTTCGTGGCCGTGACTCGCACCCAGTAGTCGGTGCCGTCGGCGAGGCCGGGCACCGAGGCGGAGGTGGCCGACGTCGCGCCGGTGCGCAGCGTCCACGGTCCGCTCGGGCCCGCCGTGCTCGTCTCGACGTCGTAGGTGACGGGGAGCCCGCCGCCGTCGCCGGGGGTCCAGCCGACCGAGAGCGCCTGGCGGTCCGGGAGCACCGAGACCGTGGGCGCCAGTGGCGCGTAGGTGGGCAGCGCGGAGAGGTCGAGGATCCCGGCGCCGCAGGCCGCCACCGTGCAGCTCGCCCCGCCCGGCCGCGCACCGGCGGCGAACGGTCGGGCCAGCGCGGGGAGCTGGGTCTGGATGATCTGGGCCGGCGTGAACGGCGTACGGCCGACGCGCGTCGACTGGAGCAGCGCGACCGCCGCGGCGACGTGCGGGGTCGCCATGCTGGTGCCGGCGTAGGCGACGTACGACGCGGCGCCCGGGACCGTGGTGCCGGCGTTGATGGTCGAGAGGATGTCGGCGCTGCCGCCGGCGCCCGAGCCCCCCGGGGCGGCGATGGTCGCGGGGAAGGTGGAGTCGCCGGTGTTCGAGTAGGTGGCGATCGTGCCGGCCCTGGTCGTGGCGGTGACGCGCACGACGCCCGTGCAGTCGGCGGGCTGGCTGCCGACCGTGACGGCGGGGTCGAGGCTGTGGCCCTCGTTGCCCGCGGCGACCACCACGGTGGTGCCGCGGCTGCTCGCGTCGTCGATGGCCTGCTGGGTGGACGCGAGGCAGGTGCCGGGTCCGCCGAGCGACATGTTGATGACCGATGCGGGTGTGGGGTTGTCGGGGACGCCGACGACGTGGCCGCCCGACGCCCACTCGATCGCGTCGTTGATGTCGCTGGAGTATCCGCCGCAGCGGCCGAGGACACGGACCGGCTGCACCTTGACGCCGGGCGCGATCCCGGTGATCCCGACGCCGTTGTTCTGCTTGGCGACGATCGTCCCGGTGACGTGGGTGCCGTGCCAGGAGCTCGTGTCGACGAAGCAGTTGAGGAACAGCCCTCCCGCCGTGCTGCCGGCGGCGTCGGCCGCGGTGATCCAGTCGCCGGGGTCGGAGGGGTCGGGGTCGCGGCCGTTGCCGTCGTTCGCGACGTAGAAGGTCCGTCCGCCGAAGTCCGG
>JAKOVT010000516.1 GCA_029781935.1 Actinomycetes bacterium | reverse complement strand
GTCTCTACGATCTCGTCGACGTCCTGCGTGTCGAGGCAGATCGGCACGCAGTCGACGCCGCCGAACTCCTTGAACAGCAACGACTTGCCCTCCATCACCGGGAGGGCGGCCAGCGGCCCGATGTCGCCGAGGCCGAGCACCGCGGTGCCGTCGGTGACGATGAGGATCGTGTTCGAGCGCCAGGTGAACTGCCACCCGAGCGACGGGTCGTCGGCGATGGCCTGCGACACCCGACCGACGCCGGGCGTGTACGCGAGCGCGAGGCCCGCGTTGTCGCGCACGCGGACGGTCGGGCGCAGCTCCATCTTGCCGTTGCGGTGCAGCGGGAACGCCGGGTCGTCGTCGTACGGCGAGATGCCGTCGATCGGTTCGTAGCCGGCGGGGACGTCAGGGTTCACGGGAGACCTCGGGTCAGGAGTCGGGACACCGGAGGAGCGGGTTCGTCCCGCGCGCGAGGTGTGCGCTGCAGGCGGGCTCCGTCACGGGGGTCACCCGTGCCCCCAGCGTGCCACGATGCGGGACAGGAGCACCACCCGCCCCCCGGTCACAGCTCAGCGACGACCCGATTCTGGTCGGGGGGTCAGCGGATCAGGCGGGGGCGGGGCCAGTAGCGGGCCACGACCCGGCCCCGGACGTCGGTGTCGGGGACGGCGCCGAACGCCCTCGAGTCGTCGCTCGCCGCGGCGTTGTCGCCCTCGACCCACCAGCCGTCCGGGGTACGCCGTACCGCGCGCTTGACCAGCAGGAAGCCCGGGCGGTCGGGCTGCTCCACGACGACGACGTCGCCGGGACGGACCGCGTCCGCGGTCGTGGAGCGCACGAGCAGCCAGTCGTCGGCAGCCAGTGTCGGGGCCATCGAGGAGCCCGCGACCGCGACGCGCCACAGGTGCGCCACGCCGCCTCCTCGTCCGCCTCGCCGGTCGCGACCGGCCGGTACCGCCGACCGCTGGGTGCCGGGTGCACCCGGCCGGGGTAGTGTCGCGGACAAGCACCGTGAGCACAGTCCCCAGGCCTCGAGAGGTTCCCATGCTGCGTCGTCTGCTCGCCCCCCGCACCACCGTCCACGCCCACTGCGACCTGCCCTGCGGCGTCTACGACCCCGCGCAGGCCAAGATCGAGGCCCAGTCGGTGAAGGCGTGCATCGAGAAGTACCACGGCTCCGACGACGAGGTGTTCAAGGCCCGCGCCGTCGCCATCAAGGAGGAGCGCTCGGACCTCGTGAAGCACCACCTCTGGGTGCTCTGGACCGACTACTTCAAGGCCCCGCACTTCGAGAAGTACCCGCAGCTCAACGGCCTGTTCAACGAGGCGACCAAGCTCGCCGGGGCCGGCGGCACGAAGGGCTCGCTCGACGTCGCGGTCGCCGACCAGCTGCTCGCGAAGATCGACGAGATCGCCGAGATCTTCTGGGAGACCAAGAAGGCCTGATCCTCCGCGCACGCAGAACCGCCCCGGACCGCACAGGTCCGGGGCGGTTCTGCGTCACGAGGCTCGCGGGGGTGCGTGGCCGGTGACGTGGTGCGGGTACGCCCCGTGCATCGCGTGCCAGCGGCGACGACGGCGGGCGGCGAACGCGAACCACAGCACGGGCAGCGCGACCCACAGGATATGACCGCCGGTGACGAGGGCCAGGGCCACGACGAGCGCGAGAGCGGCTGCGGCGAAAGGGATCGCGCCGCCGCGCGGGCCCCGTCGACCTGCCGACGGCACGGCCAGAGGGGCCGGACGGTTCGAAGGCGCGACGCGACCGGGCAGGTCGGCGAAGAGCGGGTCGAGGTCGTGCAGGTACGTCGCCTGCAGCGCGCGCGACTGCCGGTCCTCGAACTCGTCGTGGTCGAGGCGCCCGTCGGCGAAGGCGTCGGCGAGCGCGAGCACCGCCTCCTGACGATCCTGGTCGCTCGCGCGCATCGGCGCGCTTCCGCTGGGCATCGCGGTGCTCACGACTCGTCCTCGGCGAGGATGAGGTAGAGCTCGCGGCGCGCGTTCGACAGCACCTTGCGTGCCGCCGCCACCTGCTCCGGCGTACCGGTCGTGACCACCTGCACGGCCGCACCGCCGACGCTCATGAGCAGCTGCCGGAGGTCGACGACGTCGGAATCCTCGTCGGGCGTGTTCGCGTCGAAGACGTGCCCGAGCTCGTCGGCTCGCTCGGCGGCGTACGCGCGACCGGCCTCGGTGAGGGAGAAGACGCGTTTGCCGTCGATCTTCTCGTCGTCGACGAGGCCCTCGTCCTGCAGCGCCGAGAGCACCGGGTAGATCGAGCCCGGGCTCGGCTTCCACGCACCGCCGCTGCGCTCGGCGATCTCGCCGATCATCTGGTAGCCGTGGCGCGGGCCCTCGGTGAGCAGCGCCAGCACCGCGGTGCGGACGTCGCCGCGCCCGGCCCGCCGGCCCTCGCCCGGGCCGAAGCCCCAGCCGCGCCCGCCCATCGGGCCGAACGCCCCGAACGGCCCGCCGAAGGCGCGACCGGGCCCGCGGCGCCCGCCCTGGTGATGCACGCCCATGTGCGCGCGCATCCGTCGACGCAGGTCGCGCAGGTCGTCGTCGGTGACGGCGCCCGGGCCGAAGGCCCAGCCGCCGGGTGCTGCGAAGCCGGTCATGTCGTCCTCCAAGGGTGCGGGTCCGGGAAGCGGTGCTGAGCGGCGAGGAGAATCCTCACCGTATCGCGATGGGTTGACGATATATCGCGTACTGTCGCCCCGCAAGAGGTGATCCGCGTGCGACCGCGGTGCCCCGTGCGATGGGATGGGGGCATGAGCCCCGTCCCCGTCGCCGGCCGGCTGCGCGCGGCCCGCCCCACCGACGTCCCGGAGATCCTCGACCTCATCCACGACCTCGCCGAGTACGAGAAGGCCCGGCACGAGGTCGAGACGACCCAGGAGCAGCTGCGCACGATGCTCTTCGGCGGTACGCCGGACGCCCCGGACCTCGCATCCGCCGCACCGAGCGGTGCACCAGCGGCGTACGCCTTCGTCGTGGAGCACCCCGACCCCGAGCGCGGCCATCTGCTCGGCGCGTTCGCCCTGTGGTTCCTCAACGCCTCGACCTGGACCGGCACGCACGGCATCTACCTCGAGGACCTCTACGTCCGGCCCGAGCTGCGCGGGCACGGCTACGGCACCGCGCTGCTGCAGAAGCTCGCGCGCGAGTGCGTGGAGCGCGGCTACCGGCGGCTCGAGTGGTCGGTGCTCGACTGGAACGAGCCGGCCCTGGGCTTCTACCGCAAGATCGGCGCCGCTCCCATGGACGAGTGGACCGTGCAGCGCCTCACCGGCGACGCCCTCCTGCAGCTCGCCGCCCACGATCCCAGCGAGCCGCACCACTGAGCCGCGAGCGGTTACGGTGACGGCGTGAGCTCCACGATCCGCCTCGTCGTCCCCGCCTCCTCGGCCTGGGTGGTGCTCGTGCGCACCGCGGCGACGGCGTGCTGCGCCCGGCTCGACTTCGACGTCGACCGGCTCGAGGACGTGCGCCTCGCGGTCGACGAGGTCGCGTCGCTGCTCATCGGGCAGTCGGTCGACGACGGCGAGATCGCCTGCGCATTCACGACCTACGACGACGGCCGCCTCGACATCGCGCTGCGCGCGCGTACGACGTCGGGGACCCTGCCCGACACCTCGACGTTCGCGTGGGCCGTCCTCACGGCCCTGGTCGACGAGGTGACGGCCACCGTCGATGCGCTCGACGTCACCGTCGTGCTGCGCACCTCGCGCGCCGCCCAGGTGAGCGCATGACCGACGCCACGCAGCCGAGAGTGCCGCTGCAGGACGGTGCCATCCCCGACGCCCCCGACGCCCCCCACGCCGCGGTCGGCCACGTGCCCGCGCCGCGCACGTCGCGCTGGGACGCTGCCGCACGCGAGCGCGAGAAGGACCTGCTCGCGGTGCTCGCCGAGACCGAGGAGGACGACCCTCGCCACGCGTCCGTGCGCGACGAGCTGGTCACGATGCACCTGCCGCTGGTGCAGTTCCTCGCCCGCCGGTTCCGCGACCGCGGTGAGCCCTACGAGGACCTCGTGCAGGTGGGCACGATCGGCCTCATCAAGGCGGTCGACCGCTTCGACCCCGAACGCGGCGTGGAGTTCTCGACGTACGCGACGCCGACCATCGTCGGCGAGATCAAGCGCCACTTCCGCGACAAGGGGTGGGCGATCCGTGTCCCGCGGCGGCTGCAGGAGCTGCGCATCTCGATCGCGCAGGCGACCGCCGAGCTCTCGCAGAAGACCGGCCACTCCCCCACGATCGCCGAGCTCGCGGACCACCTCGGCATCACCGAGGACGAGGTCATCGAGGGCCTCGAGGGCGCGCAGGCCTACTCGACGAGCAGTCTGGACGCGCCGCTCGGTGACGACGACGAGGCGCCGATGCTCGCCGACCGGCTGGGCAACGAGGACCCGGGGCTGGAATCCATCGAGTACCGCGAGTCGCTCAAGCCGCTGCTCGCAGCCCTGCCCTCGCGCGAACGGCGCATCCTCGCGCTCCGCTTCTTCCACGGCATGACGCAGAGCCAGATCGCCGAGGAGGTCGGGATCTCCCAGATGCACGTCTCGCGGCTGCTGGCCAAGTCGCTGGCGACGCTGCGCGAGGGGCTGCAGACCGACGACGCATGACGAGTGGGCCCGCGCGCGACGCAGGTCCTCTCCTGGCGACCGGTCGATCCGAGGACGCGCCCGGGCCCGCTCAGGCCGCAGGCTCCTCGGCGATCGCCTCGACGATGTCGCCCTCGATCTTGTCGGGCGTCACGTTGGGCGCGTAGCGCTTCACGGTCGTGCCGTCGGGCATCACGAGGAACTTCGTGAAGTTCCACTTGATCCGCGAGCCGAGCAGTCCGCCGGCGCGGTCCTTGAGGAACGCGAAGACCGGGTGCGTCGAGGTGCCGTTCACGTCGACCTTGGTCGACAGGGGGAACGTCACCCCGTGGTTCACCCGGCAGAACTCCGCGATGTCGTCGTCGTCGCCGGGCTCCTGGTGCGCGAACTGGTCGCACGGGAAGCCGATGACGACCAGCCCCTGCTCCTGGAACTTCTCGTGGAGCTCCTGCAGCCCGTCGTACTGCGGGGTGAAGCCGCACTTGCTCGCGGTGTTCACCACCAGCACGGGACGGCCCTCGAACTGCTTGAGGTCGATCTCCTGACCGCGGTTGTCGACGAAGCTGAGGTCGTAGAGCGAAGCGGGCTTGCCGGACACGGTGTCTCCTCGGTTCCAGGACGTCATCGGTGCTGACGTGCCGCACGGTGGCGCGGCTTCAGCCGACCCAGGGGCCGACGTCCACCTCACTATATTGTGCACAATCTTCTTGTGCAAAATGGTATGGTCGAACCATGGCCCGCCAGCCCCATCCGCCGCAGCTGATCCTCGACAACCAGCTCTGCTTCGCGCTCTACCGCGCGACGCGGGCGGTGCAGCGCAGCTACGCGCCGCACCTCGCCGAGCTCGGCCTCACCTACCCGCAGTACCTGGCCATGCTGGTGCTCTGGGAGGCCGAGGGCCCGCTCACCGTCGGCGCGCTCGGCGAGCGGCTCCACCTCGACAGCGGCACGCTGACGCCGCTGCTCAAGCGCCTCGAGGACGCCGGCCTCGTCGAGCGACGACGCGACGCCGACGACGAGCGCCGGGTCAACGTCGTCCTCACCCGCGCGGGGCGTGCGCTGCGTGCCAGGGCCGAGGACGTCCCGGCGAAGGTGTTCGGCTGCTACGGCCTGTCATCGGCCGACGGCGCCGTCCTCCGCGACACCCTCAACGCCCTGTCGGACCGCGTCGAGTCCGCGATCGCCTGAGCCGCGTCAGGTCTCGAGGTCGCGACCGAGCGCGGGGTTGATCACCAGCGCGATCCCCACCACCGAGAGGACCAGCACGGCGTACCCGGCGTAGTGGGTCGTGTCGCCGTCGCCCTGCGTCAACGTCCAGCCGGTGACCAGCCCGAAGAGCTGGATCACGCCGAACGGCGTGCGCGCCGCCCGCCGCCGCAGCCACAGGCCGCGCGCGCATGCCGCGATGCCCACGGCGAAGAGCAGGAACGTGATCACCACGACCGGTGCCGCGGCCATGGATCCGGGCGTGATCAGGGCCGACAGACCGATGACGACCGCGTACGCCGCCACCGCCACCGCCTCGATCCCCGCGAGCACCGCAGCGGCGGTCGTCGGCGCCTCCCGGGGCCCCGGTGGCGGGGTCGGCTCGAGGTCGTCGGCGCGACCGTGCTCCAGCTCGTCAGGCACGGCCCCACCCTGCCAGAACGGAGGGTGCGGCTATGCGCGCGCTCCTGGTGGCCACTCCCAAGGCCACGACCACGAGCCCGCGGACCCGAGAGGTGATCGCGCACGCGCTGTCGGCGTCGGTCGACCTCGACGTCGTCGAGACACGCACCGGTCGCACGCGACCGACCTCGGTCGACAGGCGCGGCTCGACGG
>JAKOVT010000409.1 GCA_029781935.1 Actinomycetes bacterium | reverse complement strand
ACGGAGGCGAGCGCGGCCACCGGCAGACCTCCGAGCGCCTGAGCCTTCATCGCGTGCCGGCTGCTCTCGGTGAGCAGGCCCTGGTTCACCAGCCGCGTCGACATCCGGTAGGCCACGTGGTGCGCGAGCAGCAGGCCGATCCCGGTGATCAGGACGGTCAGCCCCTCCTGGAACCGGTTGTCCTCCGCCGGGTTCGCGGTCGGCAGCGCGATGAGGACCGCGAGCAGCGACAGGCTCAGGTACAGCGCCATGGTCGTGACCTCGTGCAGCAGGTGCAGCTCGGTCGCGCTGTACTCCCGGCGCGGGTGGTGCAGTCCGTCCTCGACGGCGCCCTCGCTCCCGGCAGGGTCGGAGCCGAGGCCGTCGCGCGGGTCCGAGGGCTGCGGGGTGACGACGTCGCTCATGCCCCCATGGTGCCGCGCGGAGGCCGCCACGCACCTGCGGGCGGCTCATCTCCCGCTCGCAGCGAGCACCGTGCCCGATGCCTCGTGGCCGGCGTCGCGCGACCGTGCATGGGGGCGCCGCCGGATCAGGTCGTGGGCGTCTCCGGCGACGCGACGGCGTGGTCGGGCACCGGAGCGTTGTCCGGGCGCGGATGACGCGACCGCCAGCTCGCGCGACGGCGGTTCTGGGCGCGAGGCTGCGGCACCTGGGCGGCGAGGTCCGGGACGAGCTCGTAGCGCGCCTGGTAGGTCTCCATCAGGCTCAGCAGCATCGCGCTGACCGGGATCGCGAGCAGTGCGCCCGCGGCACCGAACAGCGAGCCGCCGAGCATCACGACCGCGAAGGCGACCGCGGGGTGGACGTCGACGGCCCGCGCGCTGATGCGCGGCTCGATGGTGAGGTTCTCCACCTGCTGGTAGAGCAGGGCCCACGCCAGCGCCGCCAGACCCAGCCACGGCGTCGGGCTGATGACGCCCACGATCACCGGCAGGACGATCGCGATGTAGGTGCCGATCGTCGGGACGAACTGCGCCACCACACCGGTCCAGATCGCCAGCGCCAGCCAGTAGGGCATCCCGATCGCCCAGAAGACGATGCCCGTCGTGACGGAGTTGATGGTCGCGAGCACCACGCGGGCCGCCACGTAGTTGCCCGTCTTGGTCGCGGTCGTGTCCCAGATCGTCGTCGAGACCGTCTGCAGCCGCTCGGGGAACAGCGAGGCGATGTAGAGACGCAGCCGCGGGCCGTCGGCCGACAGGTAGAACGTGAACAGCAGGAAGGTGAAGATCCCGAAGACGGACCCCACCACGGTGCCGATGATCGAGATCGCGTTGCTCAGGAAGGACCCGGCATATCCGGCCACCGTGCCCGGGTCGATGTTGAGCCCCTTGAGCAGACCCGGGATGTCGATCTTCGTGCCGGTCTGCTGCGCGATCTTGTCCAGCACGTCGTTGATCAGACCCGGCACCGCGATCACCAGCCGGCCGACCTGGTCGACCAGCAGCTGACCGAACACGACGAGGAAGATCACCATCGCCACACCGAGCGCGAGCATGACCAGCCCGGTCGCGAGGCCGCGCTTCATGTGCCGCGACAGGGGCCCGACCGCCGGCTCCATCGCGATGGACGCGAACCACGACATGAGCAGCGTGAAGATCACCGCACCGCCGTCGCCGATGATGAACTGCAGCAGCAGCCCGATGACGATGAGCCCGAAGATCGTCCAGCCGACCCGCCACACGTTCTTCGGCGAGAACAGGATCAGCCGACCACCCGCCGGTACGACGACATCGGGCTGCGGTGCAGCGGACGGCTGCTCGACGGACATGCGGCTCCTCGGGTCGGGTCTGCTGCGGACATCCTGCCGCGCTCCCAGAGCGCGCGCCTCAGACCGCCACGTCGTCGAGGCCGGCCAGCAGCAGCGCGAGGCGCGCGACGCCGTCCGGCGTAACGGTTACGGGCACTCCCCAGTCCTGCTGGTGCACGTGGCAGGCGGGGAACTCGGCCGCACCGGGAGCGTCGGGGTCGTCGCAGGACGCCGCGCGCACGGACACGTGGAGCACGCCCTCAGCGACGTCGCCGGCCAGGACGAGCGTCCGCCGCAGCTCGGGCCCGCCGCCCGCACCCTCGACCAGCAGCTCGGTCGGGGTCGACGACACCACCAGGTGCGTCGAGGGGCCGTACCGCTCGTCGAGCTTCTCGCCTGGCGGCGGCTCGAAGACCACCTCGAGCTCGACGGCGCCCGGCGCCAGCGCGGTCGGTGCGCGACGCGTGCGGTACGCCGCACCGCCGACCTTCAGCGCAGCCTCCGGGATCGGCGACCGGACGAGGCGGTGCGCCGCCGACTCCACGACCACCAGCACGAAGCCACGAACGTCGTCGGCGACCACCACGACGTCGGACGGCTCGGCCAGGTCGGTCGCCAGCGTGGTCACCTCGCGTGTCACCGGGTCGAACCGGCGTACCGCGCCGTTGTAGGTGTCGGCGACGGCGATCGAGCCGTCGGGCAGCTCGGCCAGACCCAGCGGGTGCTGCAGCAGCGCCTGGTCCGAGGGCCCGTCGCGCAGGCCGAAGTCGAACAGCCCGGTGCCGACCTCCGTCGTGACGACGCCGTTGCGGATGCGGCGCAGCGCCGACGTCTCGGAGTCGACCAGCCAGAGCGTCGTGCCGTCGGCGCTCGTGGCCAAGCCGCTCGTCTGGGCGAACCAGGCCCGGTCGAGCTCGCCGTCGACCAGGCCCTCGCGCGTCGTGCCGGCGTAGGGGGCGATGCTGCCCGTGTCGACGTCGAAGCGGTCGAGGCGGTGCACCCCGGCCATCGCGACGACGACGCCGTCGGCGTACCAGGCCAGGTCCCACGGGCTCGACAGCGCGATCGTCCGGGCGGCACCGGATGCGGGCTCGCCCTGCATCCACTGCGCACCCGTGCCCGCCACCGTCCGCACGGTCCACGTGCGCGTGTCCAGCCCGCGCAGCGCGTGGTTGACCGTGTCGGCCACCACGACGTCGTAGCCGGCACGGCCGGCGACCTCGGCGGGGAGCACGAGCAGACCGTTGGGCTCGCTGAACCGCGCGGTCGCGGCGTCGCCGTCGCGGAGACCGCGCTGCCCGTCGCCGATCCGGTTCAGCACCGTCTCGCCGTCGGCGGCGAGGCGGACGAGCGAGTGGTGGGCGGTGTCGGAGACGAGCAGCGTGCCGTCGCCGAGCACGACCGCCTTGCCGGGGAACGACAGCGGCCCCGGGGTGGGCTCCGGCGGGACGTAGGGGCCCGAGCCCCGGTGCAACGTGCCCTTCGACTCGTGCTCCGCGACCAGTTCGGCCACCATGCGGTCGAGCGCGTGCGCGTGGCCCTCGCCGCTGAGCTGGGCGACGACGTACCCCTCCGGGTCGATGAGCGCGAGCGTCGGCCAGGCGCGCACGGCGTACTGCGACCACGTCTCGAGGTCGGGGTCGTCGAGGACCGGGTGGTCGACGCCGTACCGCTCGACCGCGGCCACGACCGCCGCGTGGTCGGCCTCGTGCACGAACTTCGGCGAGTGCACGCCGATGATGACGAGGACGTCGGAGTACGTGTGCTCCAGCGGACGCAGCTCGTCCAGGACGTGCAGGCAGTTGACGCAGCAGAAGGTCCAGAAGTCGAGCAGCACCACCTTGCCGCGCAGACCGGCGAGCGAGAGGTCGCGGCCGCCGGTGTTCAGCCAGCCCTGCCGCCCGCGCAGCTCGGGTGCTCGGACGCGTGCTCCCGTCATGCCGGTATCCAACACCGCCGGACCCGGCACCGTTCCCGCCGCTACGGTCGGTGCGTGAACGCGATCGACGACTACCTC
>JAKOVT010000379.1 GCA_029781935.1 Actinomycetes bacterium | reverse complement strand
CCGATGTGCGAGTGCAGGCCGAGCAGGCGCAGCGAGGGCAGACCGACGATCCGGCGCACCGCCTCGAGGGCGTCGCCGCCCGCCAGCGAGAAGCCGAACTTCTGGTCCTCGTGCGCCGTCGCGATGAACTCGTGGGTGTGCGCCTCGACGCCCACCGTCACCCGGACCAGGACGTCGGCGACCGTACCCCGCTCGCGCGCGGCGAAGGCGAGCCGCGCGATCTCCTCGAACGAGTCGACGACGTAGCGCCCTACTCCGGAGTCGAGCGCGAGCTCGAGCTCCGCCGAGCTCTTGTTGTTGCCGTGGAAGGCGATCCGCTCGGCCGGGAAGCCGGCCCGGACGGCCGTGAGCAGCTCGCCCCCGGAGCAGACGTCGAGGGCGAGCCCCTCCTCCTGCACCCAGCGGGCCACCGTCGAGCAGAGGAACGCCTTGCCGGCGTAGAAGACGTCGGAGGGCGTTGCCGGGTCGTCGTACGCCGCGCGGAACGCGGCGGCACGGGCTCGGAAGTCGGCCTCGTCGAGCACGTAGAGCGGTGTGCCGAACTCGGCTGCGAGGTCGCGCACGTCGACGCCCGCCAGGGTGAGCGCGCGGGCGGCGAGGTCGTCGCCCTCCGCGCGGCGGGCGGTCAGCGGCCACACGGACGGCGTGAGCTCGTGCAGCGCCTCGGCATCGGCCGGCAGCGGGGGTGCGCCCGCCGGGGCGAGGATCTCGCCGTGACGCGGACCCGCGGGGTGCGCCCGCACCGCTACATCCGCTCCGGCGCCGAGACGCCGAGCATCCCGAGACCGTTGGCGAGGGTCTGCCGCGCGGCCGCGCAGAGCCACAGGCGTGCGACGTTGATCGGCTCGAGGTCGGAGTCGGCGCCCGGCAGCACCCGGCACACGTCGTAGAACTTGTGGTAGCCGTTGGCCAGCTCCTCGAGATAGCGCGCCACCCGGTGCGGCTCGCGCAGCTCGGCGGCGGTCGCGACCACGCGCGGCAGCTCGCCGATGAGTCCGAGCAGCTGCGCCTCGCGCTCGTGCGTGAGCAGCGAGAAGTCGGCATCCGCTGCGCGCCAATCGATCCCGAGCTCCGCCGCGTTGCGCAGCACCGAGGCGATGCGGGCGTGGGCGTACTGCACGTAGAACACCGGGTTGTCGTTGCTCCGCGACACCAGCAGGTCGAGGTCGAGCGTCAGCGGGCTGTCGACGGGGTAGCGGATGAGCGAGTAGCGGGCGGCGTCGACTCCGACCTCGTCGACGAGGTCCTCGAGCGTGATGATGTTGCCGGCACGCTTGGAGAGCCGGACCTCCTCGCCGCCCTTGACCATCTTCACCAGCTGCCCGATGAGCACCTCGATGTTGACGTCGGGGTCGTCGCCCGCGCAGGCCGCCACGGCGCGCAGCCGGTTCACGTAGCCGTGATGGTCGGCTCCGAGCAGGTAGATGTTCACGTCGAAGCCGCGGGCCCGCTTGTCGACGTAGTACGCCGTGTCGCTCGCGAAGTACGTCAGCTCGCCGTTGCTGCGGACCAGGACGCGGTCGCGGTCGTCGTCGAAGTCGGTGGTGCGCAGCCACACCGCGCCGTCGGCCTCGAACATGTGGCCCTGCTCGCGCAGCTTGGCCATGCCGCGCTCGACCGCACCGCTCTCGTGCAACGTCCGCTCGGAGTACCAGACGTCGAAGTGGGTGTTGAAGTGGTCGAGGACGTCCTTCTGCTGCTGGAGCTGCAGGGCGTAGCCGGCCTCGCGGAAGGCCTCCATCCTGGCCGGTTCCGGCAGGTCGACGATGCCGGGGTCGGTGGCCACGATCTGCCGTGCGAGGTCGTCGACGTACTCGCCCTGGTAGCCGCCCTCGGGCACCTCGGTCCCGAGCGCCCGTGCCTCGAGCGACAGGCCGAACTTGTCCATCTGCAGACCGCGGTCGTTGATGTAGAACTCGCGGGCCACCTCGGCCCCGGCAGCCTCGAGGACGCGGGCGATCGCGTCGCCCACCGCAGCCCACCGCGTGTGCCCCAGGTGCAGCGGGCCGGTGGGGTTGGCCGAGATGAACTCCACGTTGAAGGTCGTGCCCGCATACGTGTCGACCCGCCCGTACTCCTCGCCCGCGACCACGACGTTGCGCGCGAGCTGCCCGAGGCTGGCGGCGTCGAGGGTGATGTTGAGGAAGCCGGGACCCGCGATGTCGACCGTGGCGACGCCCTCGGCGTCGCGGAGGCGGACCGCGACGGCCTCGGCCACCGCGCGCGGCGACGTGCCGGCCTTCTTGGCCAGCTGGAGGGCGATGTTCGTGGCGTAGTCGCCGTGCTCGGGGTTGCGGGGGCGCTCGACCGTGACCTCGTCGGGGATCGCACCGGGTTCGAGGTCGAGGGCGCCGTCGGCGGCAGCCGTGACGACGGCGTGCCGGATCGCGGCGGCGAGCTGGTCGGGCGTCATGCGCGGAAGCCTATCGGCGCAGGTCGCAGCGGCTCGCACGCGTATCGGCTGGTGGACGCCCACGATCCAGGGCGGCGCCGTGAGGGACGTGAGTGTCCCGGCAGGCTCCGTCATAGAGCGACGACCTCGGCGGAGGGCGGCGCTGCGCGCCGGAGCGCCGAGGCCGTGACGGATTCCTCCCGAACCCTGCCGGGCGGCGCGACGCCGCTTCGCGGCGTGAGTGCCCCCGGCAGGATCCGTCATAGAGCGACGACCCCGGCGGAGGGCGGCGCTGCGCGCCGGAGCGCCGAGGCCGTGACGGATTCCTCCCGAATCCTGCCGGGCGGCGCGACGCCGCTTCGCGGCGTGAGTGCCCCCGGCAGGATTCGAACCTGCGCGCATGGCTCCGGAGGCCACTGCTCTATCCCCTGAGCTACGGGGGCCAGGGCGGAGACGACAGTACCAGCGCGGTCGAGGTCGCTCCGAATCCCGCCGGACGCGTGGGCGCGGTCCCAGCCGTCCGCCCGCACGCCGGACGTCAGACGTCGAGCGACTCGCCCGGGGCCAGGCGCGCGTACGCCGAGCCGCCCTTCATGTCGAACCAGCGGTCGGTGAGCGCCTGGCCCTTGTCCGACAGCAGGGCGTCG
>JAKOVT010000515.1 GCA_029781935.1 Actinomycetes bacterium | reverse complement strand
CAGCAGCGCGAGCGCCTGCGCCGTCGCGCCCGACACCTTCGCGCCGGAGATGCGGGGCACGAGGTACGACGCGTTCTCGTTCCAGGTGTCGAGCTGGATCTCGCGCATCCGGTCGGCGGACATGAGCGCGCCGCCGCTGGTCGACAGCTTCACCAGGTCGACGATGCGCTGGCTGCGCGCGCCGTAGGACCAGTCGTCGGTCAGGAAGTACGGGTACGCCTGGTAGACCGAGGCCTGGTTCGCGGTGACGACCCAGCCGTCGGACGGATCGAGCACGTAGGGCAGGGCGTCGAAGGGGATGAAGCCGGTCCACGCCTGCTCCGGGTCCCAGCCGAGTGCCGGGTACTTCCCGTCGTAGCCGCGGCGGACCGGGATGCGACCCGGCGTCTGGTAGCCGATGTGGCCGTCGGTGGAGGCGAAGATCAGGTTCTGCGCCGGCACCTCGAAGAACGACGCGGCCGTGCGGAACCCCTCCCAGTCCTTGGCCGTGTTCAGCAGGTCGATGGCGTCGGCGGTGCGCCCGGGGGTGAGCGCCGTCCAGCGCAGCGCGACGGCGTACCCGTCGCCGCGCGGGGGCGCCGACGACCCGGCGGGCGCGTCCTGGCCGACCTGCGCCGCGGCGTCGTAGACGTCGGAGATGAGCGGCCCGTGCTCGGTGGAGCGCACGGTGATCGTGACCGGGTCGCCGCCCGCCACCTCGATCACCTCGGTGCGCGTCGTGAGCGGGCGGGTCTCCGTCCCGACCTGGTAGCGGTCGCCGTCGACCTTCTCGAGGTAGAGGTCGGTGACGTCGGGCCCGAGGTTGGTGAACCCCCAGCCGATGTCGCGGTTGTGGCCGATGACCACGCCCGGGAGGCCGGAGAAGGTGAACCCGGCGACGTCGTACGGGCACGAGGCCGAGACGGTCCGGCAGTGCAGGCCCATCTGGTACCAGATGCTGGGCATCGACGGCCCGAGGTGCGGGTCGTTGGCCAGCAGCGGCTTGCCGGTCGTGGTGCTGCGGCCGTCGACGACCCATGAGTTCGAGCCGATGCCCGGGCCGTTCGGCCCCAGGACGCCGTCGAGCGAGCCGAGGACGGAGTGGACGCGGGAGAGGACCGGATCCGCCGCCGCCGGCAGGTGCGGCGTGCGCGACCCCGTCGGCTGGAACGACATGCTCCCGATCGGGTTCCAGACGCCGTTCTCGACCGCGCCCTGGGTGACGATCGGCCTGTGCTCGGCGTAGGGGTACGGCGGGAAGATCTGCGCGGTGCGGGCGACGCCGATCCGGGAGCTCACGACCGCCCGCTCGATCTCCTCCTGCATGTTGCCGCGCAGGTCCCAGGCCATCGCCTTGAGCCACGCCAACGAGTCGACCGGCGTCCACGGCTCGATCGTGTACGACGGGTTCTGCAGGCCGAGCACGGCGTACTCCAGGCTCGCGGTCGCTCCGGAGTGATCCGCGAGGTAGGCGTTCACGCCCTTCGCGTACGCCTCGAGGTTGGCCCGGGTCGTGGGTGAGAGCAGCGGGAGCTCCTGCTCGGCGACCCGGCGCCAGCCGCTCACGCGCAGGAACTCGTCGGTCTCGAGCTGCGACCTCCCGAACATCTCCGAGAGCCTGCCCGCGGTGATGTGCCGACGGAAGTCCATCTCCCAGAAGCGGTCCTGCGCATGCACGTAGCCCTGGGCGAAGAAGAGGTCGGCCGGCGTGTCGGCGTACAGGTCGGGGATGCCGCGGTCGTCGCGGTAGACGTCGACGGAGCCCTCGAGCCCTTGCAGCGTCACGGTGCCGCTGGTCTGGGGGAAGGACCGGTGCACGGTCCACGCGGCGAAGGTGACCCCGGCCACGACGAGGCAGAGCAGCACGATGCCGATGACGCCGAGGACCTTGCCGAGGATGCGCACGGCGCACACCCTAAGCGCGGGTCAGCCTGCGCCGCCCAGCAGCGCGACCGCGCCGAGATAGCCCACGAGCGCCACGGCGATGCAGGCGAGGACGGAGGCGGTGGCGTACTCGACCGCATGCCCGACGCGGACCGCCGCGCGGGTGGACCGGGGTGCGGCCGCGAAGTCGAGCACCTGGGCGGCGTAACCGCCGAACGTCGTGAGGGAGCCGCAGAACCCGACCCCGACCAGCGTCAGCACCCACGAGCCGGACTCGCCCTGCGCATGCAGCGCACCGAGCAGCGCACCGAGGATCGCCGAGCCGACGAGGTTCACCGTGAACGTGCCCCACGGGTACGCCGAGGCCAGCCGACGCTCGACGGCGAAGCGCAGCGGGGCGCCGACGGCTGCGCCGAGGGCGACGAGCAGCACGGTCAGGGGGTTCACAGCTCCTCGTCCTCCTCGAGGTCGTAGGGGGCGGAGCCGAACAGGGCCGAGCCGAGCACCCGGCCGAGGGCGACCAGCGCGACGCCGAGGACGACGCTGGACACGGCGTACGCCGATGCCCCGCCGACATCGCCCCACCGCGCCATGCCCACCGCCTCGACCGAGAACGTCGAGAACGTGGTGAAGCCGCCGAGGACGCCGCTGGCGAGCATCGGCCGCGCGAGGCGGGCGCGCCGCGGGTTGGTGACGAGCCAGGAGCTGTGGCGGTTGTCGACCCAGTCGAGCACGACGCCGAGCACGAAGCAGCCGAGCAGGTTCGTGACGAACGTGGCCCACGGCCAGGCGACCGGGTCGGTGTGCGGCGCGGCGTAGGAGATCGACGCGCGCGCGAGCGCGCCGACGATGCCGCCCACGGCCACCACGGCGAGCTCGTCGCGCTGCACCGTGCTCACGGCGCGAGCCTAACGACGGCCCCGGGCACGAGCCGTCAGGCGTCGCGACGGAGGAACGACACGACCTCCAGCACGACGAGCGCCAGCACCCAGGCGCCGAACACGGCGACCGCCGTCCAGCCGACTGGGGGCACCGACCGGGTCGGGTCGCCGCCGCCGAACATCTCCGCGGTGGCCGACCACCGGGTGCCCGTGGACCACGGGAGGATGTCGCGCACCCACGGCGCGCGTTCGGCGAGCAGCCCGCCGACGATCTGCTCGACGATGAAACCCGACACGACCGGCACCGCGATGCCGATGGCCGTCTGGCGGGTGATGCCCGCGAGCGCCCATGCCGACAGCGCCCAGAGCGCCATGAAGAGCACGCCGCGCAGCAGGTAGGTCGAGTCGACCGGCGGCGCCTCCGGCGGAGGTGCCGGGTAGCCGCGCACCGTGACGCCCACCCAGCTCGCGGCGTACGACACGAGCGCGAAGACCACGCCGGTCGCCACGACGGAGGCGATCTTGGCCGTCACCATGCGGCCGCGCTGCGGGAAGGCGGTGAGCGTGAGCCGGATCAGCCCGAACCGGTACTCCTGCCCGATGTTCTGGGCGGCCACGACGGAGGCGAAGATCGCGGCGAAGAGCAGCGGCTGCGAGAACGCGTCCCACCAGGCGACCGTCGGCGGGCCGACGGGGCTCCCCGTGTCGTCGAAGCTGGTGTAGACCGGCGTCGACCCGAGCCACGCGAGCAGCGCGACGCCGAGGAACGTGATGACCAAGGAGATCCGCGTGGAGCGGACGGTGGTGACGCGCACCCACTCGTAGCGCAGGGCGGCGATCACGAGGCCTCCCCGCCGCCGGCGCCGGTCGCGAACTGCTGCCCCTCGCTGGTGAGCTCGAGGAAGGCCTCCTCCAGGCTGGCGGTGCGCCGGGTGAGCTCGCGGACCTGGATCCCCGCGCGGAAGGCGACATCGCCGACGCGGTCGGTGTCGGGCGAGCTCACGGCCAGGCCGTCGTCGCCCTCGGCCGCGGCCGCGAGGCCCTCGGCCGCGAGCGCGGCCAGCAGCCGGTCGCGGTCGGCGCTGCGGACGAGCACGTCGTTGCGGGTGCTGCGGGCGACGAACGCGTCGAGGCTCTCGTCGGCCACCATCCGCCCGGCGGCGATCACCACGAGGTGCTCGGCCATGAGCTGCATCTCCGAGAGCAGATGGCTCGACACGAAGACGACGTTGCCCTGGGCGGCGTAGTGGCGCAGGAAGTCGCGCAACCACTGGATCGACTGCGGATCGAGGCCGTTCGCCGGCTCGTCGAGGAGCAGCACCTTCGGCTGGGCGAGGATCGCGCCCGCGAGGCCGAGACGCTGCCCCATCCCGAGCGAGAACCCGCTCGGACGCTTCTTGGCGACGCCGTCGAGGCCGACGAGCCGGATCACCTCGTCGATGCGCGCCTGCGGCACCGACGCCTCCGTCGCGAGCAGCCGCAGGTGGTTCCGCGCGCTGCGCGACGGGTGGAAGAACTTGGCGTCGAGGTGCGCGCCCACCACCTTCGTCACGTGCTCGTGGGCCACGAGCGGCCTGCCGTCCCACAGCGTGCTGCCGTCGCCCCGGTCGAGACCGAGCATGAGCCGCAGGGTCGTCGACTTGCCCGCGCCGTTGGGCCCGAGGAAGCCGGTGACGATCCCGGGCCGCAGCGTGAAGCTGAGCTGGTCCACCGCCCGGGTGTCGCCGTACGTCTTGCCGAGGCCGACCGCCTCGACGACGCTCACTGGTCGAGCTCCATGCGCACGACCCTAGGGGACGCGCTGCGCGCCCGGACGCGTGACGGCCCCGGTGCCCGAGGGCACCGGGGCCGTTCGTCCCGTCGTGGAAGGGAGGCGTCAGACGCTGACGGTCTCCCGCTCCGGGGCTCCGACGAGGACGTCCTTGCTGACCTTGTGCCCGTGCACGAAGCCGATGATCGCGAGAACGGTCATCACGACGGCGGCGGCGAGGGCGACCCAGCCGGCGAGGAAGGCGATCGCGCCGAAGATCGAGAACGCGTAGACGTTGAGCAGCAGGCCGCGCAGGGTCTCACCCATGAACAGCGTCTGGCGCTGCGCGCCGAGCGCCGGGTCGCGCTTGGTCGGGTCCTGGCTGGAGGCGATCCACTCCTCGCTGACCTGCGAGTAGGTCTTGCCGCCGGCGACCTTGCTCAGGTGCACGGCGATCATGTCGCTGTAGGCCTTGGCCTGCGCGCCGGTGGTGACGTCCTGGCCGGCGAAGCCGTTGACCGTCTCGCCGTACTCGGCGACCGGCAGCTGATCGGCCGACGGGAACGCGATGTGCTGGGCCGAGAGCTGGTCGCTGATCGTGGTGTTGGTGAAGTTCGCGGCGTAGAGGAGCAGC
>JAKOVT010000322.1 GCA_029781935.1 Actinomycetes bacterium | reverse complement strand
CACCCGGTACGTCGAGATCTTCTCCCGGTACGGCGAGGCGCGGATCCTGTCCGACGGCGACGTGATCGTGGAGTGCGAGCTCGACGGCCAGCGCGTGCAGGGCATCAACGGCGGACCGGCCGACTTCGCCCACTCGCCGGCGTTCTCGATGTCGGTGCTGTGCGAGGGCGCCGAGCAGGTCGACCACTACTGGGACTCGCTGGTCGAGGGCGGCGAACCGTCGCAGTGCGGATGGTTGGTCGACCGGTGGGGGATCAGCTGGCAGATCGTGCCGCGCGAGCTCATGACGTTCATGTCCGACCCCGACCCTGCGAAGGCCGGAGCCGCTCGCGACGCGATGCTGGCGATGTCCAAGATCGACGTCGACGCCCTCCGCGCGGCGTACGACGGCGCCTGACCGTCCGGGCCCGCGGTCAGAGCGGGTCGACGAGGTAGCGGCGGACCACCGGGGCGAGGATGGCGGCGAGGCGGTCCCGCTCGATGCTCGCGAGCGGCTCGATCTGCAGGACGAAGCGCGCCATGACCAGCCCGGCGACCTGAGAGGCGAGCAGCTCGGCGCGCAGCTGCGGCTCGCTGGTGCCCAGCCGCTCGGCGAAGGGCAGGAGGAGACGCTCGACGAGCAGCTCCCGGGCGACGGGGGCGGCCTCGGGCTCGGAGGCCGCGGCGCGCACGAGACCGCTCGCGACGCGGCGGTAGTCCGGCGACTCCATGATCGTCGCGATCATCTCGGCGAGCGCGCGCGGCGGATCCGGCGAGGCGAGCACCTGGGGCAGCAGCGCCGCGGGATCGATGGGCATCTCGACGACGGCGAGGAACAGTCGCTGCTTGGACCCGAAGTGGTGCCCGACCATCTTCGGGTCGACGCCGGCCTCCGCGGCGATGCCGCGCACCGTGGCGCGGTCGTAGCCGAGCTCGGCGAACTGGCGCCGGGCCGCCTCCAGGACGGCCGCGCGGGTGTCCGGCGACCCCGCAGCAGGACGGCCGCGCCGTCGGGGCGTCGCCGCCGCGCTGCTCGAGGTCCGGGCCACGTCCCCATCCTCCCCCGAGTCCGGTCCCGTCCGCCCGGCGCGGTCCTTGCGCGCGTCGCGGCGTCGCCCTACCCTAATTCTACATTCGTGGAATTAGGAGCCGTTCATGACCGCGACCCCCGGCACGACCGTCATCACCGACGCGCACCGGCGTCGTCTCGTCCTCGCGACCGTCGCCGTCGCCCTCATGATGGTCGTGTCGGCCGTCAGCGGCCTCAACGTCGCGCTGCCGAGCTTCGCCACCGAGACCGGGGCGACGACGACCGAGATGCAGTGGGTCGTCGACGCCTACACCGTGGTGTTCGCCGGGCTGCTGCTGTTCGCGGGGGCCGTGGGTGACCGGTACGGGCGCAAGGGGACGCTCCTCGCCGGCCTCGTGGTCTTCGGTTCCGGCGCCGCCGTCGCCGCTCTCGCCTCGGATCCCACGGTGGTCATCGCCTGCCGTGCCGTCATGGGGATCGGGGCGGCGTTCGTCATGCCGACGACGCTGTCGGTGATCACGACCTCGTTCCCGCCCGCGGAGCGCGGACGCGCGGTGGGGCTGTGGGTCGGTGTCGCCGGCGGCGGGGCCGTGCTGGGCCTGTTCGCGTCGGGGCTGCTGCTCGAGTGGTTCTCGTGGAACAGCTTCTTCGCCCTCAACGTCGTGCTCGCCGTCCTCGCCGCGGCCGGGACGATCGCGTTCGTCCCGACCAGCGTCGACGAGCAGCCCCCCGCGCTCGACTGGCTGTCGGCGCTGCTGTCGCTCGTCGCCGTGTCGGGGCTCGTGTTCGGGATCATCGAGGGGCCGTCGTCGGGGTGGACGTCGCTGCCGGTGGTCGCGTCGCTGCTCGTCGGCGTCCTCGCGCTCGTCGGGTTCGTCGTGCGGGGACTGCGCTCCGACGCGCCGATGCTCGACCCGCGGCTGTTCCGCTTGCGCGGGTTCGGCACCGGGTCGCTCTCGCTCACCGCGCAGTTCTTCGCCGCGTTCGGGTTCTTCTTCATCCTCATGCAGTACCTGCAGTTCGTCGTCGGCTACTCCGCGCTCGGCGCCGCCGCCGCGATGCTGCCCATGCCGTTCGTGCTGATCCCGCTCGCCCGCCAGGCGCCGATGCTCGCCGACCGATTCGGGTTCCGGCGGGTGGCCGCCGCGGGTCTGGTCTCGATGGCCCTCGGGTTCGTCGTCATCTCGACGCTGGACGTCGAGATGTCCTATCCGCGGTTCCTGGTGGGGGTGCTGCTGTTCGCCGTCGGCATGGCGCTGGCCGGGAGCCCCGCCACCACCGCGATCGTCCGTTCGCTGCCGGCGGCGAAGCAGGGGGTGGCGTCCGCGGTGAACGACACCTCGCGCGAGCTGGGCAGCGCGCTGGGCATCGCCGTCCTCGGCGCCGCCCTCAACCAGACCTACCGCGACGGTGTCGCCGAGGCCGTGCGCGGGCTGCCGCCGCAGGTCGCGGACGCCGTGACGTCGTCGATCGCGTTCGTCGCGCGGGTGCCCGCCGGCCAGCCGCAGGTCGAGGCGGTCGTGACCGCGGCCCGGCAGGCCTTCGTCGACGGCGTCGGTGCCGCCGTGCTCGTCGCCGCGGGCGTCCTCGTGGCCGTCGCCGTCGTCGTCGCCGTGCGCGGTCCGGGGACGGAGAGCGACGTCGACGTGCTCGACGAGGCGCCGGCACGGATCTGAGGGACTGGGGCCGCCGTCCTACGAGCGCACGGTGCCGGCGCGGCTCCCGACGCGACCGGCACGGCGTGGCGGCTAGGTGTAGCGCAGGAGCAGGTAGGGGACGCAGACCAGGATCGACATGACGGCCGTCGGCACGCCGTACTTCAGCCACTGCCCGAAGCTGATGTGCAGGCCGTTGCGCGCCGCGATGCCGACGACGACGACGTTGGCGCTCGCGCCGACGAGCGTGGCGTTGCCGCCGAGGTCGGCACCGAGCGCGAGGGCCCACCAGAGCGCGCCGTCCTGCCCGAGCGCGGGGTTGGCGGCGGTGAGCGAGGCCACCACCGGCGACATGGCCGCCACGAACGGGATGTTGTCGACCACGGCGGAGGCGACCGCGGATCCCACCAGCACGATCATCAGCGTGGGCACGACCGCTCCGCCGGTGACGTCGGCGAGGCGCTGCGCCAGCTGCTCGAGGGCCCCCACGTGCACCAGCGCGCCGACCAGGATGAACAGTCCCATGAAGAACAGCAGCGTCTCCCACTCGACGTCCTCGACGAGGTCGGTGGGGCCGAGCGGCGTGATGAGCAGCAGCACGCCGGCCCCGACCAGCGCGACGACCGACGGCGCCACGCCCGTCTGCCGCTGCAGGACGAAGCCGACGAGGATGGCGACGAGCACGACGGTGCTGCGGCGCAGCAGCCGCACGTCGGTGATCGCCTCCCGCTCGTCGATCCCCAGGAGCGTGGCGGCCTTGGCGGAGTCGGCCTTCAGGTCGGCGCGGAACAGCCAGCGCGCCATCGCGATGAACAGGGCCAGGATGACGAGGGTGATGGGCAGCATGTGGACGAGGAAGTCGACGAAGGACAGGTCGGCCCTGCTCGCGATGATGATGTTCGGCGGGTCTCCGACGAGAGTGGCGGCGCCACCGATGTTGGACGCGAGCGCCTCCGCGATGAGGAAGGGCACCGGGTTCAGGCCGAGCCGGTCGCACACGAGCAGTGTCACCGGCGCGACGAGCAGCACCGTCGTGACGTTGTCGAGCAGCGCCGAGGCGGCGGCCGTGACGAGCAGCAGCAGGACGAGGACGCCGTAGGGACGGCCTCCAGCGAGCTTGGCGGCCTTGATGGCGAGGTACTCGAACACCCCGGTCCGGCGGATGACGCCGACGACCATCATCATGCCGAGCAGCAAGAAGATGACGTCCCAGTCGATCCCGGTCTCGTGGGAGTAGAACGCGTCCTCGGCCTTCACGATGCCGAGCGCCAGCACCAGCGCCGCCCCGCCGAGCGCGGCGGCGACGCGGTGGATGCGCTCGGACGCGATGAGGATGTAGACGCCGACGAAGAGTGCGACGGCGAACCAGGCGAGCGCCGTCATGCGATGAGCGCCTCGACGAGCGCGTTCACGGTGATGACTCCGACGTACTCGGTGCCGTCGACCACGGCCACCAGCGGCACCCTCGCCGCCGACATCACCGCGGCGACCTCGATCGTGGTGGCGCGGGAGTCGACGCTGGGCTCGGGCTGGCGGGCCGGCCGGTCGAGGGCGGCCACGAGGTCGGCCACGGTCCGCTCTCGCAGCCGGGTGGCGAGCGCGTCGGCGGACGCCTCGTCCCAGACGCGGGCCAGCGCGGGGTCGTCGAGGATGTAGCGCGGGAGAGCGATGCGCAGCACCTGCGACCCCGGGATCACGGTGTAGCGGGCGCCGTCGAAGGCGACGATCCCGGGCAGCGCCGAGGTCGTGAGCGTGCGGAGGGCGTCGACCGCGCTGTCGTCGAAGCGCAGCAGCGGCGCCGCGACGACGAGCGTCCCGGCCCTCATGACGCGGGGCCCGACGATGCGGAGTGCGCGGCGGCGCGCCGCTGATCGCCGGGCCGCAGCGCTTCGCGGAGCCGTTGGGGACCGATCACGACGGGATGGCGGTGCGGCGGGCGGGTCACGACGGTCTCCTCGGGCAGGCGGACGCTGTCGCCGACCAGGCTTCCCGGCACTCCGAGCGTCACCGTAGCGACGTGGGCCGTCCGACGCACCTGGCAGGTCCCTGGTCGCGTCCCCGGACGACGGGGTGGAGCGCAGCCCTCGCCGGGACGGAAGGGCCTCCTATGCCGGTTCCTCGCCCACCTCGGCGGCCTCGCCGGCGGTGATGCGCAGCAGCTCGTCGTACGTCGTCGGGAACACGTAGTGCGGGTGGCCGCCCGCGGCCCAGACGACGTCGAAGCGGGCGAGGTCGACGTCGACGATCGTCCGCAGCGGCTTCGGGTGCCCGACAGGGGCGACGCCACCGATCGGCTGGCCGGTCGCGGCGCGGACGAAGTCGGCGTCCGCACGACGCACGCGGTTGGCCTCGACGATGCTCGCGAGCTTGGCCGTGTCGGCGCGGTGCGCGCCCGAGGTCATGACGAGCAGCGGCTGGCCGTCGGCGTCGAAGACGAGCGAGTTCGCGACGGCGCCGACCTCGATGCCGAGCAGCTCGGCCGCGGCCGCGGCGGTGGCGGCGCGGTCGTCGAGCTCGCGCACCTGGCCCGCGACGCCGAGGCCGGCGAGGGTGCGCGCGACGTTCGCTGCGTTGGGATGCAGCGCGGCGAGGTCGACGCTGTCGGCCGTGTGCGCCAGGGTGCCGTCGGCGTTGACGTCGCCGTGCACCTCGGGGTGCGGGTCGTGCTCGGGCCCGCGCCGGTGCTCGGCAGGCGGGCCGCCGTCCACGCCGCCGTCCACGCCGCCGTCCGCGCCGCCGGTCGCGCTCTCGCTCTCGCTCGGGTGCTCCATGGGCGCTCAGGGTAGGGCGCCCCCGTCCCGTCCGGCGCAGCAGGGGCACGGGGGTTGACGCGCTGTCGGGGGCGAGGGGTAGCGTAGGACCTGTTCGAACATATGTTCGAACATCCGGTGGAGGTGCTGCGGTTCGCGGCCGCGGTCCCCGCCACCGGGCGTCCGAGTCGGGTCGCGAGGTTCTCGCGGTCCTCGTGACCCGACTCGGGCGACCGCCGTCCGGCGGCGCCGGTCGCGAGCGTGGGGAAGCGCTCCGGCCGCGCCGGCGGGCAGCGGAGACGGGCTGCCTTCCCCCGCCCGCGTCGTGGCGCACCCGCGCCACGACCGGACAGCCGTACCTCGGTGCGGCGGGCGAGGAGGCGGCGTCATGCGCACGTACGGCGAGGTCATCGAGGTCCGGACCGCGGCGCCGGTCGAGGTCGCGGCGCCGGTCGAGGCGTCGCCGTCCGCCGCGTCGTACGACGGCAGGTCCGGGCCGGCGCGCACAGCACCTCCGGCGCAGTCCCTCCTGCCGGCGCCTCCGGCGCAGTTCCTCTGGCGCGGCCGGCTCTACCTCGTCCGCGAGGTCCTCGCCCACTGGGTCGAGCTCGGCACCTGGTGGACCGCCCGCTCGCCGCGCACCTCGGCCCCGGCGACCCCGGCGACCTCGGCGACCCCGGCGACCTCCGTGCCCGTCCCGGGGGCTGCGGGGTCGCGCTCGGTATCGGCAGACGTCGGCGCCGTCGAGCGCGAGGTGTGGCGGGTCGAGGCCGCGAGCGGCCGCACGTCGCGGATCGGCGTCTACGACCTCGTCCGCGACGTCCCGGCACCGGCACCCGCCGCACCGGGAGCCGCACCCTCGGCCGCCCCCGCGCGCTGGCGGCTCGCCCGCGCCCTGGACTGACCCGACCGACCGACCCGACCGACCGACCCGACCGACCCGACCCGACCGACCGACCGACCGACCGACCGACCCGACCGCCCAGCCCGACCTCCGTGCCCGAGAGGAGAACCCCCGTGACCATGAGCCCCGCGACCCCGGTGCTCGTCCAGCCCGCCGGCCCGCCGCCGGCCGCCCGCGAGCTGCTCGCGGGGGCCGCGCGCGAGCTGCTCGCCGCGGGCGCCCCCGACACCGTCGACGACCCCGAGGCGCGCTACGCCCGTGCCCACCTCGCCGCGCTGCGCGCCGCGGCCGCAGTCCTCGCCGCGCGGGCGAGACCCCGCGGCCGCCGCTCCGGCGGGGTGCGCAGCGCCTGGGTGCTGCTGGCCGAGGTGGCGCCCGAGCTCGGCGAGTGGGCCGCGTTCTTCGCCGCCGGGGCGGGCAAGCGCGCCGCGGCCGAGGCGGGGCTGCGCGGTGTCGTGAGCGAGCGCGAGGCCGACGACCTCGTCCGCGAGGCCGAGTCCTTCCTCGCCGTCGTCGCCCGGGTGCTCGGCGTCGCCCACCAGCCGGCGCTCCCGACCGAGCCGGGCGCCCGCGGCTCCGGGGTCGGCTCCGGGGTCGGCTCCGGGGCCGGTCCCGCGATCGCCCGGGCGTCGTAGCCGCGACACATCCGACCAGGGACGAGATCACGTTCCTGTCGCCACCGCCTCGACGGAGACGAGCTCACGTTCCTGTCGACCACCCGATGACCGAGACCGCTCGCCCCCGACCGATCCGCCCCCGACCGATCCGCCCCGACCGATCCGCCCCCGACCGATCCGCCGCAGTCGATACGCCCCAGATCGAAAGAGCCGTGCCCGCCGATCCCTTCGTCCACCTCCACGTCGCCTCCGGCTACTCCCTGCGCCACGGCGCGAGCAGCCCCGCGGCGCTGGCGGCGCGCGCGGCCGAGCTCGGGCAGGAGGCGCTCGCCCTCACCGACCGCGACGGCCTCTACGGCGCGGTCCGCTTCGTGCTGGCCTGCCGCGACGCCGGCATCGCGCCGATCCTCGGCCTCGACCTCGCCGTCCGCCCGGTCGAGGCCCTCGCGCCCCCCACGTCGGGCAGCGGCGGCTGGGGCTCCGGGCTGCGGCGCACTCCGGCCGGCCGGGTCGGGTCGGGGCCCACCCTCGCCGAGCGCGCCGCCGCCACCCGCGCCCCCCAGCCGCAACCGCCGACTCGTCGGACGCCCGCGCGCGGCGGTGCCGAGATCGACCCGCGCCACCCGCGCGTGGTCCTGCTCGCCCGCGGCCGCACCGGCTGGGCGTCGCTGTGCCGCCTGGTGTCGGCGGCCCACCTCGGGCTCGTCCCGGATGCGCCCGACCTCCTCGACCCCCGGCGTGCCGACGCCACCGGGCAGGCGCTCGAGGTCGCCCGTCGCGGCGCCCCGGTCACGACCCTCGACGTCGTCGCCGCCCACAGCGACGGGCTCGTCGTGCTGCTCGGTCCCGACTCCGAGGTCGGCCGCGCGCTCGCATCCCGACGGCCCGACCTCGCCGAGGCCGCGCTCGCCCCGTGGCGCGCGGTGTTCGGCCGCCGCCTCGCGATCGAGGTCGTGAGCCACCGCGCGCGCGACGCCGCGCAGGCGCCCACCGACCTGTCCGGCGCCCGCACGCGCGGGCACCCGCTGTCGTCGTCGGCCGCCGCGCGCTCGCTGCGCTTCGCCCGCGACCACGATCTGCCGGCCGTCCTCACCAACGCCGTGCGCCACGCGACCCGCGACCAGGCGCCGGTGGTCGACGTGCTCGACGCCGTACGCCGCCTGGTGCCCCTCGACTCGCGCCACCTCGACCGCGCCAACGGCGAGGGCCACCTCGCCGCCGGCGCGCACATGGAGCAGGTGGCGCAGGAGGTCGTGCGCCTGGCCGGGCTCGCGGGAGGTGCGGCAGGGGAGCGGCAGGAGGTGCAGCGGCTGCTCGCCGACACCCGCGCGCTCGCCGACGCCTGCCGCCTAGACCCCGTCACCGACCTCGGCATCGGCGAGGTCCACGTGCCCGAGCTCGACCTGCTGCTGCCCGCCCGCACCGCGGCGCGCAGCAGCGCCGTGCGCGACCGCGGCCCGGCGGTGCTCGCCGCCGAGGCGCTCGAGGCCGACCGCCACCTGCGCGCCCGGTGCGACGCCGCCGTCACCGACTACCTCGCCCGTGCCGGCCACCGCGAGACCGACGTCCGCGACCGCCTCGACGCCGAGCTCGAGACCATCGCGGTCCTCGGCTTCGCCGGCTACTTCCTCACCGTCGGCGAGGTCGTCGACCTCATCAGGGGCGCGGGCGTGCGCGTCGCGGCGCGCGGCTCGGGCGCGGGCAGCCTGGTCAACCATCTGCTCGGCATCAGCGGCGTCGACCCGCTCGCCCACGGCCTGCTCATGGAGAGGTTCCTCTCGCCGCTGCGCCGCGCGCTGCCCGACATCGACGTCGACGTCGAGTCCGCCCGTCGCACCGAGATGTACGAGGTGATCCTCGAGCGGTTCGGCGGCGAGCGGTGCGCGTGCGTCTCGATGCGCGACACCTATCGCGTGCGGCACGCGGTGCGCGACGTCGGGGCCGCGCTCGGCATGCCGCCCGGCGAGATCGACGCGTTCGCCAAGGCCTTCCCGCACATCCGCGCGCGCGACGCCCGCGCCGCGCTGGACGAGCTGCCCGAGCTGCGCACGTCGGGCCTCGGCCGCCTCGCCGCGCGCGGCGAGCTCGACGGCTTCCTCACCCTGGTCGAGGCGCTCGACGGTCTGCCCCGCCACATCGCCCTGCACCCCTGCGGCGTCCTGCTCTCCGACACCACGCTGCTCGACCGCACGCCGGTCGAGGCCAGCTGGATGGGCTTCCCGATGAGCCAGTTCGACAAGGACGACGTCGAGGAGCTCGGCCTGCTCAAGCTCGACGTCCTCGGCATCCGCATGCAGTCGTCGATGGCCTACACCGTGCAGGAGATCGAACGGGTCGACGGCGTCCACGTCGACCTCGACTCCGTGCCGCTCGACGACGACCCCACCTACGCGCTCGTCCGCAGCGCGCACACCCTGGGCTGCTTCCAGATCGAGTCGCCCGGCCAGCGCGAGCTCGTCGGCAAGTTCGCGCCCGAGACCTTCGGCGACCTCATCACCGACATCTCGCTGTTCCGTCCCGGTCCGGTGAAGTCCGACATGGTCACGCCGTTCCTGCGTGCGCGGCAGGGCTGGAACGATGCCGAGTACCTCCACCCCGACCTGCGCCCCGCGCTCGAGGAGACCCACGGCGTCGTCGTCTTCCACGAGCAGGTGCTGCGCATCGTCGCGGTCATGACCGGCTGCTCGCTCGCGGAGGCCGACGAGGTGCGCCGCACCCTCGGCTCGCCCGACGGCCAGCAGGAGGTGCGCGCGTGGTTCTACCCGGCAGCCCGGGCGCGCGGCTACGACCTCGTGACGATCGAGAAGGTGTGGGAGGTGCTCAAGGCGTTCGCGTCGTTCGGGTTCTGCAAGGCCCACGCCGCGGCCTTCGCGCTGCCGACCTACCACTCCACCTGGCTCAAGGCGCACCACCCGGCGGCCTTCCTCGCCGGCGTCCTCACCCACGACCCCGGCATGTACCCGAAGCGGCTGATCCTCGACGACGCCCGCAACCTCGGCATCGCGATCCTGCCGCTCGACGTCAACGCGTCCGACGGCACCTATCGCGTCGAGCGGGTCTCGCCCTACGACGAGCCGCCGCCGGAGATCCTCGAGGAGCGACCGCGCCGCGGCCCCGAGGTGCCCGGTCTGCCCGACGGCTCGGCGTACGGCATCCGGCTCTCGCTGGCCGACGTGAAGGGGATCAGCGAGGCCGAGGTCGAGCGGGTCGTGGCGGGCCGCCCGTACGGCTCGCTGTCGGACTTC
>JAKOVT010000316.1 GCA_029781935.1 Actinomycetes bacterium | reverse complement strand
CACGAAGATCTCGGCGACGTCGGTTCCCTCCGCGGCCCGGGTCGCGATCTCGAGGAACATCGGGATCGTCACGAGGATCGTGGCGTGCGAGTCGACGAGCTGCTTGTGCACCTCGCCCTCGGTGTAGGTCGGGTTGATCGTCGTGATGACGCCGCCGGCCATCGCGACGCCGTGGAAGATCACGGCGTACTCCGGGATGTTCGGGGAGAGCAGAGCGAGGGTCTCGCCCTTGGCGAAGCCCCGCGCGACGAGCCCACCGGCCAGCGAGCGGACGCCCGCGGCGAGACCCGCGTAGGTGAGCGTGCGACCTGTGGGGCCATCGACGAGCGCCGGCTTGTCGCCGAGCTCGTCGGCCCGCGCGAGGACGTACTCGGTGAGCGGGACGTCGGGGATCTCGACGTCGGGCAGCGGGCTGGTGAACACCATGGAACGACTCCCCTGTCGGCAAGTGATGGACCTGACCGGCAGTGTGCTGCAGGGGTGCCGAGGGGGCGAGCGGAACGCCCCAACTGGTACGTCGCGAGGCCGCCTACCAGGCCGCGCGGTGCCCCTGCGCGGTGTCGAAGGCGGCCCAGCCCGTCATCTGCTCGCCGCGCAGCCGGACCGCGACGCCGGGCATCCGCTGCTCCGCGAGCCGCAGGGCCGACGACAGCGGGTTGCGGATCTCGGTGACCATGCACCGCAGCGAGGCGGCGTTGACCTCGTGCCCGCGGCGGCCGAGCACGCGGCGCAGCGACCGGAGCGGTGGCTCGACCTCGGTGGGCGACGACGGCAGGACCCGCACGTGCCCGGAGCGGGCGAGCTCCACCCCGAGCGCCACCGGGTTCAGGCCCGTGTACGCGGACTTGTGGATCGTGGCGTAGACGCGCGGGTTGCACTCGGTCATGAACAGCCGGTCGGTCGCGGCGTCGCGACGCAGGTCGAAGCACAGCACGCCGTGCGCCGATGTCTCCTTCACCACCGCCGTCGCCATCGCGACGGCGTCGGGCCGGTCGAGGTAGCTCATTCGACCGTCGGCCTCGTGCTTGTGCACGCGGACGCCGAGGATCTCGCCGTGCTCGGCGATGACGTTGACGCTCATGTCGTCGCCGTCGATGAACTCCTGCACGATCACCGGCATGAGACCGTTGGCCTCGATCGGCTCGACGGCGGCCACGAGCTCCGCCGTCGACGTCACGACCCGCACTCCGAGGGACCCCTCGGCGGCGAGCGGCTTGAGCACCAGGCGGTCGGTCACCTCGATCTCGCGCGCCTGCGCCACCGACGTGACGAGCACCGTCTCGGGGTGCGGCTGCAGGAGCTGGCCGAGGAGCTGGCCGAAGCGCCACTTGTCGTCGAGCTCGACCAGCACGTCGTACGACGACACGGGGAAGACGTTGCGCTCGGGAAGCCGGTGGGCGATCCGCGAGAGGAAGAACGTCGCGGTCAGGCCGGCGGGCACCACCACGGTGCCGGGGGAGAGCTCGAGGGTGCGCTGCAGTGACGCGACCAGGTACTCGTCGTCGTGCAGCAGCGCCTCGGAGTCGATGATCGACCAGCCGAGGCAGTTGCGCATCGCGCGGACCGGCGAGTAGCGACCGGTCGCGAGGAGCTCGAAGTCCATGCCGGCGTCCCAGAGGGAGCGGGACGCGGCGAGAGCGAGCCCTGGGTTGCTCGCGAGCAGCAGGACGTCGGGCCGGTGCGGGGAGGGAGGCACACCTCGACGGTAGGGGCCACGGGTGAACGCTTCGTAGCCTCAGCACTCGTGCGGGCTAACACCCTCCGACGTTCGGCCGACCCCGTTCGGCGAAGTCTCCGGAGCTCCGCTCACCCAGCGCAAGAGGGGCTCTCGCGATCTGGGGTCCGCACGCGTGCCGAACCCGGTCCCTGTGCTCGCGGGTCAGGGATCCAGCCAGAGATCGGCGGCGAGCAGCTCGGCCACCAGGACCTCGGTCAGGAGGCGCACGTCGTCGTCCTCGTCGCCGGCGTACCGGATCGTCAGCGCCGCGCCGTCGACCTCCGTGCCGACCGCGACGACGGTCGAGCCGCGCTCGCCGGTCCAGCGCAGCAGCTCGTCCTCCCACGGCGATCCGCCGAGCAGCAGCATGCGGTAGTCGGTCGTCTTCGTGAGGTAGACGTCGACGTGGCTCCAGTCGCCGGTCTCGCACGCGTACGCCGGGATCCGCGGTCCCTCGCGCAGCATGAGCGCCGACTGCTGCGCCGACGAGAGCCGCCGCGCCGGGGCGACGACGTGGACGCCCTGGGGGCCGACGAGGCGCGTGCGCAGCTCGGGCAACCAGTCGTGCCGGGTGCGGAGCAGGTCCTCGCAGGCCGTCGCCGCCCGACGGACGAGGGCGGGCACGTCGAGGTCGGCGCGGGCCACGCGCGGTTCGAGGGCGAGGAGCAGCGCGAGAGTGTGCTGGAACGAGCGTGAGGCGACGCCGCCCTCCTCGACGCCGGCGCGCATGTCGATCCGCTCGTGCACGCCGCCCTCGAGATCCTGGGCCAGCGCGCCGTCGTGCGTGTTGGTCATGAGGACGACCGGTGCCTTGTCGCGGTAGTACGCCGCCGCGGCGCGCGTCTCGCGCGACCCGCCGCTTGCGGTGATCGCCACGACGACGGTGTGACCGTCGGCGGCGGGGAGCAGGTCGCTGCTCGCGAGCTCCGACACCGCGCTCGCGCCGAGGGCGCGCAGGCGCGCCGCGGAGACGCCGGCGGCGTACGCCGAGGAGCCCATGCCGACCAGGACGAACCGCGAGGCCATCGGCAGGACGCCCCAGGGGTCGTGCGCCTCGAGATGGTCGGCGAGGTCGGCGAGGACCTCGGGCTTGCGCTCGAGGTCGGCGAGGAACTTCGACGGGTCCATGGCTCCACCCTCACACGTCGGGGAGCAGGTCGCGCAGCGCTCCGTCGGGGACGTAGCGCCAGTGCGGCAGGTGGCGTGCGGCGTAGCGGAACTCGCGCACCTCCTGGGCCAGGCGCAGCGGTACGGCGAGGCCCTCGTCGAACAGGTCCGTGCGCCGCATCCGCGCGAGGGTGTCGACGTACTCGTGGCGGAACGCCTCCTGCGCCGCGGCGATCCAGGTGCGCACCAGCTCCGGGTCGGCGCCCTCGGTGCGACGCAGCACCACGCGGCCCACGTGGTCGAGCGACGCGAGCATCCCGACCGCGTCGAGCGCTGCCGGCTGCGGATCGCTGCGGCGCTCGGGCGCGCTCACCGGGTTGCCGTCGAAGTCGGTGACGGCGTAGTCGTAGCGAAGCGTCGGGTCGGCGCTCGGCGTCCGCAGGATCTGCCCGACGTGGTAGTCGCCGTGCACCGGTACGAGCGGCGTGCCGACATGGTCGCGGAACGCGTCGTAGGCCGCCGCGATGTGGTCGGCGCGCGCACGCAGCCGCTCGCCCTCCGCGCCGTCGACGAGCCTCAGCGCCTCGGCGAGATCCGCGGTGGCCTCCGCCTCCCACCGCGCGACGTCGGCGGCAGAGGCGTAGGAGACCCCGGTGGCCGCCAGCGCGACATGCATGCGTGCGGTGAGCGCCCCGACCCGCTTCGGCCCCTCGAGAGCCCGATCCATCCCGAGCTGGAGGGGTGGGAGGCCCCGGGACGTGTCGTCCGGCGATCCAGTTCGGGGGATGGTGGCGGCGTCGACGTCGGCGACCGCCCAGTCCCAGCCGTCTGCCGCGCCGTCGAGGTAGGCCGTCACGCTCGCGAGCAGCACCGTCGCGTCGTGCTCGTGGTCGGCCCAGTGCAGCAGTCCCCACGGTCGAGGCGTCTCGGCGAATCGGGCAGCGGCGAGCGCTGCGAGCCGGTCGCGCGCGGGCTGGGCGCCGTGGACGCCGGCGCGGGGCAGGTGCACGGCCCACTTCACCATCGCAGCGTCGCCCACGACGACCGACTCGTTGGTCTGGTCGACCGTGATGCCGCGCTCGCCTGCGACGTCCTCGGCGTGCCACGCGTCGGCGACGAACGCGCGGTCGCCCTGCAATGCCGCACCCTCGACCGTGCTCGCCGGGACATGGTCGCGGTGCATGCGGCGCACGTCGGCGATGCCGCGCACGAGTGCCTCGGCCACGCCGTCGCCGGGGAGGGCACGGCGTACGCCGGAGCCGTCGACGATCAGCGGCACGGTCCACCGACCGCCGTCCGCGTCCTCGATCACGCCCACGTGGCGACCGGAGCCGAGATCGGCGGAGTCCAGCAGCCGCAACGGTTCCGGGACGTCGACCTCGGCGCGCCGCGCGCCGCCCGGCAGCACCAGCGACCCGGACGCGGCGGCGACGAGCTGCCGCAGCTCGTCGGGTGCGGCCGTCATCAGTACGGATCAGACGCGGTCGGCGTAGGCGCGGCCGACCTGCTCGATGACGTCGGCGCCGCGGACGAGCCCGTCGCGCGCCCGGATCGCCTCGCCGCGCGCGGCGGCCGCAGCACGCACCGAGGGCGAGAGGACGTGCGCGAGTGCGGCGTCCATCTCCGCGTCGGTGAACGCGTACGTCGCGAGCCGCACGCCGAACCCGAGCTCGTCCATCCGCTGCGCGTTGTCGTACTGGTCCCAGAAGAGCGGGAGCAGGATCATCGGCTTGCCGAAGTGCAGCGACTCGGTGGTCGTGTTGTTGCCGCCGTGGGTGATGACGGCGTCGACCTGCGGGATGATCGTGGTCTGCGGCAGGAACTCGGCTCCGACCATGTTGTCGGCGAGGTCGTAGAGGTCGGCCTGCGGCCCCTTGCTCACGATGTAGCGGTGCGGCGTACGACCGAGCACGTCGACCAGGCGCTTCATGAGATCGACGTCGGAACTGCCGAGCGAGCCGAGCGACAGGTAGATCACGGCGCTGCCCGCGGGTCGGTCGGCGAGCGCGTCGGGCAGCTCGTAGTGCGCGTCGGTGCCCCGCACGCTGGAGTCCATCCGGTGCCACGTCGGGCCCAGCGGGCGCACGTCGGTGTAGTCGGCCTCCTCCGGGAACACGTAGAGGTTCGCGTGCTCGCTCGTGTGCACGAACTCCAGGTCGGGCAGCGCCGGGGCGCCCTGCTCCTGCACCCACGCGTCGAACGAGCTCCACAGCTCGCGGTGCGTGCGGTCGTACTCGGCCCGGAACGCGTCCCACTCGCTGCGGTCGGCGATCGGCAGCCCGGAGTAGGCCGGCGGCAGGTCGGCCCCCGGCACCTCGAGCGGGTTGCAGGACACGATCCGCACGAACGGCGCGTCGGCGGTGACCAGCGCGGGGAACGCGACGACGTTGTCCTCGACGATCACGTCGGGGCGCACCCGCGCGATGATCTCCCGCAGCTGCGGCTCGCAGTACTTCGCACCGTCGATGAGCGCGCCCCACGTCGGCGCCATGAAGGTCTCGAGCTGCTGCACGGTCGGCTTGCGGAACTCCGGCGCGGTATCGCGGATGAACTCCTTCCAGAACGCGCCTGCGTCGAGCTCCTCGCCCTCGACCGGTTCGGCCGGCGGCGCGAGGTCGACCAGGTCCTCCTCGAACCCGAGCGGCGCGAGCCTCCCCCTCCACGACGCCTCGGCGGCGAACACGACCCGGTGCCCGCGCTGGCGCAGGACGTCGCCGATCCCGACGCACTGGTTGGTCGGTCCGTACGCCGACTCCGGCATGAAGAGGACGGTCAACGGGCGCTGCGACATACGTGCTCCAGATGCACGGACGGCGCCACGAGCACCGTCGCTCCGAGGGGTGGCCGCAGCCTAGGCGAGCGAACCCCTCGTCGCGGTCGGCACCCCCGGCTAGCGTCGGCGCATGACCGAGCAGATCGACGACCCCCGTCCCGACACCGCGGCGGTCGAGGGCGAGGCCGCCACCCTGGTCGCCTTCCTCGACTACCAGCGCATGACGCTGGAGTGGAAGACCTCGCGCCTCGACGACGCGCAGCTCGCCGTACGCCTGCCGACGTCGGCGCTCTCGCTGGGCGGCATGCTGCGCCACCTCACCCGGGTCGAGGACTACTGGTTCTCCGAGTGCCTCGGCCGGCTCGACTCGTCGCTGCCGCCGTGGGACACCCTCGAGTGGGCCGCCGAGTGGGACGACCACGTCGGCTTCGGCGGCGAGCAGCTGCGTGCCGAGTGGGAGGCCAGCATCGCGCGGTCGCGTGCGGTGGTCGGGACCCGCCTCGCCGAGTCCGCCGACGCGCTCGACCTCCGCTACCCCGCGTGGGACGGCAACGGCAGCGTCACCATGCGCTGGGTGCTGGTGCACATGGTCGAGGAGTACGCCCGGCACAACGGCCACGCCGACCTGCTCCGCGAATCGATCGACGGCGAGGTCGGCGAGTAGCTGCCCCGCCGCTCGGATCGGCGGGCCGGGCGAGGCAGGATGACGCCATGAGACACAGCCGCACGGTGGCGTACGCCGTGATCGTCGCGACGACGGCAGCGGTGCTCGCCGCGTGCGGGTCGTCGGGCGGCGGTCCCTCGTCGACGGGGCCCTCCTTCGGCCCGACCGAGGCGTCGTCGCCCCCGGCGGCATCAGGTCGGGGCGACCTGCAGCTGCGCCGGGCGACCTCGGCCCAGACGCCGGCCCAGGGCACCTGCTCCGCGGCACCGGTTCCGCCCGAGAAGCCGACGTACCGGTGCGACAAGCAGGGAGCCGGTTACCAGCTCGGACCGGCCTTCGTCACCGGTGCCATGGTGGTGTCGGCGGAGGCGAGCGTGACGCAGGACGGTGCCCAGGTCGAGGTGACGCTGGACCCCGCGGGGACGAAGGCGCTCGCCGCGGCCACCACGGAGATGTCCACGCAGTCCTCGCCGCAGAACCTGCTCGGGATCATGTCGGCGGGCTACCTCTACGCCGCTGCGCAGGTGAGGGCGCCGGTGACCAACGGCGTGTTCGTGATCACCGGGCTGGCCAACCTCGCCGACGCGAAGTCGCTCGCCGCCTCGATCAACGGCTGACCGCCGACCCGAGCGGCGCGGCCTCGCCAGGACGGGAAGCGGCGCAGCCGGATCGGCGGAGCACGCGGCTCAGCAGGTGCAGCCGGGAACCGGGGCGCACTCGCCGCACGCCGGCTCCCAGGGCCAGTGCAGCCGCGCGAGCACGACAGCGGAGCCGACGAGCGCGATGGCGGCGTAGACGAGGTAGGCCCCCACTCCGGCGAGCAGGCCGTAGGCACCGGCCACGAGACCGTCGACGACGAGCAGCCACCAGGTGCCGGTCGCGAGGCCGGAGATGTCGGCGCTGCGCCAGGCGGTGAGCGCTGCGGGCGTGACGAACCAGAGGATCGAGCAGCCGAGCACGGCCGGGAACAGCCACGGCAGGACGGGGATGAGCATCGCCGCGAGGGCCAGCAGGCCGGTGTAGAGCAGCGGGACCCACATGCCGTCGTGCTCGTCCTTGGCGCGCCGGACGACGTGGATCGTCGCGATGATCGCGGGCAGGCCGACGAGCGAGGTGGTGATCACCCAGACGTCGCGCAACGAGAACCCGTACATCAGCCATGCGGTGGTGGAGACCAGCGAGTTGGTCACGCTCGCGAGCGAGACGCCCTCGGCGGAGCCGGTACGGCGTACCCGGAAGAACTGCGGGAAGCCGAAGGCGAAGGCGAGGCCGGCGGTAGCCAGCCCGGTGACGAAGGTGAGCAGGGCGAGGTCCATGGACGCCTCCTCCGGCATCTCGTGGGTCCGTGCGGACCCGTGGTGGGGGTTCAGGAGCGCACGAGAGCCGCCCCACGTGCTCGGGCGGCTCGGGATGCTGCATCCTGATTGTTACTGACTCATCAGTCAGTAGTGGATCCATGGTAAGCGATGGCGAGGGGTGCCGCGAGCCAGTTCCGCGTGAGGTCCGACACGCCGCGGCCGGCCGGGTGAGCCGGCTCACGCGCCGCCGGCCGGTGCTCGCCGGCAGCGCACCCGCAACCCCCTCGGAGCGCCGACTTCCCTCCGGCCCGGGGGCGGTGGCAGCGTGTCCTGCAGGACGTCCACGGCGGCCGTCCGAGACCGGGAGGGTCCGTGACCACCGACGCGGCGATCGAGTTCGAGCACCTGCACTGCGCCCACAACTACCACCCGCTCCCGGTGGTGATCAGCGAGGCCGAGGGCGCCTGGGTCACCGACGTCGAGGGTCGCCGCTACCTCGACATGCTGTCGGCCTACTCCGCGCTGAACTTCGGCCACCGCCACCCCGAGCTGGTCGCTGCCCTCACCGACCAGCTCGGTCGCGTGACGCTCACCAGCCGCGCCTTCCACAACGACCAGCTCGGCCGGTTCTGCTCCGACCTGGCGCGGCTGGCGCGCCACGACGCCGTGCTGCCGATGAACTCCGGTGCCGAGGGGGTGGAGACCGCCCTCAAGCTGGCCCGCAAGTGGGGTTACGAGAAGAAGGGCGTGCCCGACGGCGAGGCGGAGATCATCGTGTGCGCCGGCAACTTCCACGGCCGCACGACCACGATCGTGTCGTTCTCCGACGACCCCGAGGCCCGCGACCACTACGGCCCCTACACACCGGGCTTCGTGACCGTGCCGTACGGCGACGTCGACGCGCTGACGGCCGCGATCACCGACCGCACGGTCGCGTTCCTCGTCGAGCCGATCCAGGGCGAGGCCGGCGTCGTCCTGCCGCCGACCGGCTACCTGCAGGCCGTCCGGGAGCTGTGCTCGGCGCGCGGGATCCTCATGATCGCCGACGAGATCCAGTCGGGCATGGGCCGCGCAGGCGCGGTGTTCGCGTGCGACCTCGTCGACGTCCAGCCCGACGTGCGCATCCTGGGCAAGGCCCTCGGCGGCGGCCTGCTGCCGGTCTCGGCCGTCACCGCCGACTGGCCGGTGCTCGGCGTGATCGCGCCCGGGCAGCACGGCAGCACGTTCGGGGGCAACCCGCTCGCGGCGGCGGTCGGCATCAAGGTCGTGGAACTCATGGAGACGAGCGGTCTCGCCGACCGGTCGCGCCGCCTCGGCGAGCACGCGCTCGCGACCCTGCGCGGCGCGAACCTCGCCGGCATCAAGGAGATCCGCGGGTCTGGCCTGTGGTGGGCGATCGAGCTCGACGGCACCGGCCGCACCGGGCGGGAGGTGAGCCTCGAGCTGCTCGGCCGCGGCATCCTTGCCAAGGACACCCACACGTGGACGATCCGGTTCGCCCCGCCGCTGGTCATCGACGAGGCCGACCTCGACCACGCCCTCGAGACCATCATCGACGTCCTCGCGACCCCGCCCGGCGACACCGCCCCCTGATCCCCGTGAATGTGCCCCGCGGTGCGCTAGAGGCACCGCGGGCGCCCCAGGTTCGTCGTCGCGTCCGGATCCGGGCATGGAAGACCCCCGGGCTGGCACCGCCGCGCGTCTGACGACGTACGACGGAGATCGGCTGGACGTGCCGACACCCGGGGGTCCGGTGGCTGCCGTGGGATTGCCGCGCCGTGGACGGCGCGACCTCGCGGTCAGCGGGTGCGTCCGTGGCCTAGCTGGCAGCCACCTCACGTGTCCGAAGCGTATGCAAAACGGACCACCTCCTCTCCCGTGTAGGACGACCGTACGTCGTCCCGCGGGATGCGCAACCCCGATTCGCCGACCGGCGCCCGGGACAGGGGCGGTTCCGGTGCTTCTAGCGCACCGCGGGGCACCTTCACTGGGAAGGGGGGAGCGGTCTCAGGGGAGGAAGGGGAGGTGGCCGGCGAGGAAGTAGTAGCCGACGAAGGCGACGGCGTCGATGAAGAAGTGCGCCCACAGGAACGGCATCACCCGGCCCCAGCGGCGGAACAGGACGGCGAACACCGTGCCCATGGCGAGGTTGCCGAGGAAGCCGCCGAAGCCCTGGTAGAGGTGGTAGGCCCCGCGCAGGAGCGCGCTCGACCCGACCTGCTGCCACGGCTTCCAGCCCAGCTGCGCCGTGCGGTGCACGAAGTAGGCCAGGACGATGACCTCTTCGAGGATCGCGTTGTACGCCGCGGACATCAGCAGGATGAACGGCGTCCACCAGTCCTTCTGCGCCGTCACCGCCGCGAGGCGCACGTTGAGCCCGAGGCGGTAGGCGATGACGTAGAAGACCAGCCCCACACCGCCGATGACCAGCGCGAGCAGGGCGCCCTTGAGCAGGTCCCTCGGCCACTGCCGCATGTCGAGCCCGATCGCGCGCCGGCCCTCGCCGCTGCGCCGCAGCAGGTGGATCACGAGCAGCACCGGCACGAGCGGGAGCAGGGTGTAGGTGAGCTGGTAGAGCACGTCGAGCCACGGCCGGTCGACGACGAAGTTGCTGACCAGCGAGGTCGACTGCGACGCCAGGGACTGCCCCTTGGTCAGGCTGTCCACGAGCGAGATGAGCGACTTCAGCGCGCTGGCCGCGATCGACACGAACAGCACGAGCCACATCTCGTGCTGCAGGGTCTGCCGGTCGGGGGCGGTCGGGGTCCAGTGCTCCGTCGGCACTGGCTGCGCGAGACCCCGGCCCGCCGACGCCCACAGCCAGCGCGGGCCACGGCTCGGCGGTGCGCCCGGAAGGTCGACGTCGGGGGCCATCGGTGCCGGCGCGGCGCCGTCGGGGTCCAGGGCAGCGGGTGCCGACCCGGTCGCGGCACCCGCCTCCGGCGCTCCGTCCGTCATCCCGGGGCGCCCGTCGACCTGCTCGGGCTGGTCCTCGTGCGTCACAGCGGTCATCCTCGCCCACTCGCCCCCGCAGGCGGGGAATCGCCGCCGATGCTGCGGCGTTGGCCCTCGTGTCCGAAGGCCTCGACGTCCGGGAGGGGCGCCGCGGTTCCCTCTGCGCGAGAATGGCCCTCATGCTGCCGGAGTCGCTGTACGACGTCGTGGCCGACGACCTCGATCTCGAGGCGCCGGTGCTCGTGCACGCCCTGTCGGGCTTCCTCGACGCCGGCGGCGCCCGCCAGCTCGCCGTCGGCCACCTGCTCGCCGCGCACGAGAGCCGCACGGTCGCGCGGTTCGACGTCGACGCGCTGTACGACTACCGCGCCCGTCGGCCCCGTCTGGTCTTCGACACCGACCACTACGCCTCGATCGACTACCCCGAGCTGCTGCTGTCCGAGGTCCGCGACGAGCGCGGCCAGGGCTTCCTGCTGCTGCACGGGCCCGAGCCCGACTTCGGGTGGCAGGCGTTCACGGCTGCGGTCGTGCAGCTCGTCGAGCGGTTCGGCGTACGGCGCACCATCGGCGTCGCCGCGATCCCGTGGCCCGCGCCGCACACGCGACCCGTCGGCGTGACGGCCCACGCGACGAACCGCGACCTCGTCGCGGGCCGGCCGACGTTCGTCGGCGCGATCGAGGTGCCCGGTCACCTCGCCGGTGCGCTCGAGCTCGCGCTGCGCGACACAGGGCACGAGGCGATGGGCTTCGCCGCGCACATCCCGCACTACCTCACCCAGGTGGAGTTCCCGCGCGCCGCGGTGGCGCTGCTCGAGGAGGTTGCCGTCGCCGGCGACCTCGCGCTCGACCTCGCCGACCTCGTCGAGGCCGCGCGCAGCAGCGACCACGACATCGACGCGCAGGTCGCGCAGAACTCCGAGAACGTGGAGGCGGTCCGCGCGCTCGAGGCGCAGTACGACGCCGTGGTGCGCGGCGCCGAGTCGGCGTTGCCGCTCGCGGGCGACGAGCCGCTGCCCAGCGGTGACGAGATCGCGGCGCAGCTCGAGGAGTTCCTGCGCGAGATGGACGACACCGGCAAGGGCCAGCAGCCGGAGTAGCCCGGGTACGCCGGCGCGGCCGCCGAGGAACGCGAACCCGAGGGCCGAGCGCCCTCTCGGCGACCCTCGCCCCCGTCTCTCCCCGCGGTCGGACGTGCGTCGCGGCGACCGTCCGATGAGCGGGCGGCAGCCTCTCGTCGGGGCGACTCCCGGGTCGGGGCGTTCCTAGCCTGGTCGCGGCGAACCGTGCCATCGGCCAGGGGGGACGACATGAGCACCGCATCCCGCTTTCGACGCACCGGCCCCGGCGTCCCCGGAGCCCGCTCGTACTGACCACCACCGCACTCGTCGGGTCCTGGTGACGCTCGGGGTGGTGGTGGCCGTCCTCGTCGGCGCCTTCTACGTCGCCGGCGGCTGGTACTTCTCCGGTCGCATCCAGTCCGGCGGGCTCGCGCTCGACGTGTCGACCGGGGTGCCGACGTACGACCTCGAGGTCGCCGCGGTCGCTCCGACCACGGTCACGCTGACCGCTCCTGGTGACGTGCCGACTGCCTTCACCCAGCCCTCGGCGTACTCGTTGATGTGGGAGGGCGGCTCGGCGCACGTCGGTGCTGTCGACGTCGCGTCCGACGCGACCGCGGTGACGCGTCCGCTGAGCGACGTGTCCGGCACCCCGCTCGCGGTGGGTACGAAGGTCGCGCTGGAGCGCGACTGGTACCTGGAGGACCCGAAGTCCTCGCTCGGTCTGGACTTCTCGACGGTGCAGGTCGCGTCGCCGCTCGGCGACATGCCTGCCTGGTACGTGCCCGCGAGCGGGACCACCTGGGCCGTGATGGTGCACGGCAAGGGCGGCCTGCGCCGCGAGTTCCTGCGCACGCTGCCGCTCGTGCACGCGGCGGGGATGCCGGCTCTCGTCATCACCTACCGCAACGACCTGGGCAACGCGCAGGATCCCGTGCCGCAGTTCGGGTATGGCGCGACGGAGTGGCCCGACCTCGAGGCGGCGGTCGACTACGCGACGTCGCACGGGGCCACCAAGGTGCTGCTGTACGCCGACTCGATGGGCGCCTCGATCACGGCGGCTTACCTGCAGCACGGCGACCACGTCCCGGCGATCACCGGCATCGTGCTGGACGCACCGATGCTCGACTTCGGCGACGCCGTCGACCTCGGCGCCTCCCGGACGTCGATCCCGGTCGTGGGGCTGCCCGTGCCCACCTCGCTCACCTGGACGGCGAAGCAGATCGCGGGGCTGCGGTACGGCGTCGACTGGTCGGCGCTCGACTACGCGAGCGACACCTCGTGGGTCACCGTCCCGGTGCTGGTGATCCACGGCGACGCCGACCCGACCGCGCCGCTCGCGACGAGCCAGCGGTTCGCCGCCGCCAACCCCGACCACGTGCAGCTCGAGGTGGTCCCGGGCGCCGCCCACATGGAGGCCTGGAACACCGACCGCTCCCGCTACGAGTCGCTCGTCACGGCCTTCCTCACCCAGCACACCGGCTGAGGCGCTGCCACCGCGGCGGCGCGGTTCGGAGGCACGGTTGCGGGCTGCGGAAGCAGCGCGCTGCGGCCGTGACGTCGGTGGGCCCTGTCGCGGGGACCACAGCGTCGTACCTCCTCATGACCGCGACCTGGGTGCCAGAGTGGCGGGGTCGCTGTCGTGAGGAGGACGGATGGCCGGCGGGATCGCCCGGGAGATCGAGGGTCACGAGAGCAAGGCGTGGTCGGCGTGCGTGGAGGCCGCGGCCGCGGCGGAGGGCAACCCGCTCGACGCGTCGGTCGACGTCGTCGCCGGCCAACGGGTGCCGGCGCTCGGCGCGATCGACGCCGCGCTGTTCAACCGGGTCATCGGTCTCGGCGTGAGCACGCCGTGCGAGGGGTCGGTGCTCGACAAGGTCGTCGCCAGCTATGCCGCGCGCGGGCAGAGCCGGTTCACGATCGAGGTCACGCCGTCCGCCGAGCCGGCCGACCTGCGCGAGCGGCTCGCGGAGCGCGGGCTGGTCGACTCCGGCTACCGGCAGGCCAAGTGCTGGCAGGTGCCCGAGAGCTACGAGGGCGAGCAGATGGACCTCGTCGAGCGGCTGACCGAGGACGACGCCGACGAGTTCGCGCAGGTGAACATGCTCGCGTGGGAGGTGCCCGCGTTCCTCGCGGTGTGGTTCGGCGCGACGCTGTTCGCCGACGGGTTCCGCCACTTCGGCGTGCGCGAGGGCGGGCGGCTGGTGTCGGTCGGCGGCATGTACGTCGACGACGGCATGGCCTGGCTCGGCTTCGGGGCGACGCTGCCCGAGCATCGCGGTCGGGGGATGCAGAAGGCGGTGCTGGCCCGGCGTATCCACGAGGCGGCGGCCCTCGGCTGCCACCTCGTGCACACCGAGACCGAGGCGCACACCGCCGACGTGCGCAACCCGAGCCTGGCCAACATGGTCGCGGTCGGCTTCGAGCACGCCTACGACAAGGAGTGGTGGGCCGCCGCCCCCACCGCCTGACCCTCGCCCACAGCACCCTCCGGCGTGATCTTGGTGAAACGTGGGGTTCCCGGCTCGGATCGGCGCCGGTAACCCGCGTTTGACCAAGATCACGCGGGGTTTGCTGGTCAGGCGGGGGTGGAGGGGGTGGTGAGGGTGGTGCCGGGCGGGTGCTCGATGCGCTTGCCGTGCCCGAGCTCCCACACCGACTGCCGACCGCGCACGGTCCACTCGTGGGGGCCGCCCACCAGCGCGGTGTCCTCGTCGATCCCGAGCAGCATCGAGCCCTCCGGCTTGTGCAGCAGGGCGTTGCGCAGGACGTCGGGCAGCCAGCCGAGCATCTTGTCGAAGTGCGGGATCACCCGGACGTTCTCCACCAGCCCGAGACCGGTCGGCTGGTCGGGGTGCACGAGGTCGCGCATCCGC
>JAKOVT010000303.1 GCA_029781935.1 Actinomycetes bacterium | reverse complement strand
CGAGCACCGCGCCGAGCGCGGCGCACACCAGCGCCGGCACCGCCAGCCCCAGCGGGCCCGGCGTCGGCGACGGGGTCGACCAGGCGGCGAACGCGGCCACGGCCGCGACCGCGACGAGGAGGGCGACCCACGGCACGCGGCGGGTGCGCGGCGCGTGCGGACGGGTGACCAGCGCCGCGCCGATGGCGCCCACGAGGGCGGCGAGGACGAGGCCGATCCCGCCGACCAGCACGGCGCGGGCGGCGGCCGCTCCCCACGTCGCGGGCGACATCGTCCCGTCCGGTCCGACGGCGTTGGTGACGCCGACCGCGAGCAGCAGACCGAGCACCGCCGCGAGTGCCGCGGGCAGTGCTGCCTCCAGCGCCCAGAGGCCCGCGGTGGGTGCCGGCCCGACGCCTACGGCGGCACCGTGGCGCAGCTCGGTGGGGCGCTCGACGGCCTGCAGCACCAGCAGGGCGAGCAGGGCAAGCAGTCCCGCGACGGTCCCTGTGGTCGCGAGCAGCGCCGCCCGCGTGGTCGACGCGTCCGCGAGCGCGGTTGCCTGTGCGACGAGGCTGTCGATGCCCGAGACGACACCGGTGCGCAGGGGCCCGGGTGGCGCGTCCGCCTGCTCGCCGCGGAGCTCGGCGCGCAGCTTCCCGATCCCGGCGGCCGCTCGCTGCGCCTCGCCGAGGGTGAGCCCCGGCTCGAGATGGGACTCGACCGCCCACAGCAGGTCGTCCTCGGTGGCCGCCGCGATCTGCTCGGCCAGCGGCACGTCCGCGACCACGAGCCGCGCGCGCAGCGACGACAGCTCGGAGTCGGCGGGGATGCCGCCCGAGCGCAGCGCCCACGCCGTCGTTCCCGGCGGGTCGGCAGGGGTGCGCCCGTCGCCCGCGACCGCGTACACGCCGGCGACGCGCACCGAGACCGTGGGCGGCAGCGGCGTGTCCGCGGGCACGACCTCGTCGGCGTACTTCGTGTCGATGAGCAGCGTGACGGCGTCGCCCGCCCGCACGCCGAGCTGCTCGGCCGCGGGCTCGGGGAGCCAGACGCCGGGGCCGCCGGCCCGCTGCCGCACGACGAGCGCGGCCGCCGGATCCTCGACGGCCGCCAGCCGGATGCGGACGTCGCCCGCGGGCGTGCGCAGGAGCGGCCGGTAGGCCTGGCCGCTGTGGGTCTCCGGCCCCACCGACACCGCCGTGACGGTGGGCGGCGTCAGGCCGGGGATGCTCGCGACCTCGTTGACGTACGCCTGCTGGCTCTCGCTCGACGGCGCCTGACCGCTGACGAGCCGCAGGCCGGGAGCGTCGACCAGACGCCCCCCGGGCGGCACGGTGGCGAGGACCGTGGTGAGCGACGACTGCCCGACGAGGTCGGCGAAGACGGGACCGGACGCGGCGGTCGCGCAGGCGACCACGAGCGACAGCACGACCAGGAGCCCGCTGCCCCGCGACCGCAGGCCACGCAGAGGAGCGCGCCGCCACAGCGGCGACATCCGCGTCACGCAGCCCTCCTCGTACGGTCCGCGCCAGTGTCGCACCGCGAGTGGGGCGTTCCACCGCCGTGCGCCGGGTCGTGATCAGACTGCGCCGCTCCACACCGGCGCCACGCCGGTCCAGGTCACGCTGCGGACCGCGCATGCCTGCGCTACGAGGGCCGCGCTGCTGCGCTGGTCGCCGTCGGAGGCCGCCGCCAGCGCGGCCCACTGCCCGGCGAGACGGTCCTCGACGAGGCCGGCCAGCGCGCGCGCAGACGCGGCGTCGACGACCGGCGCGGGCAGCGTGTACGCCGGTGCGGCGGGCGACGGCGTGGCTGCGGCGGCGTCGATCCGCGCCAGCAGCAGGTCGCGGTTGGCGCGGTGCGCGGCCATGGCCGACAGCGCCTTCCTCTGCTCCGTACCGGTGAGCTGTGCGGCGACCACTCCGTAGGCGTAGACCGCCGCCTGCTCGCCGGCGAGCGCCGCGACCGCGGCGTCGGTGGCGCTCACCGCAGGCCTCGCAGCACCTCGGCCGCACCGGCCGCTCCCGTACCGGCCAGGGCGATGACGCGCGCGAGCTCCGGGTCCGTCGCGCGCACGCTCTGCGCCGCACGCGACGCTGCCGCGTCCTTCTCCGCGGCGCGCAGCCTGCCGAGGGCGAGCGATGCTGACGCCGAGCCGGTCGACGTCGGGCTCGCCGTCGGCGTCGCCGAGATCGTGGCGCCCGCGATCACGGCCGCGCGGTAGTCGGCGTGCCGCGAGCCGAGGGCGGTGACCGTCGCGCGCAGCGCGGCGGGGAGGACCGGCGCGGACCCGGCGTACAGCTCCGACAGCGCCGCCTCCTCGGCGGCCACCTCCGAGCGCAGCGCCAGGTCCGGGTCGTCGGGCGCGCCGGGCGAGGCGGTGGTCGGCACCGGGGCCGGAGAGGTCGTGCACGCGGCGAGCGCCGCACCCGTCACCGCGACCCCGGCCAGGCGCAGCAGGTCGCGGCGCAGCAGGGCGCGCGGCGGCGCACCTCCGGCAGACGTCGACTCGGGCACGTCCGGCACTCTCTCACGCACGCGCAGGGCGCCCGGGCATCGACCCGGCGGGTACCCTGGCCGCCAGGACAACCGCTCGACCACAACAGGACCCCTACAACAGCACAGCACCGCGACCTCCCGTCGCTGGTGCCCAGGAGGCGCCGCATGACCGCCCGACCCCCGGCCCGCACCGGCCCCGACAGCGTGGCTCGTCGCGAGCGCGTCCGCGAGCTGCTGGCCCCCGTCGTCGTGGGGGTGGGAGCGGAGCTCGAGGACGTCGAGCTCCGCACGGTCGGCCGCCGTCTGGTCCTCCGCGTGCTCGTCGACACCGAGACCGGGATCAGCCTCGACCAGGTCGCGGCCGCGTCGCAGGCCGTGTCCGAGGCCCTCGACGCCAGCGACGCGCTCGGCGACGAGCCCTACACCCTCGAGGTGTCCTCGCCCGGCGTCGACCGCCCGCTCACCGAGCCCCGCCACTGGCGGCGCAACGTGGGCCGCCTCGTCGCCGTCACCCGCACGGGCGGGTCCGTCCTCACCGCCCGGGTCGTGGGCGTCTCCGACGACGGCACGACCGTCGAGCTCGAGGAGGCGGTCAAGGGCCGCACCAGCCGGCAGACCCTCGCGCTCGCCGACGTCGCGCGGGCGGTGGTCGAGGTGGAGTTCAGCCGCGCCGCCGCGGCCGACCTCGGCGAGGGCTCCGACGACGAGGGCTCCGACGACGGCACCGGCACCGACGACGGCACCGACGACGGCACCGACGAGAGGGGCTGACATGGACATCGACGTGAGCGCGCTCAAGGCGCTCGTGCGCGAGAAGGACCTCTCCTACGACGTCGTCGTGCAGACGATCGAGCAGGCGCTGCTCCTCGCCTACCACCGTACGGAGGGCGCGGCCCCGCAGGCGCGCGTGCAGCTCGACCGCAAGACCGGGCACGTCACGGTCTGGGCCCGTGAGGAGCCGGCCGAGGACGGCACCCCGGGCCGCGAGTACGACGACACCCCCGACGGCTTCGGCCGCGTCGCGGCCACGACCGCGCGCCAGGTGATCCTGCAGCGGCTGCGCGAGGCCGAGGACGACGTAACCTTCGGCGAGTTCGCCGGGACCGAGGGCGACCTCGTGTCGGGCATCGTGCAGCAGGGCAACGACCCGCGGATGGTGCTCGTCGACCTCGGCAAGATCGAGGCCGTCCTGCCGCCGCAGGAACAGGTGCCGGGGGAGCAGTACGCCCACGGCACCCGCCTGAAGTGCCACGTCGTCTCGGTCGCCAAGACCCCGCGCGGCCCGCGCGTCACGGTCTCGCGCACGCACCCGAACCTGGTCAGGTCGCTGTTCGCCCTCGAGGTCCCCGAGATCGCCGACGGCTCGGTGGTGATCGAGGCGATCGCCCGCGAGGCCGGCCACCGCACCAAGATCGCGGTCCGCTCCGCCGTCCCCGGCGTCAACGCCAAGGGCGCCTGCATCGGGCCGATGGGGCAGCGGGTGCGCGCGGTGATGGCCGAGCTGCACGGCGAGAAGATCGACATCGTCGACTGGTCCGACGATCCCGCCGAGATGGTCGCCCACGCGCTGTCGCCAGCCCGGGTGACGTCGGTGACGGTCGTCGACGCCGCCGCCCGGGCCGCCCGGGTCGTCGTCCCCGACTACCAGCTCTCCCTCGCCATCGGCCGGGAAGGCCAGAACGCCCGGCTCGCTGCCCGCCTCACCGGCTGGCGCATCGACATCCGGCCCGACGTGACGACCGGGGAGCCCGGCGCCGCCGACGGCCCCGGCGCGTGAGCGTCGGGAGCGACCCGTCCGGAGGGGTAGACTCGTCCGCGGCCGGTCGCCCGGTCGACGCTCCCACAGCAGCGCGCACCCCGGTGCGCACCTGCGTGGGGTGCCGCGGGAAGGGCGGCCGATCCGACCTGGTGCGTGTCGTCGTGGTCGAGGGCGTCCTCGTCCCCGACCCGCGGGCGCGCCTGGCCGGTCGAGGTGCGTGGCTGCACCCCGATCCGGCCTGTCTCGACCTCGCCGTACGCCGGCGGGCGCTCGCCCGGGCCCTGCGCCTGGACACCGCGCCCGACGTCACCGCGGTGCGGGCCGAGATCGACCGGCGGACGGGATCCCTCCCGCCCGCCTGACCACCCCATCCGCCCACGAACGTTCGGGAGTGCGAAGGCCATGAGCACCCGATGAACGCCCAGCGATGAGCGTGTCCGTGCACGTCTGAGTGGTCCGGGTCGACCCCGTCCCGGACCGAAGAGCAGGAGAACTGTGTCCAAGGTTCGGGTCTACGAGCTCGCCAAGGAGCTCGGCATCGAGAGCAAGGTCGCTGTGGCCAAGCTCCAGGAGATGGGGGAGTTCGTCCGGTCGGCGAGCTCGACCATCGAGCCCCCGGTCGTCCGCAAGCTGCGCGAGGCCTTCCCGGCCCCCGCCGAGGGTGCCGCCGCGGCGCCCGAGAAGAAGGCCCCCGCGAAGAAGGCCGTGCCGGCTCCGGCCGCGCCCGCCCCCGCGGCGCCCGAGGCCCCCGCCGCCGCTGCGGCCCCCGCGCCGGCTCCGGCCGCGCCCGCCCCGGCTCCGGCGGCGCCCGTCCCGGCTCCG
>JAKOVT010000279.1 GCA_029781935.1 Actinomycetes bacterium | reverse complement strand
GAGGTCCCCACGCCACAAGGAGAGCCAGATGCCCCGCTTCATGGTCGAGCGCACGTTCCCCGACGGCCTCGAGATCCCCACGACCGACTCCGGCGCGTCGACGTGCCTGGCCGTCGTCGGCGGCAACGCCGGTCACGGCGTCACCTGGGTGCACTCGTACGTGACACCGGACAAGAAGAAGACCTACTGCATCTACGACGGTCCTGACGCCGACGCGATCCACAAGGCCGCGGCCACGAACGGCCTGCCGGTCGACTCGGTCACCCCGGTGAGCGTGCTCGACCCGTACTTCTACCACTGAGCCATCCGCCACTGAGCCATCGACCACTGAGCGCCTGACGACTCCCGCGTCGCGGCGCCGGCCGTCTCCTCCGCCGGCGTCGCGGCGCGGGATCGTGCCGTGGTGGGGGGCGTCGTGCACGGCCCGGCGGCTATGCGGCCTCGTTCCAGAAGCCGTGCCGTCGCCGGAGGAAGGAGGCCCGGACCCGGGCGGGAGCAGCCGCCGAGCCGAGCCGTGCGGCTGCGCACGTGGGGGGAGGGCTCCTAGGGTTCGGTCGGGGGCTGTCGGACACCGGAGGGACTGGCGGGAATATACCCCGGGGGGTATTGTCTTGGAGTAGTCACCGGCGCGACCGAGCCGCCCTCATGGCCCCTGCTAGGAGATCTGCATGTACTTCGCCCAGCACTACCTCGACTGCCTGTCGCACGCCTCCTACATGGTGGGCGACACCACGACCGGGCAGGCCGTCGTGGTCGACCCGCGACGTGACATCTCCGAGTACCTCGCCGACGCCGAGGCCCACGGCCTCACGATCGTCGGCGTCATCAACACCCACTTCCACGCCGACTTCCTGGCCGGCCACCTCGAGCTGGCCGCAGCGACCGGAGCCTGGATCGGCTACGGCCAGGTCGCGCAGCAGCACGCGGAGTACGAGATCCGTCCGCTGCACGACGGCGAGCGCATCGAGCTCGGCGACGTCGTCCTGCAGATCATGGAGACGCCCGGCCACACGCCCGAGTCGATCAGCGTGCTGGTCTTCGAGCACGCCTCCGACGACGTCGCCTACGGCGTGCTCACCGGCGATGCGCTGTTCATCGGCGACGTCGGCCGCCCCGACCTGCTCGCCTCGATCGGCGTCACCGCCGACGAGCTCGGCACGCTGCTCTACGACTCGATCCAGCACAAGCTCATGGGCCTGCCCGACGCCGTGCGCGTCTTCCCGGCCCACGGCGCCGGCTCCGCGTGCGGCAAGAACCTCTCCACCGAGCGTCAGTCGACCATCGGCCAGCAGCGGATGTTCAACTACGCCTGCCAGCCGATGAGCGAGGCCGACTTCGTCGCGATCGTCACCGAGGGCCAGCCCTCCGCCCCGGCGTACTTCCTCTTCGACGCGATCCAGAACCGCAAGGCGCACGACGTGTACGCCGAGGACCAGACCGCGCCGGTGCTCGACCGCACGGCGTACGAGGCCGCGGTGGCCGACGGCGCGATCGTGGTCGACGCGCGCGATCCGCAGGAGTTCGCCGCCGGTCACATGATCGGCGCGATCAACGTGCCCGAGGACGGCCGCTTCGCCGAGACCGTCGGCATGGTCGTGAAGCCCGACGACAAGGTCGTCATCATCGCCCCGGCCGGCCGCGAGGCCGAGGTCGCGGTCCGCCTCGCGCGCATCGGCTTCGACCAGGTCGTGGGCGTGGTGCCCGAGATCGAGGCCTGGCTCGCCGAGACGCCCGAGCGCTCGACGTCGGCCAGCCGGCTCACCGCCGTGCAGCTCGCCGAGCTGCTCGAGAGCGACGACGCGCCCGTCGTGCTCGACGTGCGCAACCCCGGCGAGCTCGTCAACGGCACCGTCCCCGGCTCGCTGCACATCCCGCTGGCTCAGCTCGCCGCGCGCATCGACGAGGTGCCTGCCTCCACGCTCGTGATCCACTGCGCCGGCGGCTGGCGCTCGAGCGTGGCCGCGAGCTACCTGCGCGCCCAGGGCCGCACCGACATCTCCGACCTGCTCGGCGGCTTCTCCGCGTGGGCCGCGATGAAGGAGCCCGTCGCCTGACACCTCGGGTACTCCGGCCCGAGACCCGACGCCGCCCACCGCCCTCCCGGCGGTGGGCGGCGTCGTCACGGGCGAGCGAGATCCGGTGCGTGCGGCGCCTCGTGGACGGACGTGTACGCGAAGCCCCGCGGAACCACCGGCGCGTCCGCGGGTTCCGGCGTACAAGTCCGCGCCGACCTCGCCACGGGCGGATCCTTGTGGCCACTCCCTATCGCAGACTAGAATTCTGGTCCATGACCACCCTTCCACTCTCCGAGGTGAAGGCGCGCCTCTCGGAGATCGCCGACGAGGTCGACCGCACCCATGACCGGGTCCATGTCACCCGCAACGGGCGCGAGTACGTCGTGCTGCTGTCGGCCGAGGACCTCGAGTCGCTCGAGGCGACGATCGAGCTGCTGCGCGACGAAGCGGGCGTGTCGCGCGTCCGCGAGGCCGAGGAAGCCGTGGCGGGCGGGGACGTCACGACCCAGTCCGAGATGGCGGCGCTGATGGCCGACCGTCGCGGCCGCGAGCCTCGTGAACGCTGACGGCGCGGACGACGTCGTCTACGAGATCGAGCTGTCGCCGGGTGCGACGCGTGCCCTGAGCGAGACGCTGCCTGCCGCGGCGGCGTTCGCCGCCTGGGAGTTCATCGTCGGGCCGCTGGCTCACCGCCCGCGCGTGGTGGGCGCCCCGCTGCGTGAACCCTTCGAAGGGTTGTGGCGGGCTCGGCGCGGCGAGTACCGGGTGCGGTACCGGATCGACGACGAGCGCGGGATGGTGGTCGTCCTCGACGTCGATCATCGTCGCGATGCCTATCGGGCGTGACGTCATCGTGTGCGCGGCCGTCAGAGCGAGTGTCTGTGGCGACCAGCAGGATGAGCCCATGACCTCCGTCGACGACGCTGCGCTCGCTGCTGCCGCTGACCGCGTGGTCGCCGCGCTGGCCGGTCCTGACGCCTCGGTGCGCGACGACCAGCTGCGCGCGGCCCGGGCGCTCGTCGTGGAGCGGCGTCGGGCGCTGGTCGTGCAGGCGAC
>JAKOVT010000271.1 GCA_029781935.1 Actinomycetes bacterium | reverse complement strand
GTGCACGACCGACAAGCCACCGCGCAGCAGCCCGCTGCCGCCGTGGGCCACGGCGAAGAAGCCGAACTTGGCACCGACGAGCGCGACGGACAGCACGATCAGCAGCCCGGTCACGGCGACCGCGGCAGCGACACGGAGCGCTGCAGCGCGCGCGGCGCGCGTCAGCACCGGGTCGTCTCCGTACCGCGAAGCGGCCATGCCAGGAGGCTACGTCGCCGACGGCGCGGCCGCACCGGCGATCACGCGCAGAACTCGTTGCCCTCGGGGTCGGCCCACGTGATCCAGGAGTGCGGCCCCTGGCTGGCCTCCCACAACCGGGTCGCTCCCCTCGCCTCGAGCGAGGACCGCAGCGCCGCGATGTCGGACGACCCGCGCAGGTCGAGGTGCATCCGGTTCTTGACCGTCTTGCCCTCGGGCACCTGCACGAAGAGCAGCCGAGGCGCGGTCGTGCCCGCGGGCGGGTTGATCGCCGCGCCGGCGGCCCAGACCAGGTTCCCGTGGTGGGTCGTGGTCTCCGCCTCGGTGGCGAACCCCTGGTCGACCATCGAGCGGATGAACGCGGCGTCCTGCGCCTCGACCTCCCAGCCCAGCGTCCCCGCCCACCAGTCGGCGAGCGCGTGCGGCTCGCGGCAGTCGACCACGACCTGGAACCCGAGTATCTCCGTCATCCCCCCAGCATGCCGTCCGGGTACGACGCTGCGAAGGCCTCCCGCCGCCGCTCTGGAGGTCTGAGAGGTACCTATGGCTACCGCTCGGACCTCCAGAGCGGGAGCCGGCCGGGGGTCAGCGCTGGCCGAGCTGGGCGGAGATCTGCGCGAGCTGCTCGAGCCTCTTCTCCAGCGGTGGGTGGGTCATGAACAGCGTGGACAGCGAGAACTTCGACGTGAGCGCCGGCGCGAAGGCGAAGGCCGACACCGACTCCATCGAGCGCAGGTCGCCGTCGGGGATCGCGGCGATGTCGCCGGACACCTTCTGCAGGGCCGAGGCCAGCGCGCTCGGGTTGCCGGTGAGCAGCGCGCCGGTGCGGTCGGCCGACAGCTCGCGGTAGCGCGAGAGCGCCCGGGTGAGGAGGAAGGAGACGACGTAGACGGCGATGCTCACCAGCATGATGACGAGGAACATCACCGCCGCGTTCTGATCGCGGTCGCGGCCGCGCGACATGCCGCCCCAGAGCCACATGCGCGTGAGCAGACCCGCGACCACCCCGGCGAAGGACGCCACGGTCATGACGGTGACGTCGCGGTGCGCGACGTGCGAGAGCTCGTGCGACAGCACTCCCTCGAGCTCGGCGGCGTCGAGTCGGCGCAGGATGCCGGTGGTCACGCACACCACCGCGCGATCCGGGGTGCGGCCGGTCGCGAAGGCGTTGGGCACGTCGGTGTCGGCGATGGCGATGCGCGGCTTGGGCATGTCGGCCATCGCGCACAAGCGGTCGACCAGCGCGTGCAGCTGCGGCGCCTGCTCGGGCGTCACCGTGCGTGCGCGCATCGCCGCGAGCGCCATCGTGTCGCTGAACCACCACTGCGCGAAGAGCATGCCGCCCGAGATCAGCAGCACGAACCAGGCGGAGAAGCCCAGCCAGATGAAGACCGCGGCCAGCACGACGTAGAGCAGGCCGAGGCCGAACAGCGTCCCGACCATCCGGCCGGTCAGACCGCGGTCGGGGGCGTACCGGGACGACGACACGGGTGCCTCTCTGGTGCGGGGTCGGCGGGTCCGGCCCTCACTGCGTCCAACGTACGCCGGGTGCCTGGACGTTCCTCGAGAGCGGCCTGCGCACCGGCTGGGAGGGGTCGAGAGCGGTCAGCCCGGGACGAGGCCGTCGTCGCCGAGCATGTCGCGGATGTCGTCCTCGCTCGCGTCGGAGAAGGGCAGCACGGCGTCGGACTCGAGGATCTCGTGCTCCGGCGGGCGGGTGCCCACCGTGCGCACGTGCTCCAGCAGCGCGTCGAGCGCCGGCCGGACGTCGTCGGCGGCGGACTTCAGCGCCGCCTCGAGCGCGGCGTCGAGGCGGTTGATCTCGGGGAGGTCGGAGTCGGGCACGACGAACTGGCCCTCGCCCAGGATGCGGATGATCACGGTGTCCGTCCTCCCCTACTCGGTCTTCTCGGCCTCGATCGCGGGAGCCGCCGGGGCGGAGCCGATCTCGGCCTTCATCGCGGCGAGCTGGCTCTCGACCTCGTTGGTGGACGCCATCCGCTCGAGCTCGGCGGTGATGGAGTCCTTGCTCGTGCCGGTCGCGTCGTCGAGCGCGCCGGACGCCAGCAGCTCGTCGATGGCCTGGCCGCGCGCCTGCATCTGCGCCGTCTTGTCCTCGGCCCGCTGCACCGCGAGGCCGACGTCGCCGAGCTCCTCGCTGATGCCGGAGAACGCCTCGTTGATCTTGGTCTGCGCCTCCGCCGCGGAGTACGTCGCCTTGATCGTCTCCTTCTTGGTGCGGAACGCCTCCACCTTGGCCTGCAGCCGCTGGCTGGCCTGGACGAGCTTCTCCTCCTGGTCCTGCAGCTGCGCGAGCTGCACCTGCAGGTCGGAGATCTGGGTCTGCAGCCCGGAGCGCCGGGTGAGCGCCTCGCGCGCGAGGTCCTCCCGACCGCCGGCCAGCGCCGCCTTGGCCTGGCCCTCGAGCTTGTCGCTCTGCTGCTGGAGCTGGGTGATCTGCAGCTCGAGGCGCTTGCGGCTCGTCGCGACGTCGGCGACGCCGCGACGCACCTTCTGGAGCAGCTCGAGCTGCTTCTCGTAGGAGTAGTCGAGCGTCTCGCGGGGATCCTCCGCCTTGTCCAGCGCCTTGTTCGCCTTGGACTTGAAGATCAGGGTGAAGCGCTGCCAGAGGCCCATGTCGGGCGCTCCCTTCGGTCGGTCTCGGCCCTCGTGCGCACCGTGCGCGGGGGACTGCGTCGGTGACGTCCTCCCAACCTATCCGGCCTCGCCTGGGGCTGTCGTGCGGATCAGCGGGCCGGACACCGGGTCGGGGCATCCCCGCCGCCGACGTAGGCTGACGCCGTGTTCCGCCGCCAGAAGGACCAGCCGGTGACCCCGGACGAGGTCGCGAACCCCGATCCGACGTCCGCCGCGCCCCAGGGCAAGGGTCGCCCGACCCCCACCCGCAAGGAGGCCGAGGCCGCGCGCAAGGCCGCGAAGTCCGGCGTCCCCTCCGACCCCAAGGCCGCGCGGAAGGCGGCTCGCGACGCCGACCGCCGGGCCCGCTACGAGCAGCAGCAGGCGCTGCGCAACGGCGACCCCCACCGCCTGCCCCCGCGCGACGCCGGCCCCGTGCGCGCCTGGGTCCGCGACCACGTCGACTCCCGCATCTCCGCCGGCGAGCTGTTCATCCCCGTGGCCGTCCTGGTCCTCCTGCTCCGCTTCGTGCGCGTCCCGTGGATCCAGGTGGCGCTGCTGTGGGTGTGGGCCATCACGCTCATCGCGGTGGTCGCCGACACCCTGTGGCTGATCTACCGACTGCGCGGCGGCCTGGCCCGCGAGTTCCCGGGCGAGAGCACCAAGGGCGCGGTCACCTACGGCGTCATGCGCGCCCTGCAGCTGCGCTCGCTGCGGCTGCCCAAGCCCAAGGTGCGGTGGAACGGCCAGCCGGTCGTGCCCAAGCAGAAGGCGAAGGTCTGACCCACCACCGCGTCGCGGGCGTCGTCGGCCCCGCATAGGGTCGGACGCATGGAGCACCGTCATCTCGGCCGCAGCGGCCTGAAGGTCAGCGAGATCTCGTACGGCAACTGGATCACCCACGGGTCCCAGGTCGAGGAGGACGCCGCGGTCGCGTGCGTGCACGCCGCGCTCGACTCCGGCATCACCACGTTCGACACCGCCGACGTCTACGCCGGCACCCGCGCCGAGGCCGTCCTCGGCCGGGCGCTGTCCGGCCAGCGCCGCGAGGGCCTGGAGATCTTCACGAAGGTGTTCTGGCCGACCGGTCCCGGCCAGAACGACCGCGGCCTGTCCCGCAAGCACATCCGCGAGAGCATCGAGGGATCGCTGCGACGCCTGGGCACCGACTACGTCGACCTCTACCAGGCGCACCGCTACGACCACGAGACGCCGCTCGAGGAGACCCTGCGCGCGTTCGACGATCTCGTCCGCCAGGGCAAGGTGCTCTACGTCGGCGTCTCCGAGTGGGACGCCTCGATGATCCGCCGCGCCGTCGAGATCGCCGACGAGATGGGCTTCGACCGCCTGGTCTCCAACCAGCCGCAGTACTCCGCGCTCTACCGCGTGATCGAGGCGGAGGTCGTCCCGACCAGCGTCGAGCTCGGTCTCGGCCAGATCGTGTGGAGCCCCATCGCGCAGGGTGTGCTCACCGGCAAGTACCTGCCGGGACAGCCGCCGCCGGAGGGCTCGCGCGCCACCGATCCGACGAGCGGCCACTTCACCGAGCGGCTGCGCACCGACGAGATCCTCAGCCGCGTGCAGAGCCTGCGGCCGCTGGCGGAGCAGGCGGGCCTGTCGATGGCCCAGCTCGCCGTGGCCTGGGTGCTGCAGCACGACTTCGTGTCGTCGGCGATCGTCGGCGCGAGCCGTCCCGAGCAGGTCCTCGACAACGTGGGGGCCAGCGGCGTCCGGCTCGAGGCCGACCTGATGGCTGCGATCGACGAGGTGCTCGGCGACGTCGTCGTCACCGACCCGTCGCTCACCGTCTCCCCCAACCCGCGGCCATGACCGACTGGGTCTGGCGCTACGAGCGCGCCGACGGGTCCGTCGTCGACGGCCTCTCCCCCGCCGAGCGGTTCCCCGCCCAGGCCGAGGCCGAGAGCTGGATCGGCGAGGAGTGGCAGGGCCTGCTCGAGCAGGGGGTCGACGCCGTCACGCTGCTCGAGGGCGACCGGGTCGTGTACGGCCCGATGTCGCTGCACCCCCCGGAGCAGGCCTAGCCTGCGGGCGTCCGGGCCGCCACGCCGGTCGTGGCGGGCCTCGGGACGTCGACGGCGGTGAGGCTGCCCGAGTACATCCCCATGGCGCAGACGAAGCTGAACGTGCCGGGCTGCATCGCCGGCAGCTCCACGACGTTCTGCCCGGTGCTCAGGTCGACGCTGAAGTCGTTGCCGACACCGCGCATCGCCGCGGCGCAGGTGAACTGCGACTCGGCGTCGATCTCCCACCGGATCGGCACACCGGCGTAGACGACCGTGTCCGCGGGCGAGTACCCGCGCGAGCCCTCGCTCATCGTCACGACCTGGACGCCGTCCCTCAGGGTCACGTTCGACGAGACTCCCGCGGCGGTGCTCGCGCCCGACCCGCCGACGCCGACGAGCGACGCGGCCGCGGTGAGGTTGACGACGGCGAAGCAGACGAGCGCGACACCCGCGACCGACAGCACCAGCGCGCGGCGCGCCCCGGTGGCGAACGAGGGCAGGCCGCCGACGAGCAGCAGGCCGGGCGCCGTACCGATCGCGAAGGTCGCCATGACGAGGCCGGACTGCAGCGGCGACGCCGTGGTCATCGCGTAGAGCTGCACGACCTGGGTGAAGCCGCACGGCAGCACGAAGGTGGCGACCCCGAGCCCGGCCGCGCGCAGGTCGGAGTAGGGGCCACGGGCCTTCTCGTCGAGCCCGAGACGCGCGCCCCACGACGCCGGAAGGGCCATCGACCAGCCCGACAGCCGCGGGGACAGGCCCGTGAGCCTGATGCCGAGCAGCACCATGAACACGGCGACGACCGCCATCAGCCCCGCCACCACCGGGGTGGGGAGCGCCAGGCGCGCACCCACAGCGCCGAGCACGGCGCCGAGCACGAAGAAGCCGACGATGCGCCCCGCCTGGAAGGCCAGCTGCGGACGCCAGCGGCCACCGGCAGGGGCGTCGCCGTCGCTCATCCGGGCGGCCGAGACCGCGAGCACGAGGCCGCCGACCAGCGCCATGCACGTGGAGAAGCCCGCGGTGACGCCGATGAGGAGGACGACGAGCAGGCCGGTGCTGCCCGCCTCGGTGATCCGTGCCGACAGGTCGCCGACGGCGAAGGTGCTCACCAGCCAGACGATCGCGCCCACCACGACGAGGGCTCCTGCGGCGCGGACCCAGGTGGACTGCTCGTGGGTGAGCCACGGCGAGCTGCCCACGGTGTAGCCGGTGCCCTCGAGCGCCTCGACGACGCCCTCCCACGGGACCTCGCCGTCGACGTCGAGGGTGACCAGGCCGGAACGGGCGGAGACGGCGACCGGGCGGACCCCTGGCACCGAGCCCAGGGCCTTCCCGACCCGGCGCTCGCAGGCTGCGCAGGTCATGCCCTGCACGGGGACGCGGACACGGACCCAGCTGGTCTCCGGCGCCGCCACGACCCTCGCCTCCGTCCTCCCCCGACCGTCGTCCCCAGGGTAGGGACCGGTCGTTCGCACACGCACGTTCTCGGGCTGTCTGACCGGTCACGGCACGGCAGAACGGCGCGGGGTGCCGCGCGGCAGCGCGGCGCGTGTACGGTGAGCCCCACAACTGAACATCGCGTCTGACGTCCAGGGGAAGCCGGTCCGAATCCGGCGCTGTCCCGCAACCGTAGGCCGACCTCACCGGGTCGGCGAGCCGGAGCACCTGGCGGGCGCGAGAGGCTCACCTCCGTCGCGGATTGCGGAACGAGCCCGGACCCACCCGGTCCGCCCTCTCGCCCCTCGTACGCGCTCCTCCGGGAGCCGCTGCGGGGGGTCTTGTCGTATCGGGGCCCGTCCGGACCTCTGGTTCGTGATCGTTACCCGAAAGGACCCCTCGTGGTCTGGTCCCACCGCACGACCCCGATCGCGGCCGTCGCCCTCGCCGGCGGCCTGCTCCTCGCGGGCACCGCCCTCGCGGCGCCCGCGGCCACCGCCGCCACGCCCGCCCAGCCGGGCCTGTACGGCTCGGCGGACCCGACGTACGACGGCGCCTTCCGGCAGTCCCTCGCGCTGCTCGCGCACGAGGCCGCCGGCACGACCCCGCCCGCGGCGGCCGTCGCCTGGCTCGTCGGGCAGCAGTGCGCCGACGGCGGCTTCCAGGCCTTCCGCGCCTCCACGACGACCGCCTGCACGCCGTCGGACCCGAACGCCTACGCCGGCGAGGACACCAACTCGACCGCGCTCGCGGCGCTGGCGCTGCGGTCGGCCGGCCGCACGGCCGAGGCCGACCGCGCGATCGCGTGGCTGGAGAAGGCCCGCGCCGCCGACGGCGGCTTCCCCTACTTCGCGGGCGGCGCCTCGGACGCGAACTCGACCGCCGACGTCCTCATCGCGCTCAACGGCGCGGGCGCCCCGGCCTCGTCGACCGGTCCGGCCCGCGCCTACCTGCAGACCCTCCAGCTCGGCTGCGACGGCGCCGCCACCGACGAGGACGGCGCGATCGCCTTCCAGGACTACGGATCGGGCCTGGTCGCCAACGACGCCGCCACCGTGCAGTCGCTCGTGGCGCTCGCCGGATCGGGGCTCCCGGTGGCTCCTGGCCCGGTCGCCGCGAGCGCACCGCGAGCCACCTGCCCCATCCCCGTGCCCCCGCCCGCGGCTCAGCCGGCGGCCGACCTCGCCGCGGGCTACGTGGCCCGCCTGCTCGACGCGTTCTCCGGCGCCGTGCCGCAGCTGGACTACGGCACCGGCACCCGCACGCCCGGCTCGGTCAGCGCCGGCGACACGGCGTGGGCCGTGCTCGGCCTGACGGCAGCGGGCTTCGGCTCGGCGCAGCGCGACGCCGCCCTCGCCACCGTGACCGCGAAGGCCGCCGCCGCGAAGGACGACCCGGGGCTGCTCGCCCTCGCGGCCCTCGCCACCCACGCGGCGGGCGGGAGCAGCGCGGCGGTGTCGGCGTACGTCGCCCGCATCGACGCCACGATGCGCCCGGCCGCGACCACCCCGAGCCCCGCACCCACGCCGACGGCGAGCGCGTCCGCCACGCCCACGCCGAGCGCCTCCGCCACCGCGTCGGCGTCGTCGGACCCGACGACCGCGCAGGACGCGGCGGAGCTCCCGCCGACCGGCGCCACCCCGTTGACGCCCGTGCTCCTCACCGGCGCCGCGGTGCTGGTGCTCGTCGGTCTCGGGCTGCTCGTGGGCGCACGTCGGGAGGGGACGCACGCATGACCGCCGCACGCCGACGCACGACGACCGCGCTCGCGGCCGTCGTCGTCGGCGTGCTCGCCGCCCTGCCGCTCGTGCTCGCGGCTCCGCCTGCGCAGGCCTCGACGTACCGCTACTGGACCTACTGGTGGGCCCGCGCCAACACGAGCGACAAGACCGGATGGGCCTTCGCGTCCAGCGGACCGGCGTCCCACCCGGTCGACGACACCTGGGTCGTCGGCTGGCGCTTCTCGACGACCACCTCGACCACCGGTGGCGCGGCACCGCGCCAGTCCGCCGACTTCGACACGCTCTGCCCGGACCTCCCGCCGGTGAAGGACGCGGACCGGGTCGCGCTGGTGATCGACTACGGCACGCTCTCGGACGCGCCCCCCGGGCAGCGGCCGCCGACCACCACGACGGCCCGGGTCGAGTGCGTCACGGTGCCCCGCCCCTCCGCGACCCGCCACGGCACCGGTCTCGCGGTCCTGCGCGCCACCACGCCGCCGGTCGAGATCCGGTCGAAGGACGGGCTCGTCTGCGCGCTCGACGGGTACCCGCGGGGCGAGTGCGCGCCCCTGGTGGCCGACCCCTCCCCGTCGCCGACCGCCACGAGGACAGCCGCCCCGGCGCCGAGCCGCACGTCCGCGGCGCCGGTCGTGCCCGTCACCGGTCGTACGACGGCGCCCCCGCCGAACGGCACGGCCACGGTCCCGACCACCGGTGCGTCGGCGGCCTCGTCGAGTGCGGTCGCCGCCGGGTCGTCGCCGCAGGGGGCGGCCTCCGATTCGCCGAGCCGCCCCGGCACCGGCGCGGACCCGTCCGACGAGCCGACGCTCCAGGCCGCCTCCGGAGCCCCCGCGGGAGACACCGCCTCGCGGGCCGGCCCGGGCAGCCCCGTGGCGACCGTGCTCGGCACGGCCGCGGTCGTGGCGCTCGCCGCTGCCGCGTTCTGGATCTCGCGGAGGCGCTCGTGAGCCGCGCCGTGCACGCGCTGGGCGACCGCGCCCTCCCCCGCTGGACCCACCCGGGCGCGTGGTGGGTGTGGGCGCTGGGCCTCGCGACCGCGGCCAGCCGCACCACCAACCCGCTGCTGCTCGGTCTCATCGTGGCGGTCGCCGGCTGGGTCGTGGCCCGGCGCAAGCCCGACGCCCCCTGGGCGCGGTCCTTCTCGGTGTTCCTCAAGCTCGGCGGCGTCATCGTCGTGCTGCACGTGCTCATGACCGTGGTGGTCGGGAGCGGCATCGGGTCGCGCGTCGTCCTCACCCTGCCCGAGATCCCGCTCCCCTCCTGGTTCGCCGGCGTCACCATCGGCGGACCCGTGACGGTCGAGGAGCTCCTGCAGGCGACGTACGACGGCATGCTGCTCGCCGCGATGCTCGCGTGCATCGGCGCCGCGAACTCCCTCGCCAGCCCGGCGCGCCTGCTCGCCAGCGTGCCGGCGGCGCTCTACGAGGTCGGCGTGGCGGTCGTCGTGGCGATGACGTTCGCGCCGCAGCTCGTCGGCGACGTCGCGCGCGTGCGCACGGCGCGGCGGCTGCGCGGCCGGCCCGATCGCGGTGCACGGGCCCTGGCGGGATCGGTGATGCCGGTGCTCGAGGGCTCGCTCGAGCGTGCCGTCGACCTCGCGGCGGCGATGGACTCCCGCGGGTACGGCCGGGTCGGACAGGTCCCGAGGCGGGTGCGCCTCGGCGCCCAGTCGCTGCTGCTGCTCGGGCTCGTCGGTGTCGTCCTCGGCGTCTACGCGCTGCTCGACGGCGGCACCCCCGGCGCTCTCGCACTGCCGCTGCTCGCCGTCGGTCTCGTGACAGGCGGCGCGGGTCTGCTGCTCTCCGGCCGCCGCAGCGTCCGCACCCGCTACCGCCCCGACCCGTGGGCGCTGCCGGAGTGGCTCGTCGCGCTGTCGGGGATCGTCCCGGCCCTCGTCCTCGTGGTCGTGGCCGTCCAGGACCCCGGCGCGCTCGAGGGCCCGGTCTCGCCGCCCGCGTGGCCCGCGCTGCCGCTGCTGCCGGCCCTCGCGGTGGCGGTCGGTGCCGTCGCGGGTGCCGCCGCGCCGCGGCCGCCCGGCGCCGCGCCCGTCCGTACCCTGCGTCCGGGGACGGCGCGCACCGACGAGAGGGAGGGGGTGGCCGCGTGATCCGCTTCGACGACGTCTCCGTCACCTACGACGGCGCCACGGCCCCGGTCCTGTCCCGCGTCGACCTGCACGTTCCCGAGGGCGAGCTGGTCCTCGTCGTCGGACGCACCGGCACCGGCAAGTCGACGCTGCTCAGATGCGTCAACGGCCTGGTCCCGCACTTCACGGGCGGCACGCTCTCCGGCCGGGTGACCGTCGCCGGCCGCGACACCCGGTTGCACCCGCCGCGCGAGCTCGCCGACGTCGTCGGCGTCGTGCCGCAGGACCCGCTGTCGGGCTTCGTCACCGACATGGTGGAGGACGAGCTGGCCTACGGCATGGAGTCGATCGGTCTCGCGCCCGACGTCATGCGCCGCCGCGTCGAGGAGACCCTCGACCTGCTCGGGCTCGCCGAGCTGCGCAACCGCCCGCTGCGCTCGCTGTCGGGCGGTCAGCGTCAGCGCGTGGCCATCGGCGCGGTCCTCACCATGCACCCGAAGGTGCTCGTGCTCGACGAACCGACCTCGGCGCTCGATCCCGGTGCGGCAGAGGAGGTGCTGGCGGCACTGCAGCGGCTCGTGCACGACCTGGGGGTCACCGTGCTGCTCGCCGAGCACCGGCTCGAGCGCGTCGTGCAGTACGCCGACCGCGTCGTCGTCGTACCCGGCGCCGGTGAGCCGCTGGTCGTCGGCACGCCGGCCGAGGTGATGGCCGACGCCCCGGTCGCGCCGCCGGTCGTGGAGCTCGGGCGCCTCGCGGGCTGGAACCCCCTGCCGCTCTCGGTGCGCGACGCCCGACGCGCCGCCGGACCGCTGCGCGAGCAGCTCGAGCCGCAGCTCGCCGACGCCGCCGCCGCGCGCACCCGGTCGGCCATCCACGTGCTCTCCGACGACGTCGCCCTCACCGTCTCCGACGCCGTCGTGCGCCACGGCTCGGTGCCGGCGCTGCGCGGCGTCACGCTCGCGGCCGACCGCGGCGAGATCGTCGCGGTCATGGGCCGCAACGGCGCAGGGAAGTCGACGCTGCTCGGCACGCTCGTGGGGCTGCACGTGCCCACGGCCGGTGTCGTGGCGGTCGGGGGCTCGACTCCGTCGACCCTGCGCGGGCGCGACCTGGTGAGCCGTGTCGGCCTCGTGCCGCAGGAGCCCACCGACCTGCTCGTGGCCGACCGCGTCGGCGACGAGTGCACCGCGGCCGACCGCGACGGCGGCGCGGTGGCCGGCACGACGCGCGCGCTGCTCGACCGGCTCGCCCCGGGCATCGCCGACGCCTCGCACCCCCGCGACCTGTCCGAGGGCCAGCGGCTCGCGCTGGCGCTGGCAGTGGTCCTCGCGAGCGAGCCGCCCGTGCTGCTGCTCGACGAGCCGACCCGGGGCCTCGACTACGCCGCGAAGCAGCGGCTGGTCACGACCTTGCGCGACCTCGCGACCCGCGGCCACTGCGTGGTCCTGGCCACGCACGACGTCGAGCTCGCCGCGGAGGTCGCGACCCGCGTGGTCGTCATCGCCGACGGCGAGATCGTCGCCGACGGTCCGGCCACCGACGTCGTCGTCGGCTCGCCGATGTTCGCTCCCCAGGTCAGCAAGGTGATGGCGCCCCAGCCCTGGCTCACGGTCGCCGAGGTGCGTGCGGCGCTGGTCGTGGCGTCGTGACCGTCGTCGATGCTCGTCCGACAACCGCACCTGCGACCGCTCACGTCGTCCGGATGGGCCGACGCACCACCGTCGCCGTCGTCCTCGCCAGCGCGGTCGGCGTCGTCGCGTTCTTCTGGCCGTTCCTCGCCGCCGCCGACTCCGCGGTCGTCGCGCACTCCTCCGACGCGCCGTGGCTGTTCGCGGTGGTGGTCCCGATGGTGCTCGCGGTCCTGCTCGCCGACGTCGCCGACGGCGGCCTCGACGCGAAGGGCGTGGCCCTGCTCGGTGTGCTGTCGGCGGCCGCGGCCGCACTGCGACCCTTCGGCGGTGGCCAGGCCGGCTTCGAGCCGATGTGGATCGTGCTGGTGCTCGGCGGCCGCGCGCTCGGACCGGGGTTCGGGTTCTGCCTGGGTGCGATCGGGATGTTCGCGTCGGCGCTCGTCACCGGGGGCGTGGGGCCCTGGCTCCCGTTCCAGATGATCGGCGCGGCGTGGATCGGCCTCGGCGCGGGGCTGCTGCCGCGTCTGCGCGGCCGGGCCGAGATCGTGCTGCTGGCGGCGTACTCGTTCGTCGCCTGCATCGGATACGGCTTCCTGCTCAACCTCTGGTTCTGGCCGTTCCTCTCCTCCGACGGCACGCTCGCCCCCGGGCTGTCGTACGTGCCCGGAGCGCCGGCCGTCGAGAACCTGCAGGCCTGGTTGCGCTTCGACGTCGCGACCTCGCTCGGCTTCGACCTCCCGCGCGCCGTGCTCACCGTGGTCCTCGTCGTGGTCGCCGGGCGCATCGTGCTCGTCGCACTGCGTCGCGCGACCCGCCGCGCCGCGTTCGACGTGCCGGTCGTGTTCGCCGAGAAGCCGTGATGCGCGTCGTCCTGCTCGGCACCGGGTCGGCCGACGGCTGGCCGAACGCGTGGTGCACGTGCGCCTCCTGCGCGGCGCTGCGGGCCCGCGGGGAGGTGCGGCGTACGACGTCGGCCCTCGTCGACGACGTCGTGCTGCTCGACTGCGGTCCCGACTCCCTGCACCAGGCGAGCGCGGCCGGCCTCTCGCTCGGCGCCGTGCGCGCGGTCCTCGTCACGCACGCGCACCCCGACCACCTCGCGCCGGTGGCCCTGCTGGCGCGGTCGTGGACGCCCGCCACCGCGCCGCTGCTCGTCGCCGGTCCGCGCAGCGTGGTCGACGCATGCCGCCACTGGGTGGGCCCGGACGACCCCGTGTCGCTGCTGGTCCTCGACGCGGGCGACGTCGTCGAGATCGAGGGCTACGTCGTGCGCGCCCTCGAGGCCGCGCACGACGACCGTGCCGATCCGCTGTCGGCCGACGCGCTGCTCTTCGACGTCACGACGCCCGACGGCTCGCGGCTGCTCTACGCCACCGACACCGCGGCGCTGCCCGAGGCGACGGTCGGCTCCGTCGCGGGCGCAGCCTTCGACGTCGTCCTCCTCGAGGAGACCTTCGGCCGCAAGGGCGATCACGGCACCGGGCACCTCGACCTCGCGACCTTCCCCGAGCAGCTCCGGCGGCTGCGCGCGGTGGGCGCGATCACCGACGCGACGCGGGTGGTCGCCGTCCACCTCAGCCACCACAACCCGCCCGACGTCGACCGCGTCCTCGGCCAGTGGGGCGCCCGGGCGCTGCCCGACCTCGCCGTCCTCGACACCGGCGATCCGCACCCTCCCACCGGCTCGCGGCGACGCCTGGTGCTCGGCGGCGCGCGTTCGGGCAAGTCCCGCGAGGCCGAGCAGGCGCTCGCGGCGGAGCAGCGGGTGGTGTACGTCGCCACCGGAGGCGAACGGCCGGGCGACTCCGAGTGGGCGGCGCGCGTGCGCGTGCACCGGTCGCGGCGCCCGCCGCACTGGACGACGGCCGAGACGCTCGACGTCGCCGACGTCCTCGGGGCGGCCGGACCCGACGACGCCGTGCTCGTCGACTGCCTCTCGCTGTGGCTCGCCGGCGTCCTCGACGACGCGCGCACGTGGGAGACGGCTCCGGGGTCACCGGCGTACGCCGAGTCGCTGGCCCTCGTGGAGCGCCGCGTCGCCGCCCTCGTCGACGCGGTCCGGACCACGCGCGCGCGCGTCGTGCTCGTGAGCAACGAGGTCGGCAGCGGCGTGGTGCCCGAGCACGCGTCGGGGCGGTTGTACCGCGATCTGCTGGGCACCCTGAACGCGCGCGTGGCCGCCGAGTGCGACGAGGTGTCGCTCGTCGTCGCGGGCCGGGTGCTCGCCCTGTGAACCCCTGTCCCGCACCGTGTCTGGAGCGATCGTGACCGAGCTCGACCTCGACGACCTCGCCGCCCGCGTGGAGCTGCCCGACGCCGCCGCGCGGGCGGCCGCCTCGGAACGCCAGGGTCGGCTCACCAAGCCCGCCGGCGCGCTCGGCCGCCTCGAGGAGCTGTCGCTGTGGCTGTGCTCGGTGCAGGGCGAGTGCCCGCCGCGGCCGCTCGACCGCGTGCGCGTGGTGGTCTTCGCCGGCGACCACGGCGTGGCGCGCACGGCCGCGACGAGCGCCTACCCGCCCGAGGTCACGGCGCAGATGGTGCTCAACTTCCTCGCCGGCGGAGCCGCGGTGAACGTGCTCGCGCGGCTGAACGGTGCCACCGTGCGCGTCGTCGACATGGCCGTCGACGTCGACTACGTCGACCTCGGCGCGTCCGTGCCCGACGACGTCGTGCGCCACAAGGTGCGCCGAGGATCGGGCTCCATCGACCGCGAGGATGCGCTGACCCGGGAGCAGGCGGCCCAGGCGTTCGCGGCCGGCATGGCGATCGCCGACGAGGAGATCGACTCCGGCGCCGACCTGCTGGTGCCGGGCGACATGGGCATCGGCAACACCACGCCCGCCGCCGCGATCGTCGGCATCCTCGACGGCGGCGACGCCTCGGCCGTCGTCGGGCGCGGCACCGGTATCGACGACGACACGTGGATGCGCAAGGCCGCCGCCGTCCGCGACGCGATGCGCCGCGGTCGGCCGCACAAGGGCGACCCGATCGCGCTCCTGGCCACCGTCGGCGGCGCCGACATCGCCGCCATGTCCGGCTTCCTGCTCGAGGCCGCCGTGCGGCGCACCCCGGTGCTGCTCGACGGCGTCGTGTCGTGCGCGGCCGCGCTGGTCGCGCAGCGGATCGCGTACCGCGCTCCCCGCTGGTGGCTGGCCGGGCACCTCTCGACGGAACCCGCTGCGGCGCAAGCGCTCGAGCGCCTCGACCTGATCCCCGTCGTCGACTACGGGCTGCGCCTCGGCGAGGGGACCGGAGCGCTGGTGGCGCTTCCCGTGCTCGCCGCGGCCGGCGCCACGCTGCGCGAGATGGCGACCTTCGACGAGGCCGGCGTCAGCGACCGGGACGCCTGATGCCCGACTCCGTGCGGCTCGCGCTGGGCACCCTCACCGCCATCCGCGTCCCGGCACCACGCTCGGTGGACCGCCGCACGGCCGGGCGCGCCATGCTGCTCGCACCGTTCGTCGGCACCCTCCTCGGCGTGCTCGCGGGCGCCGTCGTGGCGGCGGTGCGGGTGTTCACCACGGAGCACCGACCCACCACGGCGGTCGACCTGCTCGCCGCGGCGCTCGGCGTGGTGGTGCTCGTCGTGCTCACGCGCGGCCTGCACCTCGACGGCCTCGCCGACACCTTCGACGCGTTCGGCGTGAAGGGCGACGACGACGCGACCCGCGAGCGTCGGCTCGCCGTGATGCGCGAGCCCGGCATCGGCGCGTTCGGCGCCACCGCGCTCGTCCTCACGCTGCTGGTGCAGGTGGCCGCACTGACGGAGAACGCCGTGTCGGGCTACGGCACGATCTCGCTGCTCGCCGCCACCACCACCGGACGCCTCGCGGCGACCTGGAGCTGCACCCCGCGTACGCCGTCGGCCCGACCCGACGGGCTCGGCGCGCTCGTCGCCAGCACGGTCGGACGCGGCGCGGCGCTCGCGGTGACGCTCGTGGTGGTCGTCGGTGCGGCCGTCCTCGGCCAGGTCGACGACGACCGCGCTGTCGAGGTGAGCCTCACCCTCGTCGGCGCGGTCGTGATCGGGCTCCTGGTCGCGGCGGTCCTGCGCCGCCACGCGGTGCGCCGGCTCGGCGGCATCACCGGAGACGTCCTCGGCGCGATCGTCGAGATCACGACCGCGACGGTCCTCGTCGTCGTCGCCCTCGGCGCCGGGATCGACATCCCGGGTCTGCACCTCCCCCGCTGACCCCGGTCAGCGGACGTGCGACTCCACGAACGGCGGGGTCGCCACGGCGAACCGAGCCGGGCGGCCGCGGACGTCGAGCAGCACCTCGTCGCCCTCGGACAGTCCCGCCGCCGTCGAGACCAGCGCGAGAGCGATGCCCACCTTGCGCGTCGGCGAGAACGTGCCGCTGGTGACCTCGCCGATCGCCGTGCCGTCGGTGGTCGTGACGGTCATGTGCGGACGCGGGATCGCGCGGTCGAGGGAGAGCAGCCCTACCGAGCGGCGGGTCGGCCCGGCCTCCTTCTCCGCGAGCAGGGCGTCGCGGCCGTGGAAGGCCGGCTTGCTCCAGCCCACCGCCCAGCCGGCTCGCGCCTGCACAGGGGTGATCTCGCGCGAGAGGTCCTGACCGTGCAGCGGGTAGCCCATCTCGGTGCGCAGGGTGTCGCGCGCGCCGAGACCGCACGGGAGCACGCCGTACTCCGACCCCCTCTCCAGCAGCTCGTCCCAGACCCGGCCGGCCTGCGCCCACGGCACGACGAGCTCGAAGCCGAGCTCGCCGGTGTAGCCGGTGCGGCACACGGTGACCTCGTGGCCCTGGTGCTCGACGATGCTGAAGGCCATGTAGTCGAGATCGACCGGCAGGCCGAGGTCGCGCAGCAGCGCGGCCGCCTGCGGCCCCTGCACCGCGAGCACCGCGAAGTCGTGGTGCAGGCCCTGGATGTCGACACCGTCGGGCGCGTCGGCGCGCAGCACGTCGAGCACGGCGGCCGTGTTCGACGCGTTGGGGATCAGGAACACCCACTCGTCGGACAGGTAGTAGACGATCAGGTCGTCGATGACACCGCCGTCGTCCGCGCACAGCAGGGAGTACTGCGCCTGCCCAGGACCGATGCGGTCCAGCGCGTTGGTGAGCACCGAGTCGAGGTACGCCGCCGCTCCAGCACCCACGAGCCGCGCCTTGCCCAGGTGGGAGACGTCGAAGACGCCGACCCGCTCCCGGACCGCGGTGTGCTCCGCGACCACGCCGCCACCGGCGTACTCGAGCGGCATCGACCAGCCGCCGAAGTCGCCGAACTTGGCGCCGAGCGCCTCGTGCCGGTCGTGGAGAGGGGACAGCAGGGGCGCGGCGTCGGTCATGCGCGGCAACCTACCGGGCTGCCCGCGCCGTGGCCCGCCCGCGCGGACGCGTCGCCCGGTGGCGCGCGGTAGGTTGCCGGGAGACCGGCGCAGTGCCGCACCGTCCCGCAAGGAGAACCAGTGACCACCCTCGCCCTCACCTCGGCCGACCCCGCAGCGCAGGCCGCCGACGTCCTCGTCGTCGCGACCGCTCCCGCCGGCGGACGCAAGAAGGCGGCCGTGGTCGTCGCCCCGGCCCTCAAGGCCGCCGCCTCGCGCAAGCTCACCGAGTCGCTCGCGGCGCTCGGCGCCACCGGCAAGGCCGACGAGATCGTGAAGCTCCCGGGCGCCGGCATCGCCGCGGCACCCCTCGTCCTGGCCGTCGGGCTCGGCGCCGGGCCGTGGACCGAGGAGCGGCTGCGGCGCGCGGCGGGCGAGGCGGCCCGCGCGCTGGCCGGCTCACGGCGTGCCGTGGTCGCGATCCCGCACGACGGACCGGCCGCCCTCGACGCCGTCGTGCAGGGCCTGCTGCTCGGCGCCTACTCCTACGACGCCTACCGCGTCGACTCGAAGTCCGCCGGCAGCGCGCCGGTCGGCCGCATCACCCTCCACGTCGCCGACGCGAAGGACGCCGAGACCCTCGCCGCCCTCGGCCGTGGCCGCACCATCGCCGAGTCGGTCAACCTCGCGCGCGACCTCGTGAACACGCCCGCCGACGACCTCGTCCCCGCCGACTTCGCGGCGGTGGCGGTCGCGCAGGCCGAGGCGCACGGGCTCGAGATCGAGGTCCTCGACGAGAACGCCCTCGAGGAGCAGGGCTACGGCGGGATCCTCGCGGTCGGCAAGGGGTCGGCCCACCCGCCGCGGCTGGTCCGCCTCGCCTACCGACCCGACGGCGCCAAGGGCCACCTCGCCCTGGTCGGCAAAGGCATCACCTTCGACACCGGCGGCATCTCCATCAAGCCGTCGCTGGGCATGCACGAGATGAAGGGCGACATGGGCGGCGCCGCCGCCGCGCTCGGCGGGATCGTGGCGGCCGCGCGCCTCGGCGTCCCGGTCGACGTCACCGCCTATCTCTGCCTCGCCGAGAACATGCCGAGCGGGCGCGCCCAGAAGCCGGGCGACGTCTACCGCGCGTACGGCGGCAAGACCGTCGAGGTGCTCGACACCGACGCCGAGGGCCGCCTGGTCATGGCCGACGCCCTCGTGCGCGCGCAGGAGGACAAGCCCGACGTCCTCGTCGACCTGGCCACGCTCACCGGCGCGGCGGTCATCGCGCTCGGTGCCCGGACCGCCGGGATCATGTCCAACGACGACGACCTGCGCGACGCCGTCCACGACGCCGCGGTCCGCGCCGGCGAGACCACGTGGCCGATGCCGCAGCCCGAGGAGCTGCGCGCCCACCTCGACAGCCACGTCGCCGACATCGCGAACATCCCGCTGGTGGGCCGTCGCGAGGGCGGCATGCTCTCGGCGTCGATCTTCCTGCGCGAGTTCGTCAAGGACAGCCAGCGCTGGGCGCACGTCGACATCGCCGGCCCGGCGTACAACGCCCACCGCGCCTGGGGCTGCACCCCGCGCGGCGGCACGGGCTTCGCGGTGCGCACGCTCACCCAGCTGGCCGAGGACCTCGCCGACGGCGAGGTCTGAGCCGGACCGCGCGCCCGCGGATGAGCCGGGCGTTCCTGGTCCTGCACGGGTACACCAACCGTCGGCCCGAGGGGCACTGGCAGCGACGGCTGGTCATGGCGCTGCGCGCGGAGGGCGAGCTCGCCGTCTACCCCGCCCTGCCCGACCCCGACGACCCGCGCCTCGAGCCCTGGGTCGAGGCGGTGCGCACGGAGATCGACCTGCTCGCGCACGCTCGCGAGCGGGTCGTGGTGGCCCACTCCCTGGGTGCGGTCACCTGGCTGCACGTGGCGCTGCGCGGGGTCGAGCGCCCGGTCGACCGCGTGCTCCTCGTCGCGCCGCCGTCGCCGTCGCGCACGGCCGAGGCGCTGCCCCGGTTCGTCCTGCCCGCCCTGGACGGCGCCGCGGTCCGTGCGGCGGCACGCGACACCCTGCTCGTCGGGAGCGATGCCGACCCGTGGTGCCCGGAGGGCATCGGTCCGGCGTACGCCGCACCCCTCGGCCTGAGGCACGTCGTCGTCCCCGGTGGGAAGCACTTCGCCCTCGACGACGGGTTCGGACCCTGGCCCGACCCGGTCGCCTGGTGCCGCGACCCGACGTCGGTCTGGGCCTGACCCCGCCGTCCCGTCGCACGGATCACCCCTGGTCACACACCGGTCACGAGGGTGGAAGGATGGAGCCCGCGTCCCGACGCGGGGCGCCCACCCGGCCGACCCACGAGGAGCGCCTGTGCCTACGTTCGATCTCGTCATCCTCGGCGGCGGGAGCGGCGGCTACGCCGCGGCCCTGCGCGGGTCCCAGCTCGGCCTCTCGGTCGCCCTGATCGAGAAGGACAAGGTCGGCGGCACCTGCCTGCACTACGGCTGCATCCCCACGAAGGCCCTGCTGCACGCTGCCGAGGTCGCCGACGCCGCGAAGGAGTCCGCGGCGTTCGGGATCAAGGCGAGCTTCGACGGCGTCGACGTCCCCGCGCTGCAGGCCTACCGCGACGGCGTCGTCGGCCGGCTCTACAAGGGCCTGCAGGGTCTGGTGAAGTCGCGCGGCATCGAGTTCGTCCAGGGCACCGGTCGGCTCACCTCCCCGACCACCGTGCAGGTCGGCGACGAGACCTACACCGCCTCGAAGGCCGTGGTCCTCGCGACGGGCTCGTACGCCCGCTCGCTGCCGGGCCTCGAGATCGGCGGTCGCGTCCTCACCTCCTACGAGGCTCTCAACCTCGACCACGTGCCGAGCTCGGCCATCGTGCTGGGCGGCGGCGTGATCGGCGTCGAGTTCGCCAGCGTGTGGCGCTCCTTCGGCACCGACGTCACGATCGTGGAGGCGCTCCCGCGCCTGGTGCCCAACGAGGACGAGTCCTGCAGCAAGGCGCTCGACCGCGCGTTCCGCAAGCGCGGCATCAAGGCGAAGACCGGCGTGCGGTTCCAGGGCGTGACCCAGGACGCCGACGGTGTCGTCGTCACCCTCGAGGGCGGCGAGACGCTGCAGGCCGACCTGCTCCTCGTGGCCGTGGGCCGCGGCCCCAACGCCACCGGCATGGGCTTCGAGGAGGTCGGCGTCGCGATGGACCGCGGCTTCGTGCTCACCGACGAGCGCCTGCGCACCAACGTCCCGGGCGTCTACGCCGTCGGCGACATCGTCCCCGGCCTGCAGCTGGCCCACCGCGGCTTCCAGCAGGGCATCTTCGTCGCCGAGGAGATCGCCGGGCAGAACCCCCGCGCGATCGAGGAGTCGGGCATCCCGCGCGTCACCTACTCCGACCCGGAGGTCGCCTCGGTCGGGCTCACCGAGGCCCAGGCCAAGGAGAAGTACGGCGAGGGCAACGTCGAGACCTACGAGTACAACCTCGGCGGCAACGGCAAGAGCCAGATCCTGGCGACCGCGGGGTTCGTGAAGCTCGTGCGCGAGAAGGACGGCCCGGTGGTCGGCGTCCACATGGTCGGCGCGCGCGTCGGCGAGCTCGTGGGCGAGGGCCAGCTGGTCGTGAACTGGGAGGCCTACCCCGAGGACGTCTCCGGCCTCGTCCACGCCCACCCCACGCAGAACGAGGCGTTCGGCGAGGCCTTCCTCGCGCTCGCCGGCAAGCCCCTGCACTCGCACGCCTGACCTCTGCGGCCGACCGCCTCTGGCGCGCCCGGCCACCGACCGCCACGATCGCCCCGTAGACCCGACCGAAGGACCAGGTTCATGCCCGTCTCCGTCACGATGCCCCAGCTCGGTGAGAGCGTCACCGAGGGCACGGTCACGCGCTGGCTCAAGCAGGTCGGCGACACGGTGGTGGCCGACGAGCCGCTGCTCGCGGTCTCGACCGACACGGTCGACACCGAGATCCCGGCCCCGGCCTCGGGAGTGTTGATCTCCATCACCGCCCAGGAGGACGACGTCGTCCCCGTCGGCGCCGAGCTCGCCGTCATCGGCTCCGCCGGCGAGGCCCCCACCCCGGCCGCGGCACCGGAGGCAGCGGCCCCGGCACCCGCCGCCGAGGCCGAGCCGGCCGCCGCGCCCGAGCCCGTCGCCGCCCCGGCGGCACCTGCCGCCGCTCCC
>JAKOVT010000254.1 GCA_029781935.1 Actinomycetes bacterium | reverse complement strand
GCCCAGAACCTCGCCGACCTGGTGGCGATGGGCGCGCGGCCCACCGCCCTGCTCGTCGGTCTCGGCGCGCCGCCCGACCTGCCCTCGGACTGGGCCACGGGCCTGGCCGACGGGCTCGCCGAGGAGTGCGCGCTCGTGGGGGCGACGGTCGTGGGCGGCGACGTCGTCCGCAGCGAGACCGTGGTGGTCTCGGTGACGGCGCTCGGAGACCTCGAGGGGCGCGCACCGGTGACCCGCTCCGGTGCCCGCGCCGGCGACGTGCTGGCCGTGGCCGGTCGCCTGGGCTGGTCGGCGGCCGGCCTGGCGGTGCTGGGCCGCGGCTTCCGCTCGCCGCGCGTGCTCGCCGACGCCCACCGGGTGCCGGCCCCGCCGTACGCCGCGGGGCGGGCCGCCCAGGAGGCGGGCGCCACCGCGATGATCGACGTCTCCGACGGCCTGGTGCAGGACGCGGGGCACCTCGCGGCGGCGTCCGGCGTCGTCGTCGCCCTGGACAGCTCCGCCCTGGTGGTCGACGGGCCGGTGGCCGAGGCCGCCGCCGCGTTCAACGTCGACCCGCTGGTCTGGGTGCTCACGGGAGGGGAGGACCACGCGCTGCTCGCGGCGTTCCCCGCGGACGCCGCGCTCCCGGAGCCGTTCGTGCGGATCGGCGACGTGCGGGAGGGCGACCCGGTCGTGCTCGTCGACGGCGCGCCGTACGCCGGCGCCGGCGGGCACGACCACTTCCGCGCCTAGCGGGTCCGCCCCGACGTCAGACCAGGCGCCACACCCGGTCGTGGACGCGGACCTCGTCGCCGGGGCCGAGCTGGCGGCCGCGGCGCGTCTCGACGTCGCCGTTCACGTGCACCTCGCCGGCCTCGAGCAGGCCCGTGGCCTCGCCCCCGGTGCCGACCGCCCCGGCGTACTTGAGCAGCTGCCCGAGCCGGATGCCCTCGGGGCCGACCTCGATCTCGATCACGTCTCGCAGTCTCCCTCGCGGTGGGGCGGCCGGTGCGGCGTACGCCGGAAAGGCCCGGGAACGCCGCGAGGACCGCGCCCCGGTGGGGGAGCGGTCCTCGCGGGACGTGGGGTCAGACGCGGGCGACCTTGCCGGCCTTGATGCAGGAGGTGCACACGTTGAGCTTGGTGGGCGTGCCGTTCACCTGGGTGCGCACGCTCTGGATGTTGGGGTTGAAGCGGCGCTTGGTGCGGCGGTGGGAGAACGAGATGGTGTGGCCGAAGCCCGGGCCCTTGCCGCAGACGTCGCAGTTGGCAGCCACAGTCGTAGTCCTTCGCGCTCGAGATCAGGGGTCCCGCTCCGGCGTGCGGTGCCGCGCCGGGGCGCGCCCGGGAGGCCGGGCAACCTGGACAGGGTACAGGGCGGGGCGGCGCTCGCCCAAACCGGTGATCGCCGACACTACGCTCGCCCGCAGGCGGCGGTGACGCCGCTCACGTCGCGACCCGAGGAGCCCGCGTGAAGGAGCCGCTCGACGCCGCGGGCGTCCGGCAGCGGCTCGACGCCTCCGGCGTCCGGCGCTGGGCCGAGCTCGGGCTCGACGCGCTCGGGCGCCACCGCGGCGAGATCGACGCGCTCAACGTCTTCCCGGTGCCCGACGGCGACACCGGCACGAACATGTTCCTCACCTTCGAGGCCGCCGCGGCGGCGCTGGCCGAGAGCGGCACGGCCTCGGTCCGCGAGAGCGTCGGCACGTTCGCCCACGGCGCCCTGCTCGGCGCGCGGGGGAACTCGGGGATCATCCTCAGCCAGCTCGTCCAGGGGGTCGCGGAGACGCTCGTCTCCGCCCGGGAGCAGGCGCTCGGCGAGCACGAGCTCATGGTCACCGCGTTCCGTCGGGCCGCCGACTCGGCGTACGCCGCCGTCGCCAGCCCGCGCGAGGGCACGGTCCTCTCGGTCGCCCGGGCGGCGGCCGACGCGGTGGCCACCCTCGGTCCCGGCACGAGCCTGGCCGGCTTCGTGACCACGGCGGCCGACGCCGCGACCGAGGCGCTGGCCCGCACCCCCGAGCAGCTCGACGTGCTGCGGCGGGCGGGCGTCGTCGACGCCGGCGGGCGCGGGCTCGTCGTGCTGCTCGAGGCTCTGGTGGAGACCGTCACTGGCGTGCGCCGCGACCCCGGACCCCTCGCGCCTCCGGTGCCGCTCGACGTCGACGCGTTCGACGAGGGCGGTGGGGCGTACGAGGTGATGTACCTCCTCGACGCCGAGGACGCCGCGGCCCACGTGCTGCGGGCGGCGCTGGCCGAGCTCGGCGACTCGGTCGTGGTGGTGGGCGGGTCCGGGCTCTGGAACGTCCACGTGCACACCGACGACATCGGCGCGTCCATCGAGGCCGGCGTGGTGGCCGGGCGCCCGCACCGGATCCGGGTGACCGACCTCCGCGAGGAGGCGGCGGCCCGCCGGGCCCGGCCGCACGGCCGCGCGGTCGTGGCGGTGGCGCACGGGGCCGGGACGGCGGCCCTGCTCGAGGCGGCGGGGGCCGTCGTCGTGCGCGCGACCCCGCGGGTCGCGCCGTCGACGGCCGAGATGCTCGACGGCGTGCGCCGGGCCGGCGTCGACGAGCTCGTGCTGCTGCCCAGCGAGTCCGACATCCGCGCGGTGGCGGAGGCGGCCGCCGAGCAGGCGCGCGGCGAGGGCATGCGCGTGGCCGTCGTGGCCACCCGCTCGATCGTCCAGACCCTCGCGGCCGTGGCCGTCCACGACCCCGGGACCCGGATCGAGGACGACGTCGTGGCCATGACCCGCGCCGCCACGGCGACCCGCTACGGCGGCATCTCGATCGCCTCCCGCCAGGCCGTCACCAGCGCCGGCCTCTGCGAGGTGGGTGATGTCCTCGGCATCGTCGAAGGTGACGTCGTGGAGATCGGCGACACCGTGCCCGACGTGGCCGCGCGCGTCCTCGGCCGTCTGATGTCGACCGGCGGCGAGCTCGTCACGGTCGTGCGCGGCTCCGAGGCCGACGACGGGGTCACCGACGCGGTCGCCCGGCGGGCCCGCCGCGACCACCCCGGGGTCGAGGTCGTGGTCTACGACGGTGGGCAGCCGTTCTGGCCGCTCATCCTCGGGGTGGAGTAGCCGTGCCGGAGCTGCGCCTCACCGACCCGCTCAAGAACGTCCTGGGCGCCGCCACCGCCAAGGCCCTGGCCGACGGGCTGTCGCTGCGCACCGTCGAGGACCTGCTGCGCCACTACCCGCGCCGCTACGCCGAGCGCGGACAGCTCACCGACCTCGGGTCCCTGGAGGTCGACGAGCACGTCACGGTGATGGCGCGCGTCCTCAAGGCCGACGCGAAGCAGTACCAGGATCGGCGCACCGGACGGCGCGCAGACCGGCTCGAGGTCGTCGTCACCGACGGCACCGGCCGGCTGACGCTGACGTTCTTCAAGCAGGCGTGGCGGCAGAAGGACCTGCGCGAAGGGCGGGTCGGGCTGTTCAGCGGCAAGGTCGGCGTCTTCCGCGGGCAGCGGCAGCTCACCCACCCCGACTACGTCCTGCTGCCCGACCACGACTCGCTGCCCGACGCCCCTCCCGTCGCGAGCGACGAGGACACGCTGCTGCGCTTCGCGGGCCAGCTGATCCCGGTCTACCCGGCGACGGCGCAGATGCCGTCGTGGAAGGTGGCGAGCGCCGTCGGGATCGTGCTCGACCAGCTGCCCCCCACCCTCGACGACCCGATACCCGCGGCGACCCGCGCCCGGCACGGGCTCCCGGACCTGCGCGGGGCGCTGCTCGCCGTGCATCGCCCCGAGTCGCGCGACGACGTCGTCGGCGCCCGCGAACGGCTGCGCTGGGACGAAGCGTTCGTGCTGCAGACCGTCCTGGCGCAGCGACGGCTCGCGGCGTCGGCGCTCCCCGCGGTGCCCCGTGTCGCGGCCCCGGGCGGGCTGCTCGAGGCGTTCGAGCAGCGGCTCCCGTTCACGCTCACCGACGGCCAGGTGGCGGTCGGCGCGACGATCAGCGACGACCTCGCCCGCACCCATCCCATGCACCGGCTGCTGCAGGGCGAGGTCGGCTCCGGCAAGACCCTCGTCGCGCTGCGGGCGATGCTCGCGGTCGTCGACGCCGGCGGGCAGGCCGCCCTGCTCGCACCCACCGAGGTGCTCGCCCAGCAGCACCACCGCTCGATCACGGCGATGCTGGGCCCGCTCGCCGAGCGCGGCATGCTCGGCGGCGCCGATATCGGCACTCGGGTCGCGCTGCTCACCGGCTCGGTCCCGGCCGCGCGGCGCAAGGCCGAGATGCTCGACATCGCCTCCGGGGAGGCGGGGATCGTGATCGGCACCCACGCGCTGCTCGAGGACAAGGTGCAGTTCTTCGACCTCGGCCTCGTGGTGGTCGACGAGCAGCACCGGTTCGGCGTCGAGCAGCGCGCCGCCCTCGCGGCGAAGTCGCGCGACGACTCCCGCCCGCACGTCCTGGTCATGACCGCCACGCCGATCCCGCGCACAGTGGCGATGACCGTGTTCGGCGACCTCGAGGTGTCCACGCTCACCGAGCTGCCCCAGGGCCGCTCGCCGATCACCACCCACGTCGTGCCCGCCGCCGAGAAGCCCGCGTTCCTCGACCGCGCCTGGCAGCGGATCGTGGAGGAGGTGCAGCAGGGGCGTCAGGCGTACGTCGTGTTCCCCCGGATCGGTGGCGACCGGGCCACCGACGAGGACGTCGACGTCGCGGAGGACTCCGAGCAGGAGCGCCGCGCGCCGCTGGCCGTCCTCGAGTGGGCGGACCGCCTCGTCGAGGGGCCCCTGGCCGGGCTGCGCGTGGGCGTCCTGCACGGCCGGATGCCGTCGGACGAGAAGGACGACGTGATGACGCGCTTCGCCGCGGGCCCGTCGGCCGCCGACGGCGTCGACGTGCTGCTCGCGACCACGGTCATCGAGGTCGGTGTCGACGTCCCGAACGCCACGGTCATGGTCGTGATGGACGCCGACCGGTTCGGCGTCTCGCAGCTGCACCAGCTGCGCGGGCGCATCGGCCGCGGCATGCACCCGAGCCTGTGCCTCCTCGTCAGCGAGATGCCGCCCGGCACCCCGGCGCGCGAGCGGCTCGACGCCGTGGCCTCGACCAGCGACGGGTTCGAGCTGTCGCGCTTCGACCTCGAGTCGCGCCGGGAGGGCGACGTGCTCGGCGCCTCGCAGTCGGGCCGCCGCTCGTCGCTGCGGGTGCTCGCCGTGCTGCGCGACGAGGACGTGATCGTGGCCGCTCGCGACGAGGCCACCGCCCTGGTGGGCGAGGATCCCGAGCTCGCCTCGGTGCCCGCGCTGGCCCGCGCGGTGGAGCGGCTGCTCGACGAGGAGCGCGCGGTCTACCTCGAGAAGTCCTGATCCGCCGATCAGCCCACGCCCGGTGAGAGCGCGGTGCCGGACCAGCCGGCCCGGCGTACCGTCGTGGCCATGACGTCGTTCCGCCTCGCCGACGGGCGCACCCTCGATCTGCGGGTCGACGGGCCCGACGACGCCCCCGCCCTGGTGTACGTCCACGGGACGCCGAGCTCGGGCCTGGTGCCCGACGATCTCGGGCGCGCCGCGCTGGACCGCGGCCTGCGCCTGGTGTCGTGGTCCCGCCCGGGGTACGCCACCTCGACGCGTCAGCCGGAACGCTCGGTCGCCTCGTTCGCGGCCGACGCGGAGGCGGTGCTGGACCACCTCGGCATCGAGCGCGCCTGGGCCGCCGGCTGGTCCGGCGGCGGGCCGCACGCCCTGGCCCTCGCCGCGCTGCTGCCGCACCGGATGCACGCCGTCGCGACCCTCGCCGGGGTGGCGCCGTACGCCGAGTCGCAGGGCGGCCTCGACTGGCTGGACGGCATGGGCGAGGACAACGTGGCGGAGTTCGGTGCCTCGCTCGAGGGCGAGGCACCGCTGCGGTCGTGGTTGGACGGCCCGGCGGCGGAGCTGCGCCGGGTGCGCGCGCCGGAGATCGTCGCCTCGATGGCCTCGCTGCTCCCCGACGCGGACCGCGCTCACCTGGCAGGGGAGTTCGGCGAGTTCCTCGCGCAGGCCTTCCGCGAGTCGGTGTCGGTCTCGCCGGACGGCTGGGTCGACGACGACCTCGCCTTCGTCGAGCCGTGGGGCGTCGACCTCGCCGCGATCGACGTGCCCGTCACGGTGTGGCAGGGCAGCGCCGACCTCATGGTCCCGTTCGCCCACGGGGAGTGGCTCGCCGCCCACGTACCGGGCGCGCGGTCGCGCCTGCTCGACGGCGACGGCCACCTCTCGATCATCGTCGGCCGCGCCGACGAGATCGTCGACGACCTGCTGTCCTGAGCCAGGAGGATCCCGCCCGGGTGATACCACGCTGATACCATCGCGCCATGGCCATGACGCTGCGTCTCACCGACGAGGAGACCGAGCTGCTGCGCGCCCTCGCCGAGCGCGAGCACCGATCGATGCACGAGGTCGTCCGGCTCGCCGTGCTGGACCGGGCCGGCCGGGCCGGTCGCGAGGCCGAGCGCGACGAGGTGCTCGACTGGGCGGAGGAGCGCTACGCCGCGCTCCTCGACCGCCTCTCGCGGTGAGCGACGAGCACCGGCTGCTGACCGTCGAGGACCTGGTGGCGATCGCGACCCGCATCGGACGGGGCGAGCCCCGGATCCGCGACCTCGGGCTGCTCCAGTCGGCGGCGGTACGGCCGGGGACGTCGGTCTTCGGCGAGGACGCCTATC
>JAKOVT010000253.1 GCA_029781935.1 Actinomycetes bacterium | reverse complement strand
GCCCAGAAGAAGACGACGAAGCCGGCGAACACCAGCCACTGGAAGGCGTAGGACAGGTTCTGCAGCCGGAGGCCGGTGCTGCCCGTGCCGCCGACCGCCGGGGGCACGGGAGCCGCCTCGACGGCGGGCGGAGGAGTCTGGCTCTCCAGGGCGACCCACCCGTCGGCCAGGTCGTACGACGAGCCGAAGGCGGCCTCGGTGAGCCGGTCGGACTGGCCCGGCGGCAGCGAGCTGGGTGTGCCCGGGTCGCCCTCGAACGGCTGCGCCCACCCGACGACGGTGACCGTGCCTGGGGTGATGTCGGCGACGGCCGGCGCGGTCGCCGACTCGACGTCGGCGCGGCCGATGGCGACCACCGCGCCGTCGGCGGTCCGCAGCGGAGTCACGACCCAGAGCCCGCGGCCGTGCTTGACCAGCAGCTGGTGGGTGGCGTCGTACGTGCCGGTGACGGTCACGTGCGCGCCGTAGTCGTCGGTGCTCGGCGGCTGGCCCGGCGCGAACACCTCGGCCCACGGCTGCACCGGCCGCACCACCTCGTCGCGCTGCGCGCGCTGCCACTGCCACCACGAGAGGACGCCGAAGGCCAGGATGAGCAGCAGGCCGCCGAGGGTCAGCGCGACCCACTTGCCGGTGGCCAGCGTCCGCATCACACGTCCACGGTAACCGGCGCGTGCACGGGTACGCCGGGGCGGCATGCTGGGCGTATGCCCGGTGACCTGCGCGTCCGCGGCTCGGTCGTCGTCCCCGAGACCGAGCTGCAGTGGCGCTTCTCCCGGTCGTCGGGCCCCGGCGGCCAGGGGGTCAACACCAGCGACTCGCGGGTGGAGCTCAGCCTCGACGTGGCGCGGACCAGCGCGCTGTCGGCGTACCTGCGGCAGCGGGCGCTCGAGCGCCTCGCCGATCGCCTGGTCGACGGCGTGCTCACCGTGTCGGCGTCGGAGCAGCGCAGCCAGTGGCAGAACCGCCTCGCGGCCGAGCGCAAGCTCGTCGAGGCGCTGACAGCCGCGATCGCCCCGCCGCCGCGACCCCGTGTCGCGACGAGGCCGAGCGCCTCGGCCCGTCGCCGACGGGTCGACGACAAGAAGCGCCGCGGCGAGACCAAGCGGCTGCGCCGGGTCGACCCCGACTGACGCCGTCAGAGAGTGAGCGCTTCGCGGTGCTCGACGTGGTGCGCCTGAGCCTCGCGGCGACGAGGGCCGACGAGGACCTCGAGGACGAGCAGCAGGAGCCACGCCACCACGAGGCCGCCGATCGCGACCGCGACGTAGCGCGTCAGGGACTGACCGCCGACCAGCGTGCCGGGTGCCGGCGCCACGGTCCACGTGGTCGACACGACTGCGTCGGGCATCCCGACGCGCTGGACGCGCACGACCAGCGGCGCGGGGCCCGGCTGCTCGATGCGGACGGAGCCGGTCCAGAGCCCGTCGGAGCCGCGGTCGAGCGGAGCCATCGCGTCGTCGCCCAGCGCAGCGCTCACCGACACGACGGCGCCTGGAGCCGGGCGGCGGATGCTGTCGACGCGCACCACGAGGAACCGCTCGCCCGGGGTGTTCGGGTCGACCTGCGAGGACACGAGGAGGTCATCGGACTGCTCGGCGACGGCGGCGGTGTCGGCCTGCCACGGCGGTGTCGGCTGGAACCTCGGCGCCGCCGGAGGTGGCTGGGTGGCGACCAGCACGCCGAGCACGGCGACGACCACGATGAGCAGCGCCTCCGGGACGAGCGACGTGCTGCGTCCGAGGCGCAGCCGGGTCCGCGTCAGGAGGGCGAGGCCCAGGATCGGCAGCACGAGGAGGGCCTTGAGCGCGAGGCCCCCGCCGTACAGCGAGCCGAGCAGTCCTCCCACGGACGGGACCATCGCCTGGCTCATGACGAGACCCGAGACGAGCGCCGCGAGGAACGTCGCACCCCCGACGCGGGACGCGCGCCCGAGGACCTCCCGGCGTTCGGTGCCCGACCGGTGGCGGATCGCGAGAGCGGCCGCCACGACCGAGCCCGTCCAGGCCGCCGTGGTGACCAGGTGGACCGCGTCGACAGCGGTCATGAGATCACCGAGCGCGGCGACGTGCCCCACGAGCGCGAGCGGCGCGACACCGACGACGAGACCGGTGGCCGCGAGACCTGCACGGCTCCGGGGAGCGCGCGCCCGACGCCCAGCGGCCAGCAGCCAGGCGCCCACGACGCCGCAGACCGCGACGACGAGTCCGTTGCCCGAGCTCCAGATGGCTCCGACGCCGACAGCAGCGACGGCGGCGAGCGCGGGGACCGCGCGGGAGGTGCGCGGCAGCGCCGTCGGACCGCCGACGACGAGAAGGCCGAACGCGAGGCCGGACGCGAGGACCAGCACGCCCTGCAGCAGCCCACGTACGACGTCGATCGGGTCGTCGGAGCTCGCGAACCCGGCCGCACCGGCCGGCGTGACGACGTCGGTGCGCACGCCGAAGACGATCTGCGACGTCGCCGTGTGTCCGTCGACGCTGGATCGGGCGCTGAACGTCATCCGGTAGAGACCCGACGGGAACGCCTGCGTGACGGGCACGACGAGCACCGGCTTGCCGGTGGCGTCGCCGACGCGGGCGACCGCGGCGCCGAGACCCGGCACCGGACCTGCCGGACCCACGACGGAGACGACGACCGTGGACGAGTCCGCGGGCTCGGAGAGCGTGAAGACCAGCTCGGTCGGGCTGGACTCGAGGCGTTGACCGTCGGCGGGATCGCTCGCCACCACCTGCGCATGTGCCGACGCGGGGGGGGGCGGGGAGCACGACCAGCCCGACCGTGGTCAGGAGCATGACGAGCAGCAGGAGGACGCGGGGTCGAGCCGCGTCCGTCCTCCCCCGCCGACGGTGGTCCGCGGTCACGACACCGGCACCCCTCGCAGCGTCGTCCCGGCGATCGTGACGTCGATCGTGTCGCCGGGCCGGATCACCTTGCCCCTGTTGAAGTACAGGAGGAAGTAGGTGCCCGCGGGGCGCATGACGTGCCCGTGGCGCATGGCGGCGGTGTCGTGCAGCTGGTCGCCCGACCGGGCATCGGTGATCAGCGGGGTGTGATCGACGTCCCCTTCGACGATGGACGCCTTGGCGGGGTCGAGCACCTGGTAGGTGAGCTCGACGATGCCGCCGGCGCCCACGACGTGGGCGGCGAGCACGCGGATGCCGCTGTTCGCCTCGACCACACGGTCGATGGGCGTGCGCGGCGGGCGCGTGCCCACCGAGGCGTCGGCCCTGCCGACCACCGAGGCGGCGAACAGACCTGCTGCGAGGAGCGCCCCGCCCGCGAGTGCAGCGACAGCCCGTGTGCCCCAGGTGCTGGTGATGCTGGTCATGGGTTCTCTCGTCTCCGTGAGTCGCTCAGGACAGGACGAACGTGTCGAAGCGCAGCCGCCCGGCGTCTGCCCGGGTGCCGGTGCCGACGGGGGAATCTGCGACGCCGAGCCGCACCCGTCCGACGTGGTAGGCCGAGGTGTTGGCCGTGACGGTGATGGCGGTGCCGTTCACCCGAAGCGTGGTGACCCGGTTGGCGCCGGAGCTCCAGTCGACGAGGACGGTGTAGACGGTCGCGGTACGGACGGTGCGCCACGTGCTCTGCGTGACGGTGGACCCGTTGCGGACGCTGAGCCGGAACTTGGTCTGGCCGTTGGCCACACCGCGTCCCCACTCGACGGTCACGAGGTTGACCCCGGTGGTCGACTGAGCAGCGAACACCGTGCGTCCCTCGGGGTTGCAGGTGAGCGCCGTACCCGTCGGGCACCCGGTCCGGCTGCCCGTGTCGGCGGCCATGACGAACGTCGCGTGCAGGACGTCCATCGTGCTGCCGCCGACCGCCGGGAGCTGCGCCATCGTCTTGTAGGACGAGCCGGCCGTGGTCAGCGCCACGCCCAGGCTGCGCCCACCGGCGAGCGCCGCGGCGCCCGTGACGTACTGCACGGTCCCGTTGGTGCCGGTCCACGTCGGGGTCTCCCCGAGCTGGAAGCCGTTGCGGAACAGCCGCAGGTCGGTGAGGTCCACCGACTTCGTGGCCTGGCTCCAGTTGAGGGCGCCGTCGCGGACGCGCATCGTCACGCTGATGATGCGACCGTCCACAAGGTTGGCGTAGGCGAGGTCGTACGCCGCCGCCGCCGTCCACCTGCCCGGCTGACCGACGACCGGGGTGAGCGTCAGCGGGATGCCGCGCCCGACACCCGGGTCCGTGCCGATGAAGTACTCGGCCGTGGTCGCCCCCGAACCGAGGTCGGTGACCGTCGCCGAGACGTTCAGCAGGCGGTTGGCCGGGAAGCCGACGCCCTGCACGGCGGAGAGCACGAAGGCGGGCTTGGTGCGGTCGAGCAGGTCGTGCTGCTCGCCGACGGTCTCACCGTCGACCGGATCTCGCGTCGGCTGCAGCTCTCGCTGCACACGACGCGGGGCTACGTGAAGCGGATCCTCGCCAAGCTCGAGGCGCACTCCCAGCTGGAGGCCGTCGCGGTCGCCAAGCGCCGGGGCCTCCTGCGCAGCGCCTAGCGCCCCACGGAAGAAGGCTCCCCATGACCCGCACCACCTCCGCTGCCCGCGCCGTCCTGGGCGCGTCGGCCGCCGTGCTCCTCCTGCTGCTCGGCCTGGTGGCCGCGCCCGCGGCGCAGGCCCACACCGAGCTCGTCTCGAGCACGCCCGCCAACGGTGCTGCGCTCGACGCCCCTCCGAAGACCATCACCCTCACCTTCGACGAGGAGCCGGCGTCGGTCGAGTTCGTGAAGGCCGAGAGCACCGACGGCGCGAGCATCACGCTCGACAGCCCGACGCTCGCTGGCACCGTCCTGACGGTCGCCTGGCCCACGGACGCCGCACCCGGCCTCTACCGGCTCGGCTGGTCCCTGATCTCCGACGACGGCGACCCCGTCACCGGCACCATCATGTTCTCGTACGTCGCGGCCGCTGCCGCTCCGTCGGCCACGGCTCCGTCGCCCGCCGTTCCCGAGCCGTCGCAGTCGGTCGCGCAGTCGGCGGCACCGGTCGCCACCACGACCGGCGGCTCGTCGACCGGAACCCTCGGGGCCGTGGGCCTCGGTGCGCTCGTGCTGCTCGTCGTCGCCGTGACGACCGTCGCGGCCCTGCGCCGCTCGCGCCGCGACGACCGCACCGACGACGCCGTCGTCGGCGCCGACGAGGTCACTGAGCCGGTCGGCCGCTGACGCGGACCCGGACGACGTCGACCGCGTTCGGCAGGGCCGCTCGCTAGCGCTCGGCGGTCGGCTCGTCGACGGCCGCGACGTCCGACGACGTTGCCCCGGGCGCCTCGGCGTCGGCGCGCGGCATGTCCGAGGGCTCGACGCCCGCGGGCTCGGGGTCGACGGGGACCTCGTCGAACGAGACCCGCTTGAGCTGGCTGTTCATGCTCTTCCAGAGGAAGAACACCGCGATGCAGAGGAACAGCAGGCCGAGGAACCCCCACCAGCCGGCGTTGACGGTGTCGGGGTCGGGCGTGCCGGGCGCGGGCGACGGCGACGACGACGCGGCGAGCAGCAGCACGGTGAACTGGTTCACGGGGATCCTCAGGTGGTGGTGCCGGGGTGGATCCCGGCGAACAGGTCGTCCTCGTACTCGCCGTCGCGCACGTCGGGCACGAGCGAGATCGCGAGCTGGTAGTCCTCGGTGGGCCACACCTCGGCCTGGATCTCGGGTGTGAGGTGGAACCAGCGGCCGTCGGGGTCGATCTGCGTCGCGTGCGCGAGCAGCGCCTGGTCGCGCGTGGCGAAGAAGTCGCTGCACGGCACCCGCGTCGTGAGACGCGCCTCGTCCTCGGGCTTGTCGACCCAGTTCTCGAGCCACTCGCCGAACGGCGACTCCATGCCGTGCGCGAGACAGGTCTCGTGCAGTGCCACGATGCGCTTCTTGTGGAACGTCAGGTGGTAGTAGAGCTTGCTCGGCTGCCACGGCTCGCCGGTGCCGGGGAACTGCTCGGGGTCGCCCGCCGCCAGGAAGGCACGCATCGAGATCTCGTGCGTGCGGATGTGGTCGGGGTGCGGGTAGCCGCCGTTCTCGTCGTACGTCGTGATGACGTGCGGCTTGAAGTCGCGGACCAGTCGGACGAGCGGCGCGGACGCCTCGTCGAGCGGGACGAGCGCGAAGCAGCCCTCGGGCAGCGGCGGGGTGGTGCCGTCCTCGAGCGGCTCGGGGAGGCCGGAGTCGATGAAGCCCAGCCAGGCGTGCTTCACGCCGAGGATGCGCGCGGCCTCGGCCATCTCGCGGCGACGCACCTCGGTCATGTTGCGCAGCACGTCCTCCGCGCCCGCGAGCCGCGGGTTGAGGACGTCGCCCCGGGCGCCGTCGGTGCACGTGACGACGAGGACCTCGACGCCCTCGCTCACGTAGCGCGCCGTCGAGGCCGCGCCCTTGCTCGACTCGTCGTCGGGGTGCGCGTGGACGGCCATGAGACGCAGCGGCTCACCGGCAGCCGGCAGGTTCGGCGGCGTCGACGGGGTCACGGTCTGCTCCTGTCGGGGTGTGCGGGACACTGAAGTCTCCCAGACCTTGCCGGGCGCGCGAGCCCCGGCCGACCCGCGAGGCCACGTGACCACCGACCTGAGCCCGGAGATGGCGGCGCGCTACGGCACCG
>JAKOVT010000514.1 GCA_029781935.1 Actinomycetes bacterium | reverse complement strand
ACCGACCGGGTCGTGGAGGTCCTGCGCAAGCGCGTCGACGCCCTCGGGGTGTCGGAGCCGACGCTGGCGCGCTCCGGCGACACGCGGATCATCGTCGAGCTGCCCGGAGTGCAGGACCCGCGCGAGGCGGCCGACACCATCGGACGCACGGCGCAGCTCAGCTTCCACCCCGTGCTCGGCGTCGCGGAACCGGGAACGGCTGCCTCGACGGCGCCCGACGGCGCGCGTGTGCTCCCGGACGAGTCGGGCGCGCCGCTGCGCCTGGGTCCGACCGCCATCACCGGCGATCTGGTGTCGTCGGCCGACGTGGGGTCCGACCCGCAGCGCGGTTCGTCGTACTACGTCTCGCTGGGCTCTCCGGTGCGGGTGTCGAGCGGTGGCAGAAGCTGACGGGCGACGCCGCGTGCGCGGCGGTGGGCGATCCCGCGCGCCGCGTGGCCATCGTGCTGGACGACGCCGTGATCTCCTCGCCGCAGGTCGATCCCTCGATCGCCTGCGGTGCGGGCATCGCTGGCGGCGGCACCCAGATCACCGGGTCGTTCAGCGTCGAGGAGGCCAAGGACCTCGCTGCCCTGGTGCGCGGCGGGTCGCTGCCCCTCGACGTCGAGGTCGTCGAGCAGCGCACCGTCGGTCCGACCCTGGGCGCCGCGGCCATCGACGCGTCGGTGACCGCGGCGCTCATCGGTCTGGCGCTCACGGCGCTGTTCATCACGCTCGTCTACCGGCTCGTCGGCGTCGTGGCGAGCATCGCGCTGGCCTGCTACTCGTTGATCTCCTACGCCGTGCTGGTCGCTGTCGGCGCCACCCTGACGCTGCCTGGCCTCGCCGGCTTCGTCCTCGCGATCGGCCTCGCCATCGACGCGAACGTGCTCGTGTTCGAGCGGGCGCGGGAGGAGTACGGCGCCCGCAGACGGCGCGAGGGCGACGACCCGCGCGCCTTGGACTCCGCGCTGCGCACGGGGTTCGAGAAGGCGTGGTCGGCGATCATCGACTCCAACGTCACCACGCTGATCGCGGCGGGGCTGCTCTTCTACTTCGCGTCCGGCCCGGTGAAGGGTTTCGGCGTCATGCTCGGCATCGGCGTCGTGGCATCCATGGTGTCCGCGCTCGTGATCGCGCGCGTGCTGACCACTCTGGTGGTGCGCTCGCGCTGGGTGCGGCGGCACCCGTCGTCCTCGGGCCTGACCGGCAACGGCCGGCTCCGTCGCGCCATCGAGGAGCGCGGGCCCGACCTCATGCGGCGCCGGCGCTTGTGGCTCGGCGTGTCGGGCGTTCTCGTCGTGCTGTCGGTCGCCGGCATCGCGGTGCGCGGGCTCGACCTCGGCGTCGAGTTCACCGGTGGCCGGCTGCTCGAGTACTCGACGATGACGAAGGTCGATGTCGACGAGGCGCGCGACACCCTCGCGGCGCAGGGACTCCCGCGCGCCGTCGTGCAGACGTCGCAGGAGCCGGACGGTGCCGAGCGGATCACCGTGCGCACCGACCCGATCGACGACGACGAGGCGTACGCCGTCCAGCAGGCGCTGTCGCGCCTCGGCGACGACGCGACGTTGGTCCGCGACGAGCTGGTCGGGCCGACGATCGGGGCGGAGCTGCGGGGCAAGGCCCTGATCGCGCTCGGCATCGCGCTGCTCGCGCAGATGGCCTACCTCGCGGTGCGCTTCCGGTGGACCTTCGGTGCGGCGGCCGTTCTCGCCATGCTGCACGACGTCCTCATCGTTGTGGGTGTCTTCGCGTGGCTCGGGAGGCCGATCGACGGCGTGTTCCTCGCGGCGATCCTCACCGTCGTGGGTCTGAGCGTGAACGACACGGTCGTGGTGTTCGACCGGGTGCGCGAGCTGCGGCGGACCGATCCGTCGTCGCCGTTCCCCGGCGTCGCCAACAGGGCGGTGCTGCAGACGGTGCCGCGCACGATCAACACCGGTCTGGGCGCGATGGCGATCCTTGCCGCGCTCGTGCTGCTCGGGGGCGACTCGCTCGGCGACTTCGCCCTCGCACTGCTGCTCGGCCTCGTCGTCGGCACGCTGTCGTCGGTCTTCACCGCGACCCCGCTCCTGCTCGAGCTGAGCGACCTGGGTCGACGGCGGTCAGCAGCCGCATCGACGGGAGGGACGCGACGGGCGCGCGAGCCGGTCGCGGCCTCGACCGCCGCTCGCGACCGCTGGGCGTCGTCCGACCCGTACGCCGACGTACCTCCCGGAAGATGACCGACCCGCCGGAGCGTCGTGGTTGCATGACCCCCACGACGCACCGGAGGGAAGGCCCGCATGGCGGAGGAGCCGGCGCCGAGACGCACGGTGAAGCACGGCGTCCGCACCTGGTTCGGGCGCGGTCCGCGCCGGCACGGCGAGCCGCTGATCGGTCGATCGGTGAGCTACATCGAGCTGTTCTACGACCTCGTCTTCGTCGTGCTCGTCAGCCAGGCGGCGCACACTCTCGCCGCGCACCCGGGCTGGGCCGGGGCGTTCGACTTCGCGACGCTGTTCGGGCTCGTGTGGATCGCATGGATCAACGGCACGCTCTACCACGAGCTGCACGGGCGCGAGGACGGCCGCAGCCGCTTCTACATCTTCGCCCAGATGTGCGTGCTCGCCGTCCTCGCCGTCTTCACCGGTTCGGCCGCAGGCGAGGACGGCACGCGGTTCGCCCTGACGTACGTGGTGCTCCTCGTGCTGCTCACCTGGCAGTGGTACGAGGTGCGGCGCCGCGACCTGCCGGAGCATCGGCCGGCCTCGACGCCCTACATCGCCGGGCTGCTCGTCACCATCGCCGTGATGACCGCGAGCGCGTGGCTCCCGGACGCGCCGCGGCTCGTCGTGTGGGCGGCTGTCGTGGTCGGCTGGGTCTGTCTCGGAACCTACGGCTTCCTCAGCCGGACCCGCACGCTGCAGTTCTTCGTGGCCACCGACTCGTTGATCGAGCGGCTGGCGCTGTTCGTCATCATCGTGCTCGGTGAGACGGTCGTCGGCGTCGTCAACGGCATCACCGAGGCACCCGACCGCGGGGCGCTCACGATCGCGACCGGCGTGGTGGCGCTGTGCATCGGGTTCGGGCTGTGGTGGAACTACTTCGACATCGTCGGGGTCCGCGAGCTCAGGCCCGAGCGCTCTGCGCTCGCCACGTGGTTCTTCGGTCACCTCGTGCAGACCGGCTCCATCGCCGCGGCCGGGGCGGCGATGGTGGGCCTGGTGGCCGATGCGCACGAGCCGCGCACGCCTGCCGCGGTCGCGTGGACGCTCGGTGCAGCGGTCGCGGTCGCGCTGGTCCTCGTCGCGGTGCAGGCGACGACGGTGGAGCGCGACCCCGAGGAGACCTCCGGGCGCGTGCTCGCGCAGGTGTTCGGCGTGGGCGCGGGCCTGGTCCTGCTGCTCGCCTGGTGGGCTCCGGCGCCGTGGCTGCTCGCGCTGCTCGTCGCCGCCGTGCTGTCGGCCACCTGGCTGACGACCTTCGTCCCGCGCGACGACGCGACCGGCTCCTGACCGCGGTTGCTGCCGGACGGCTCGGGTTGGCGGTCGCGACCTGCTGCGGAGGAGCTGCCATGACCCACACGGCCGCGCTGCGCACCGACACCGGGACCGAGGACGTGATCGCCGTCCTCGTGCTGCACGAGACCGCGGAGGAGCTGGACGCTCGGGCCCTTCGGCTCCATGGTCGACGACGTGCGTGACGCGCTGTCGTGACGGCCGCGGACCGACTGCGTCAGGCCTCCGACCAGGCGCGGACGACCTCCCCGTCGGGCCGCACCACCGCTGCCGCACCGCCGCGGCGCGCGTCGCCGACCGCGGTGACCGAGCCGTCGGCGTCGCGCTCCACAGCGTGCACCCCGCCGAAGTAGATGTTGGTGGTGGGCCACGCGTCGTACGCCGGCCACCGCCGCGACTCCACGAGCCGGGCGATCGCGGCGAGCTCGTCGTCCTCGAGCCCGGGCTCGAGGTGCACGACCTCGTCCCCGCTCACGTGCACGCGGGGCGCGGCCACGGCCGCCGCGACGTGGTCGCCCTCGTCGATCATGCGGGCGAGGACGCACAGCACCGCGGACCTGATCCGCTCGCTGCCGCCCGTGCCCAGCGCCACGCGTCGGCCCTCGGGCCAGGCCACGAGCGTGGGCGCCATCATCGACCCCATCCGCGCGCCCGGCGGGAGGGGCTCTCCCGGCTGCAGGTCCTCCTCGCCGAGCATGTTGTTGAGCGTGACCCCCCAGCCGGGCACGACTGCGCCCGACTGCGATCCGTTCGAGGTGGTCAGCGCCGCGAACGCGCCGTCGGCATCCACGACCGTCGCGTGCGTGGTCCCGGTCGGGACGGTGCCCGGGCGCCGATGCGCGGCTCGGGCGTCGGCCTGAGCCGCGGCGACCGACGCCCACTCGGTGCGTCCGCCGGCCGTGATGCGCGAGAGGGCGTCGAGCACGATCGGACCGCCCGCCGACGGGGCCGGGTTGGTCCACACCCGGGCGTCGCCGCGCGCGACGGTCGCGGGTGCGCGCAGCTCGGGCGTGTATGCCGCCAGGTCGGCGGCGGTGAGCAGGCCGCCCCGCTCCTGCGCGGCGTGCACGAGCGGCACGGCGTAGGCAGGGTCGTCCTGGGCGGACACGGTCCCGGCGGCGAGCGCGTCGAGCAGGGCGGCGTACGCGGGATTGCGGTAGGTGCCGTCGATCTCCGTGCGGGAGAAGAGCTCCCGGCTCTCAGGCGTGAGGCGCAGCAGCTCGCTGACGAGCACGAGGAACCGCCGCTGCACGGGCGAGAGCACCACGCCCTCGCGCGCGAGCGCGGCGGCCGGTGCGACGACCTCCCCGAGCGGGAGACGCCCCCAGCGGCGGTGCGCGTCGAGGTGTCCGGCGAGGGCGCCGGGGACGGCCACGGAGCCCCAGCCCCCGTGGAACACCTGCTCGCTCGTCGAGGCCGCAGGCCCCGCCTTCGCGAAGTCGACCACGACGGTCTCCACCCGGGGCTCGGTGGCCGTGCCGTCGAGACCCGGCACGGTGACGAAGAAGTCGAGCAGCTCGGGCTCGCCGTCGGCCGGGGCGTGCAGGAGGAACCCGCCGCCGCCGAGGCTCGACAGCACCGGTTCGGTCATCACCGACGCGAACGCCGCGGCGAGCACGGCGTCGACCGCCGAACCGCCGGCGCGCAGCACGTGGACCGCTGCGTCGACGGCACCCGCCGACCCGGCCGCCACCGCCGCCGAGCCCGGCGGGCCGGTCACGACGGCGTCGCTGCTCACGCCGTCGATCGTAGGGACGCCCGCGCACCCGCCGCCGTCCACCCCATGGTTGCCCTCGCGATTCCGGGGAATGCGAGGGCATTCCTGGTGAGGGGTCAGGGCATCGGGGTGAGGCGGTGCCCGCAGAAGCGGCAGACCTTCGCGGCGGCGGCGATGTCCTCCGCGCACTCCGGGCAGCGCCGTCGGTCCGACGTGCTCCGGCGGCTGAACAGCCGGTCGAGGAGGGAAGGTGCTCGGACCCCGCCGCCGACGCCGTCGAGCAGGGCGGCGCAGTACGTCGCGAGCTTCTCCGCCTCGTCGCGGGTCGAGCCGTCGGACACCCGCGCGACCGCGATCGCCACCTCCTGCGCCTCGCGCACCGGACCCTCGTCCTGCGACAGCATGGCCGACTGCACCGCCTCCCACGCGGAGCGGTTGGCGGCGGAGGGCTTGCCGGCGGCGAGCTCCGCGCGGGCGCGCTCGACGAGCTGCTGGGCCCGCATCAGCCCTCGAGGAGCGACGACGCGTCGTCGGGAGCGTCGGCCGCGCACTCGGTGAGGGCATCGAGCGGTACGTCGTCGAGCGCGGCGATGTTGGTGGCCCGCAGGACGACCGGCGCCTTCACGCCGGCGGCGTATGACTGCATCCATCGCGCCGCGCACACCGCCCAGCGGTCGCCCGGCTCGAGCCCGGGGAAGCCGTACTCGGGCACCGGGGTGCTGAGGTCGTTGCCGATGAGGCGCTGGTGGTCGAGGAACTCGGCGGTGACGACGGCGCACACCGTGTGCGAGCCGAGGTCCTCCGGACCGGTCCGGGTGAAGCCGTCGCGGTAGAAGCCGGTGAGCGGCTCGAGGCTGCACACCTCGAGCGGGTCGCCGTGGACGTTGGCCTGCAGCTCCATGCGTCCAGCCTAGGCGTCCGCGCGTACGGCGCCAGGCCCGGCGGGCGCGCAGCTGCCTGCGAGCAGGTCGGGTCGGGGCGTCACCGCCGGTCGCATCCCGGAGTGCGATCGGCCGACGTGCGCCGCAGCCTGGTCGCGGCCGAGCCCGCCGCAGCGTGCGCGACCGCATCGGCTGCCGCGGACGGGTGAGGGCCGCTCACGGCGAGCCGAGTCCGTCCGACGGCACGAGCACGACTCTCCAGCCGTCCGGGTCGGCCACGGTGACGGCACCGACCCTCGCCCAGTACGGGTTCTCCGCCGCCACCGGCTGGTGGCCGTACGACGCGAGCCTCGTCACCACCTCGGCCACGGAGCCCGCCGACCCCAGGTACAGGACCAGCAGGTTCTCCGGGTCGGGTACGACGCCGGGACTGCCGTCGACGTGGTGGGTGAGCTCGAGGTGGCACGAGGTGCCGGGGATGCCGAGGAAGACGCCGTCGTACCCGTCGTGGTCGGCGAATCCGCCGAGCACGTCGAGACCCAGACCGTCGCGGTAGAACGCGACCACCTCGTCCAACCGGTCGGTCGGGCGTGCGACCCGGATCTGCGCGACCGGTCTCACGACCCGGCTCCGACGTCGGTGCCCGGCGGCATCCCCAGGGCCCACAGCCAGCCCACCACCACGACCTCGACGACCACGAACACGATGGCGAAGCCCACGAGCCCGGTCGCTGCGAGGCCCGCCGCGGCCGCGACCATGAGGGCGAGCTCGACCACGACGCGGGCGCCGAGCGGCAGGTCGACGCGACGTCGTGGCGAGAGCAGCACGCCCCAGACGGCCAGCAGCACGGCACCGAGCGCGACGCCGACCAGCAGGCCGACCGGGCTGCCCAGCGCGCGCACGCCGATGACGATCGGCGAGACGAACAGGACGAGCTCCACCACGAAGCGCAGGGTCAGCAGTGTCCAGCCGAGGGCGCCAAGGGGCGTGCGGGTCATGCGCCGACCCTAGGGCTCAGCGGGCGAGCGCGGCGTCGACCGGGTCGGCGGTCTCGCGGAGGCCCCCGCCGCAGGCGCGCGGCACGTCGGTCGTCCCGGCGCGCACCTGGCCGACGATCGTCACGCGCGGCAACGACGTCCGGTCCGGCACGGGCCGCGCCGGGCGGTAGAACGCCAGCCCGCGGACCCTGCCGCTCGCTCGCTCGGAGCGACTCCGGTGCCGGGCCGTCGTAGCGTCGAGCCATGGCCAAGAAGTCGTGGGACGAGCTGTCCGGGACGCAGAAGGCGATGATCCTCACGGGGATCTCGATCGAGCTGGCGCTCACCGCCACCGCGCTGGTCGACCTGGTACGCCGGCCGCGCGCGCAGGTGCGCGGCCCGAAGGGGCTGTGGGCCCTCGGTCTGGTCGTGCAGCCGGTCGGCCCGATCGCCTACCTCGCGCTGGGTCGGCGCCCGTCTGCCGACGCGTGACCGCCCACGCGTGATGTGCGGACGCTCGAGGCTCTCCGCATCACGCGTCGACGGCGGGCTCCGTGAGCCGGTCAGCGGTCGGGGTGCGCCATCGCGTCGAGGACGACGGTGACGGCGAGGACCAGAGCCGGTTCGACGCCCTGCGCCACCTCCACGCCGTAGGTGTCGGCGATCCGGAACCAGCGCTTGGAGACCTCGGCGATCGTGCGGCCCTCGGACTCGACCGTGTACTCGTGGTCGACGATGTTGCCCTGCACCTCGTAGCCGGGACCGTCCTCGACGTCGACCGACCAGCGCTCGCGCAGCGGAGTGATCATCGCCTTCTTCACGGTCGCGACCTTGCGGCCGTCGGCGGCCTCGATCTCCATCGTGTCGCGCACGCGTACGACGCGGGCCTGGATCTTGAACAGCTCGGTGCCGTTCGCATCCTCGAGCAGCAGCGTGTCGCGCACGCGCAGCGCCTTGCCGTCGACCTTGTAGGCGCGGCGACCGGCCGAGTCCTCGATCCAGAAGTCGTCGCCGATCGAGACGATCTTCTGGCGCATCTGGTACTGGACCATGTCGTCGCCGCGGCGCTCCTCGCGCCGTTCCTCGCGGCGCTCCTGCCGACGCTCACGGAACATGCGGACCTCCCTGGTGCGGATCTCGTGATCGAACCTACGCCGGCGAACCGCCTGCGTGGTCCCCCCGACGGGATGAGCCGGCCGCTCCCGAGCGTCGAGCCCGAGACCGACGTGCGTCCGCTAGGCCGCCGCAGCGGCTGCGGCCTCGTCCTGGGCCTTGTACTCGGCGAGCAGGCGCTTCTCGTCGTCGCCCTTCGGGAACTTCCACGCCACGAGGGCCGCGCCGATGAGGACGGCGACGATGCCGGCGAGGTAGGCCCAGTCCTGGCCCTGGGTGAACGATTCCTTCGCGCCCTGGATGATCGCGTCGGAGTACTGGGGGTACTGCTTGGCGACCGCTGCCGCGCTGTCGAAGGACTTGGTGAGCGCCGACTGCGTGCTGGCGGTGACCTGGTCCGCGTCGGGCGAAGCGGCGATGAGCTTGGTGACCGACGCGGCGTACCCGGCGGTGAGCAGCGCCCCGAGGATCGACTGCATGATCGCCCCGCCCAGGTCGCGCTGGAGGTCGGCGGTGCCCGACGCCATGCCGGCGCGCGACACCGGGACCGAGCCGGTGAGCGAGTGCGACGCCGGGGTGCCGGCGAGGCCGACGCCGAGGCCGACGAGCGCGTATCCGAGGCCGACCCAGAAGTAGTTCGCGCCCTCCTTCCACGTCAGCAGCATCGTGAGGAAGCCGAGCAGCACCGGGACGTAGCCGAGCAGCAGCGTGAACCGCGCGCCGCGGGCCTCGACGAGCTTCGCCGAGCGAGGAGCCGCCAGCACCATGAAGAACGCGGCGGGGAGGATGGCCAGCCCGGCCGAGACGGTCGAGTACTGCAGCACGTTCTGCAGGAACTGCTGCCCGATGAACATCGCGCCCATGAGCGAGCCGAAGACGATGATGCCCGCGACAGCGGCGACCCAGAAGATCGGTCGCGACGCGACCTCGAGGTCGTAGAGCGGGTACGCCGTGCGGCGCTGCCGGATCACGAACGCGACGAGGGCGGCCAGCGCGATGATCGCCAGCGAGATGACGAGCGTGCCCGAGTTCGGGACGGCGGCGAAGTTGATCGCGACGATCGCGGAGCCGACCAGGACCGCCGAGAGGATGCCGCCGAGGTTGTCGACCGGCTCGGTCGCCTCGTTCACGTGCGACGGGAGGAGCTTGATGGCCAGCGGGATCGCGATCGCGATGAGCGGCAGCGTGACCAGGAAGACCGAGCCCCACCAGTAGTGCTCGAGCAGCACGCCCGCGACCAGCGGGCCGACCGCCGACACCGCGCCGCCGAGGGCCGACCACAGGGCGATCGCCTTGGTGCGCCCGGCGCCGGACCACAGGGCGGTGATGAGCGACAGGGTGGTCGGGTAGGCCATGCCGGCGGCCAGGCCGCCGACGATGCGGGCCAAAATCAGGATCTGGATGCTGGGTGCCCACGCCGCGGCCAGCATCGCCGGCAGCGACAGCACCACGCCGACCAGCAGCATCTGCTTGCGCCCGTAGCGGTCGCCGACCGCACCGAGCCAGAGCACCGATGCCGCGAGGCCGAGCGAGTAGCCCACGGCGACGAGATTGAGCTGGGTCTGCGACGCGTCGAACGCCACGCCGATGCTCGGCAGCGCGACGTTGGCGACCGCGAGCGGCAGGTTGGCGACGGCCGCCACGAGGATCAGCGTCAGCAGGACGGCTTGGGCCCGGTCGGGCTTGGACCCGTCGTCGACCGGGGCTGCGGCGGGGGTGCTCACGGTGCTGGTCCTCTCGAGCGGGCGGCGTACGGCGCCTGGCAGGGGGAAGTCAACACCCCCCGTGTGCGACGGGCGTGCCGGACCGCTCGATCCGGCACGCCCGCGGTGGCACTAGATGCCCAGCAGCTGGGCCTTCTTCGCCGCGAACTCCTCGTCGGTGAGGATCCCGGCG
>JAKOVT010000513.1 GCA_029781935.1 Actinomycetes bacterium | reverse complement strand
CGGCCGTCGTGACGCCGTCCCCCGGCATCAGCCTCCCCCAGGGCGACCCCGGTCTCGTCCCTGTGCTGCACCGGATCCCGACCACCGACCCCGTCGTGTTCATCACCATCGACGACGGCTACACCAAGGACCCCGCGGTCGTGGCGCTGCTGAAGAGTCGCAAGGTGCCGGTGACGCCGTTCCTCGCGGTCACCGCCCTCGGCAGCGACCACGAGTACTTCAGCTCCGTGCAGGACGCGACCGGCCAGACCGTCCAGGACCACTCGATCAGCCACCCGTTCCTCTCGCACTACTCCTACGAGCGGCAGAAGCACGAGATCTGCGGCGCGGCCGACCAGCTCGGCACGTGGTACGGCACGCGGCCCTGGCTGTTCCGCCCGCCCTACGGCGACTACTCGCAGACCACGCGCCGCGCGGCGAAGGACTGCGGCATGACCGCGCTCGTCCTCTGGGACGTGTCGCTCCCCCACCGCGTCCTGCGCTACGCCGAGGGCTCGCGGCTGCGTCCCGGCGACATCGTGCTCATCCACTGGCGTCCCGGCCTCGCCGCCGACCTTCCGGTCGTCCTCGATGCGGCCGCGAACCAGGGGCTCCGGGTCGCGGCGCTGCAGGACTACCTCCCGCCGCCGACCTGAGCCCGCGTCAGGTGCGCGACAGACGCGTGACAGGCCGATCCGGGCGGGTCTAGGTTCCGGGCATGCGCAGAGCCCTGGTCTGCTCCCTGCTCGTCCTCGCCCTCGCCGGCTGCGGTGCCGGTTCGCAGGCGACGATCTCGAGGTCCTCGAACGCCGCGTCGAGCGCGTCCTCGGGCGGCGACTCCTCGTCGTCCACCGCGAGCACCGAGCCCTCGGGCGGCGGCGCCGCCGACTGCTCGGCCCTCACCAAGGAGGACCTCGGTGCGTTCATCGTCGGCACCCAGCTGCTGGCGCAGGTGCGCGACCTCGACACGCTCAAGGGAGTCACGTCCGGCTCGATCGGGAGCTACAGCCCCGAGTCGTTCGGCGCGATCCTGGCCAAGATGACGTTCCTCACCGGCGCCGCCGCGGACGGCCTGGCCACGATCACGGCCGCCAACGAGTCCGTGAAGGCGCTCGCCGCCGGGAGTCCCACCCAGGCCGACCTCGACGCCTACCAGCAGCAGACGGGCGGGGTCGCCGGCATCCTCAAGGCGCAGCTCGCCGTGAACCTGGGCCTGGCCCAGGCGTGTCCGAGCCTGGGTTGACCGAGCCTGGGTCGACCGGGCCTGGGTCGACCGAGCCTGGGTCGACCGAGCCTGGGTCGACCGGGCCAGGGCCCAGCCCGGCTCAGTCGAGCGGGGGGGCCGCGCAGGCGGGGCAGATGCCCCAGTAGGTGACCTCGGCCTCGTCGATGACGAAGCCGTGGTCGTCGGAGGCCACGAGGCAGGGCCGGTAGTCGACGGCGCAGTCGACGTCGGCGATCGCGCCGCACCCGCGGCACACCACATGGTGGTGGTTGTCGCCCACGCGCGCCTCGTAGCGGGCCACGGACCCGGCCGGCTCGATCCGGCGCACGAGACCCGCGACCGTCAGCGCGCGGAGCACGTCGTAGACGGCCTGCGTGGAGACGTCGGGCTGCTCCTCGCGGACGGCGCGCACGAGGGTGTCGGTGTCGCTGTGCGGGTGGGCCTCGACAGCGTCGAGCACGGCGAGCCGGGGCCGGGTGACACGCAACGCCGCGCCCCTCAGCAGCTCCTCGGCTCCGATGCTCACGCCACGAGGGTATCCGCCTTTTCTGGAACCGGTCAAAATCAGTCGCGCGGCCGGTCCCTCGCCTAGGGTCGAGGCCATGGAGCTGCGCATCTTCACCGAGCCTCAGCAGGGCGCGACCTACGACGACCTCCTCCGCGTGGCGCTCGCCGCCGAACGGCTCGGCTTCGGCGCGTTCTTCCGGTCCGACCACTACCTCGTCATGGGTGACGGCGACGGGCTGCCCGGACCGACGGATGCCTGGATCACCCTGGCCGGACTGGCCCGCGACACCACCACGATCCGGCTCGGGACCCTGGTGACCGCCGGCACGTTCCGGCTGCCCGGACCGCTGGCCATCGCCGTCGCGCAGGTCGACCAGATGAGCGGGGGCCGCGTCGAGCTCGGCCTCGGATCGGGCTGGTACGAGCAGGAGCACGCGGCGTACGGCATCCCCTTCCCCCCGCTCGGTGAGCGCTTCGACCGCCTCGAGGAGCAGCTGGAGATCGTGACCGGCCTGTGGTCCACCCCGGTCGGCGCCTCGTTCGACTTCGACGGTGCGCACTACGCGCTGACCGGCTCCCCCGCGCTGCCCAAGCCCGTGCAGCGTCCGCTGCCCGTGATCGTGGGCGGCGGCGGTCCGCGTCGTACGCCGCAGCTCGCGGCCCGCTTCGCGGCCGAGTACAACGTCCCGTTCCGGTCCCTCGCCGACACCGCCGACGCCTGGGCGCGCGGCCGAGCCGCGTGCGCCGACGCCGGCCGCGACCCGTCGTCGCTCCTGCTCTCCGCCGCGCAGGTGCTCTGCTGCGGGCGCGACGAGACCGAGGTGGCCGGGCGTGCCGCGGCGATCGGACGCGAGGTCGACGAGCTGCGGGAGAACGGGCTCGCGGGCACCCCGGACGAGGTCGTCGCCAAGGCGCTGTCGTTCCGCGACGCCGGGGCCGAGCGTCTCTACCTGCAGGTGCTCGACCTCGCCGACCTCGAGCACCTCGAGCTCGTCGCGGCGGAGGTCATGCCGCACCTGTGACGCGCACGACGTGCAGTCGACCGCCCGCCGCGGCCGATACAACGGTGTGACGTGCACGACCTCCCGTTTCCGCGCGAGCGTCGGCGGGCACGCTCACAGCGTCAACTGCCGTCGTACCGCGTGGGAGGAGGTGCTCCGCATGGAGATCCTGCTCCTCGCCGTCGTCTCCGCGTTCCTGCTCGCGACGCCGCTGTTCTCGAAGGACTCGTCCGACGCCCGCGCCGAGTCCGCGCGTCCCGCAGCGGGCTGGTGGCCCGCCGGCCCCGACTCCCGCTGACCCGCAGCTCCCGAGCCCGACCGTCCCCCCGCACCGAGCCCCGTCGCCCCTCGACGGGGCTCTCGTGCGTCGGGCTCTCGTGCGTCGGGCTCTCGTGCGTCGGGCTCTCGTGCGTCGGGGCTCAGCGCGCCGCGGCAGCGAGCTCGTCGAGGCCCGCGTCGAAGGCCGAGACCAGCAGCTCGGGGTCGGGCAGCACGGTGGCGTCGGACTTGAAGCCGACCCGGACGGTGTCGTCGTAGCTGAAGATGCAGACACCGAGGGTCTGGTTGCCCGAACCCGGGACCCAGCCCAGTGCGCCCGTGATGCGGCTGCCGGCGACGTAGCGGGTGGTGCGCGGGCCCTTGACGTTGGTGGTGACCCCGATCGCCTTGCTCGAGAAGAAGGCGACCATGAGGTCCTCGACCACACGCTGGGTCATGCCGATCGCGGTGATGATGCCGTAGGTGATCATCGCCTCCGGCGAGGACTTGATCGCATCCATGCGCGCCTTGCTCGCGGCCAGCCGCTCCTGCACCGGACCGATCCCGGAGGGCAGCGGCAGCATCGCCAGGGCGAAGCGGTTGCCCAGCTCGCGCGGCAGCGGCTTGGTGAGGTCGCGCATGTTCACCGGCACCATCGTGGTGATGTCGTGGCGCGGCACGCCCTTGCTCTCGGCGTAGTCGCCGATGGCGCCCGAGACCGCGGCGACCAGGACGTCGTTGACGGTCGCGTCGGACCCGCGGCCGATCCGTTTGATCTGCGGCAGGTCGTGCGACTGCGACCACACCGCGCGCTTCTCGATGCCGGGCTCGCCCGCCAGCGGGCTCTCCGGCAGCGACGAGAGCAGCAGCTTGTCGGCCACGTGGAGCGTCTGCCGCGTGAGCACCGCGGCGTCACGGATCACCGACGGCCGGACCAGGCTCGCGGCCTGACCGGCGAGGCGGCCGACGCTGTCGAGCCCCGGGATGCTCAGCCGCGTGATCGCCGCGCGCTCGGGGTGGTCGATCTCGACGAGGTCGCCGTCGGGCTCCTCGTCGGTGAGCGACAGGAGTACCGCCACGAGGGCGATGCCGTCGGCGAGCGCGTGGTGGAACCGGGCGAACACGGCGGCGCCGTGGCGGTGCCCCTGCAGGACGTGGATCTCCCAGAGCGGGTGGGCACGGTCGAACGGCAGGTGCATCTGCGACTCGACGTACGCCGCGAGGACGGCGTCGTCCCCGGGCTCGTCGAGCTCCACGACGCGGATGTGGTGGGCGAGCGAGAACTCCGGGTCGTCCTCCCACTGGTTGGGGAGGACCAGGGTCGAGTCGGGGGCCAGGCGCTGGTGGAACACCGGGTAGCGGTCGATCATCCGGCGCTGGATGACCGCCTCGAGACGGGGGACATCGACGCGGCCCTCCACCCACAGCATCGAGTCGATGACCATGAGGTTGGTGGGGTGGTCGGCACGCAGCCACAGCGTGTCGACCGGCCCGACCGGCCTGCGACCGCTCATGTGCGCACCTCCCTCGTCGCGAGCGTAGGCGTCCGCGGCCTCAGGGTCGCGGCGAGGAGTGTGACGTTCGCGGGAGCCGGGTCACCAGGCTCGAGGTGTCCCACCGGCGCCCGCCGGCTGCCTCGATCTCGGCGTAGAACTGGTCGACGAGCGCCGTGAGCGGGAGCGACGCGCCGACGGCCCGCCCCTCGGCGAGGGTGTTGCCGAGGTCCTTGCGCATGTGCTCGACGGCGAAGCCGAACTCGAACTCGTCGGCCGCCATCGTCGTGTGGCGGTTGGCCATCTGCCACGACCCGGCGGCGCCCGCGCCGATCGTGTCGAACACGGCGTCGAGATCCTGGCCCGTGAGCCTCGCGAAGGCCACGCCCTCGGCCAGGCCCTGCACCACTCCGGCGATGCAGATCTGGTTGACCATCTTGGCCAGCTGGCCGGCGCCGACCGCGCCGAGGAGCCTGCTCTTCGCGGCGTACGCCGAGATCACCGGCTCGGCGACGGCGTAGTCGGCCTGCGCGCCGCCGACCATGATCGTGAGCGACCCGTTCACGGCTCCCGCCTGGCCGCCGGACACCGGCGCGTCGAGGAAGCGCACGCCACGCTCGGCGCAGGTGGCGTGCGCGGCGCGCGCGGTGCTCGCCGCGACGGTGGTGTGGTCGACCACGAGGGTGCCGGCCGCCGCGCCGTCGAGGACCCCCTCGGGACCGGCGACGACCTCGAGCACCGAGGCGTCGTCCCCGACGCACATGAGGACGACGTCGGCCGCCGCAGCGGCCTGCGCGGCCGTGGCGGCCACCGTGGCGGACGGATGCTCGGCGCCCCACGCCGCCGCGCGCTCCGCGCCGCGGTTCCACACGGTCACCTCGTGACCGGAAGAGACGAGGTGCCCCGCCATCGGAGCACCCATGACGCCCAGTCCCACGAACGCGACCCGTGCCACCGCTGCCTCCACCGCTCGTCGTGCTCCCGCCGCGCCGTCAGCGTAGGGGCGGTCTCGCCGGGCGGTGCTCCTAGGGTGGTGCCGTGGCTGCCGGGGAGAGCGTCCGCGTCGACGCCTGGACCTGGGCCGTGCGCGTCTACCCGACCCGGTCGGCTGCGAGCACGGCGTGCAAGGCGGGCCACGTGAAGGTCAACGGCGCGAGCGCCAAGCCGGCGCAGCACGTGAAGCCGGGCGACACCGTGCGCGCCCTGACCCCCGCGGGCGAGCGGGTGCTCGTCGTGCGCGGTCTGCTCGAGAAGCGGGTGAGCGCCACCGTCGCCGCGGAGCAGTACGACGACCTCACGCCTCCTCCGCCGCCGAAGGAGGAGCGGCCCGCCGTACCCGTCCGGGAGCGCGGGTCGGGCCGCCCCACCAAGCGCGAGCGCCGCCAGACCGAGCGCCTCCGCGGCCGCTCCTGACCCACCCCAGCCCGGTCTCACTCGGCGAAGTGCCCACCAGAGCGCGCCTGGTGGGCACGTCGCCGAGTGAGACCGGGGGAAACGGGTCAGTGGGAGAAGCCGCTGGCCTCGGCGCTCGTGAGGGGGTTCGTCGCGGGGTGCTTGTCGAGGTGCTCGAGGGCGCGCTTCATGTCCTCCACCAGCAGCGTCGCGAGGTCGCGGCTCACGTCGTGGCGGACCAGGATGCGCTGGATCGCGAGATCGGTGCGGTTCTCCGGCAACGTGTACGCCGGCACCTGCCAGCCGTAGGCGCGCAGCCGGTCGGCGAGGTCGAACAACGTGAACCCGTGGTCGACGCCCTCGCGCAGCTTCCACGCGGTGGCGGGGATTCCGCCGCGGCCGTCGTAGATCACGTCGAACGGGCCCATCGCGGAGATCTGGTCGGCCACAAAGGCCGCGGTGTCGTAGCAGGCCTGGTGGATGCGGGCGTACCCCTCGCGTCCCAGCCGGAGGAAGTTGTAGTACTGCGCCACGATCTGGCCGCCGGGGCGGGAGAAGTTCAGCGCGAACGTCGGCATGTTCCCGCCGAGGTAGTTCACGTTGAAGATGAGGTCCTCGGGCAGCTCGTCGGCGTCGCGCCAGATCACCCAGCCGACACCCAGCGGCGCGAGGCCGAACTTGTGCCCGGAGGTGTTGATCGACTTCACCCGCGGCAGCCGGAAGTCCCACACCAGGTCGGGCTCGTGGAACGGTGCCAGGAAGCCGCCGCTCGCGCCGTCGACGTGCATCGGTACGTCGAGACCGGTCTCCGCCTGAAGGCGGTCGAGCGCCGCCGCGACGTCGGCCACCGGCTCGTACTGGCAGGTGTAGGTGACGCCGAGGGTCGGGACGACGCCGATGGTGTTCTCGTCGACGCGGGAGAGCACCTCCTCCGGCGTCATGATGAGCCGGTCGCCCTCCATCGGGATCTCCCGGTGCTCCACACCCCAGTAGCGCGCGAACTTGTGCCAGCAGATCTGCACCGGCCCGGTGACGAAGTTGGGGTTGTCGATGGGCTTGCCCTCGGCGCGGCGGCGCTCGCGCCACTTCCACAGCAGCGCCATCCCGCCGAGCATCGCCGCCTCGCTGGACCCCGTGGTCGACGTGCCCAGCGTGTTCGCGGCGTCGGGCGAGTTCCAGAGGTCGGCGAGCATGTGCACGCAGCGGGCCTCGAGCTCGGCGGTCTGCGGGTACTCGTCCTTGTCGATCATGTTCTTGTCGATCGCCAGGTCCATGAGCCGGTGCACCTCGGGCTCGAGCCAGGTCTGGCAGAACGTCGCGAGGTTCTGGCGCGAGTTGCCGTCGAGGAGGAGCTCGTCGCTCACCACCTGGTAGGCGTGGCGCGGGTCCTGCTCGGTCTCCGGGAACCGGTACTTCGGGAGGGCTCGGGCAAGGTCGGTGGAGGCGAAGACGTCGTCGTCGAGACGTTCGCGGACAGCGTCCTTCTCGTGCAGCATGCGGGGCCTCCCGGGTCGGTCGTCGGGCGCCGCACGGCGCCCCGCTCCCACCCTGCCACCGCGACCCGGATACGCACCCGCCGATCAGGATGGTTCTGCCGGAGTTCGCACGACGGTCGGCTAGAAGTCGCCCGCGTCCTTGCGGTAGGCGCGCAGGACTGCGACCAGCTTGGTCATGGCCGACGCCGAGAGACCGGGGTCGGTGAAGACCCGGGTGTTGAGCTCGGCGGTGACCCGCTCGGCGAGCTCGCGGCCCGCCGGCGTGATCTCGACCAGGGTCGAGCGGCGGTCGTCGGGATGCGGGCGGCGTACGACGAGTCCCGCGGACTCGAGCCGGTCGACCGCGTTGGTCACGCTGGTCTGGTGCACCTGCAGCCGCGAGCCCAGCACGCTCATCGGCAGGGCGCCGCGGCGCGAGAAGTAGAGCAGCATGAGCGTCTCGTACCGCGCGAACGTGATCCCGAAGGGACGGACCACCGCCTCGGCCCGCGACACCGCGATCTGGTGGGCGCGCATCAGCGAGGTGACGGCCGCCATGCCGTCGGCGGCGTCGCCCCACCCGTGCTCGACCCACTGCCGGTGCGCCTCCGCGATCGGGTCGAACGGCAGCCCCTCATGCATGCCCGCAGGCTACCCATCCCCATCTGGATGGCTGAGAGGTACTCATAGGTACCTCTGAGGCCTCCAGTACGGAGTGGGTCAGGACTTCTCGTCCACGGTGGAGGGGTAGAGGTCCTTGGACGGGGTCCGGATGCCGCGGAACTCCCAGTCGCCACCCTGCGCCGTGGAGATGACCTCCTCGCTCTCGGTCGGCTGCGCGCCGACGTCGGAGCGGATCGGCGTGGGTCCCTCGACGATCGTGTTCGACAGCGTGCCGAGGCCCTCGACCTCCACCTCGACGACGTCGCCCGGGTATACCGTGCGCGAGAACGCGGGCGTGCCGGAGAAGAGGATGTCGCCGGGGACCAGCGTGATCGTCCGGGCGATGTCGGCGACGAGGTAGTGCATGTCCCACTCCATCTCCGCGGTGGTGGCGTCCTGCTTCACGACGCCGTTCACGCGGGTCTGGATGCCCTTGTTGCGGAAGTCCCAGCCGGTCACGAGGCCGGGGCCGATCGGGGCGAGGGTGTCGGCGCCCTTCACGCGCAGCATGGAGCCGGCGTCGGTGTCGCGGAAGTCGTGCAGGCCGTAGTCGTTCCCGACCGTGTAGCCCGCGATGTAGTCCCCCGCCTCCTGCGGCGAGATGTTGCGAGCGGTGCGCCCGATCACGATGACGATCTCGCCCTCGTAGTTGAGCCACTTGCAGCCCTGCGGGCGTACGACCGCGCCCTTGTGGCTGTTGAGCGCCGTGATCGGCTTGTGGAAGTACGTCGGCGCCGCGGGGAGCTTCGTCATGAACTCCTTCGTGCGGCTGTCGTAGTTGAGGTGGACGCAGACGATCTTCGTCGGCTCGACCGGCGGCAGGTGCACGGCGTCGTCGATGCCCACCTCGCGACCGTCGCCCGCGACCAGGGTGTCGCCGTGGCGCACGACCTGGACGGGCGCGCCCTCGAGCAGGATGCGGCGGTACTCGGTCACGGGCTCTCCTCGTCGTACTGGATGCCTCAACGGCACGTAGAGCGGCCTCTGGACCATCCAGAGCGGGTGGGTCAGGCGCGGGGGGCGGTCCAGCCGGCCTCGGGGCGGTCGAACCACACGTGCACCTGGCTGGTGCCGACGGAGTTCTCGTAGTCGCCGTACTGGACGCCGGGGGCGCTGAAGTCGCTCTCCCCCAGGGCTGCGGCCATCATCAGGTAGTGGGCGAACATGCCTTCGGGACGCACCGTGAGGAACTCGGGCATGGTCTCGAGCACGCGGTCGTGACGGCCGTCGAAGAACCAGGCCAGTCGCTCGTGGTCCATGTCGCGCGCCCGCTGGCTGATGATGTGCGAGGGGTCGCTCGCCTCGTGCTTGCGCAGCTCCTTGAGCTTGTAGAACGTGTGCGAGAGCGAGCCCGTCGCGATCAGGATCACCTTGCGGTCGGTGCGCTCGATCGCGGCCCGGATCGCGCGACCCACCCTCAGGAAGTCGTCGGTCTCGCCGGTCTGGCACACCGAGACCGAGATCCACTGCTTGTCGAGGCCCTTGCCCAGGTACGTCCAGAGGTTGACCGAGGGGTAGTAGAGCGGGAGGTAGGGGTCGTCGATCGCCGTGATCCAGGTGCCCGCGGGCTCGCCCTCGGCGGCGATGGCCTCGGCGAGCTCCCGGTCGCCGCGCCACTCGTAGGGGATGCGGCACATGCCCCGCGGCAGCTCCTCGGCGGTGAAGAGCCCCGCCCGGATGTCCTGCGACGTGACGACGAACTCCACGGTCGTGAACCAGTGCGAGTCGAGCACGATCACCGTGTCGTAGTCGAGCTGCTCGAACTTCTCGGCGCGCAGCTGGTGCAGCGCCGGGACGAGGGAGATCTCCTTGCCCTCGTTGAGCTCGAGGCGCGTCTCCAGCGGAAGCATGATCGTGGGGACGTGCGAGAGCAGGCCCGCACCGACGACCTCGCCCATGTCAGCTCCATCCCTTCGGTGCGAACACCGAGTTCTTGACGTCGCAGTAGAAGTCGAACGACCAGACGCCGCCCTCGCGACCGATGCCGCTCCGGCCGCTGCCACCGAAGGGGGCCGACAGGTCGCGCACGAAGAAGCAGTTGATCCAGACGGTGCCGGCGCGCAGCTGCGACGACACCCGCTCCGCCCGCTCCTGGCTGCCGGTCACGAGGGTCGCGGCGAGGCCGTAGTCGGTGTCGTTGGCCATCCGTACGCCGTCCTCCTCCGTCGAGAAGCGCTGCAGCGTGAGGACCGGGCCGAAGACCTCGTCGCAGGCGATCTCCATGGAGCGGTCGACACCCTCGAAGACCGTCGGCTGGTAGAAGAAGCCGCCGGTGGCGTTGTTGAGGTCGTCGTTCGGGCCACCCCCGAGGACCACCTGGGCTCCCTCGGCGATCGCGCGCTTCACGAAGCCGTCGACGCGCTCGAAGTGCTGCCGGCTGACCAGCGGCCCGATGTCGGTCGCCTCGTCGCGGGAGTCGCCCTGCACGATCTGCGACGCCCGCTCCAGGAAGCGGCTGCGGAACTCGTCGTAGACGCCGTCCTGCACCAGCATGCGGACCGCGGCGAGGCAGACCTGCCCCGAGTTGTCGAACTGCTCGACCGCGAGGTCGACGGCGAGGTCGAGGTCGGCGTCGTCGAAGACGAGCAGCGGAGACTTGCCGCCGAGCTCGAAGCTGACCGGCGTGACGTTGCGGGCGGCTGCCTCACCGATCTTGATCGAGGTCGGCACCGACCCGGTGAAGCAGACCCGGCGCACGTCCGGGTGCGCCACGAGCGGTGCCCCCGCCTCCACGCCGAGACCTTGCACGACGTTGAAGACGCCCGCCGGGAGACCTGCCTCGTGGGCGATGTCGGCGAACAGCGAGGCCGTGAGCGGCGCCCACTCCGGCGGCTTGGCCACGACGGTGTTGCCGGCCGCGAGCGCGGGCCCGATGCGCCAGGTCGCCAGCATGAGCGGCGCGTTCCACGGCGTGACGATCGCCGTCACGCCCGCCGGGTCCCACGTCACGTGGTTGCGGTGGCCGCGCGTGTCGAAGTCGGGGTGCGAGAGCTTCTCGACGGCGTACTCGGCGAAGAAGCGGATGTTCATGGCCACGCGCGGCATGACGCCGCGGCGATGCGAGCGCAGCAGCGAGCCGTTGTCGCGGGTCTCCACCTGGGCGAGGTCCTCGATGCGCGACTCGATGCCCTCGGCGACACGCAGCAGGATGGCCGAGCGCTCGGCCACAGGCAGCGCCGCCCATGCGGGGAAGGCGGCCTTCGCGGCAGCCACGGCGGCGTCGACCTCGGCCTGTCCGCCGCGACTCACATGAGCGATGACCTGCCCGTCGAGCGGGGACACGTCCTCGAAGGTGTCGGCGCTCTCGACCCGACGGCCACCGATCCAGTGCCGGGTGTCGACCGGGACCCCGGCCACCTCCGCGAACGCCATGCGCCAGTCCTCCGTGGGTGGACGAGGGGTGGCCGACCTGCCACGACTCCGATATCGTTCGGAGCCAAACGTATTGCCGTCGGAGAGGGCCGTCAAGACATGTCGCGAACTCCGATCGTGGTGATCCCGGGCCGCTTCTCGGCATCGGCGAGCGCCTTGCGCTACCGCGCCGTCGTCACCGCCCGTGCGCTGTCCGACGCCGTCCTGCGCGCCGGCGGCGAGCCGGTCACCGTGCACCCCTGGGCGCCCGACGGCTCCGTGACGCCCGACCAGGTGGCCGACCGGCTCCGGTTCGCCGACGCCGTGCTCCTCCCCGGCGGCGGCGACCTGTCCCCTGAGCGCTACGGCCAGCAGGTCGAGCACGACGCCGTCTACGACGTCGACCACGAGCAGGACGCGTTCGACCTCGCGGTCGCCGAGTGGGCCCTCCGGGCCGGCGTACCGCTCCTCGCGGTCTGCCGCGGCACGCAGGTGGTCAACGTGCTGCGCGGCGGCGACCTGCGCCAGCACATGGACGACCCGCACCGCCATGTCGTGCACGAGGTGACGGTCGACGCCGGGTCCCGCCTCGCCGATGCCGTCGGCACGAGCGTCACGGCGTCCTGCTACCACCACCAGGCGCTGGAGCGGCTCGGTGACGGCCTGCACGTCGTCGCGCGCGCCGAGGACGGCACCCCCGAGGCCATCGAGCTCGACGGGCACGACGGCTGGTTCCTCGGAGTGCAGTGGCACCCGGAGGACACGGCCGACTCGGACCCCGTGCAGCTGGCGGTGTTCCGCGGTCTGGTCGAGGCGGCTCGGTCCTGAGCCTCAGGAGCTCTCGGCCTGCTTCACGACGGCGCGCAGCGATCGGGCCATCTGCAGCATGTCCTTCTCCGCGAGGGTCGCTGTCACGTGGGCCTCGACGGCGTTGAACTCGGGGAAGACCTCGGCCATCAGCCGCTGGCCCTTGGGCGACAACGACAGCAGCACGCGACGGGCATCGTCGGGGTGCACGCGGCGCCTGACCAGACCACGGTCCATCAAGGTGCTGACGACGCCGGTGAGCGTGCCCTTCGAGATGCCGGCCTCGGCCGCGACGTGGCGGCTCTCGATGTCGCCCCAGATCCAGATCACCCAGAGCACGACCCAGCCGGTCCAGGTCAGGTCGTGCGGGGCCAGCACGGTGCGTTCGACGTGGTTCCGCACGGCGTTCGCGGCGCGGTAGATGTTGGACACCGCGGCCATCGCGGTCATGTCCACCTCGAGGCCCGCGAGACGGTCCGCGACCGCCTGCTCGGTCGCCTCGAGCGTGCGATGGCCGTCGTCGCCCTGGGCCGCCTCCGTCGCGCGGACGTATCGGGACAAGGCGCACGCTCCGTCGTCGCAGGGGCAGGCCGACGGGTCGCAGTCGGCCGGGTCGGCCAGGTGCGAGGCCTCGCGCGGCGTCCCCGTGGAGGAGCGCCCGCGCCGGGCTGCCGTGGCCATGGGCTCGAGTGTAGGA
>JAKOVT010000512.1 GCA_029781935.1 Actinomycetes bacterium | reverse complement strand
GTCTTCACCTCGAAGGCCGAGAACGCCGGCCCGTCGCGCGACTGGCTCACCTTCGTCAGCAGCCCGCGCGCCCGCTCCAAGATCAAGGCCTGGTTCTCCAAGGAGCGCCGCGAGGAGGCGGTGGAGAGCGGCAAGGAGTCGCTCACGCGGGCCATGCGCAAGGCGGGCCTGCCGCTGCACCGCCTGCTCACCGACAGCGCGTTGCAGGCGATGCTCGCCGACCTGCACTACCCCGACGTCACCGCGCTCTACGTCGCCATCGGCGAGAACCGGGTGTCGGCCGCCAGCGTCGTCCAGCGCATCATGGCCGCGCACGGCGGTGCCGACGGCGCCAGCGAGGATCTCGCCGAGGTCGCCACGCCGGCGCGCGTGTCGGCCGGCCGGGCGCGCCCCCAGGGCGACCCGGGCATCGTGGTCGACGGCGACGACGACGTCTGGGTGAAGCTGGCCCGCTGCTGCACGCCGGTGCCGGGCGACGACGTCCTCGGTTTCGTCACCCGCGGGCACGGGGTGTCGGTGCACCGCCTCGACTGCGTCAACGTGGCGTCGCTGCGCAAGGAACCCGATCGCATCGTCCCGGTCACCTGGGCACCGCGGGCCACCAGCGTGTTCCTCGTCAACATCCAGGTGGAGGCTCTCGACCGGTCGCGGCTGCTGTCCGACGTCACACGCGCCCTGTCCGACCAGCACGTCAACATCCTGTCGGCGTCGGTGAGCACCACCCGCGACCGCATCGCCATCTCGAAGTTCACCTTCGAGATGGCCGACGCCACCCACCTCGGCAGCGTCCTCAAGGCCGTCCGCGCCGTCGAAGGCGTCTACGACGCCTACCGCGTCTGATCCCTGGCGCCTCCGAGCTCCCTCGCTGCGCTCGGTCGCGTCGGCGCACCCCTCCTCTCGCGACTGCGACGCGAGCTCGGTCGGGCCGCTCGGGGGCGCTCTCGGGGACGCCTCGGGCACGAGGGGCCCGACCGAGCGGGGTCGGGGTACTGATCTCGCTTCGGCGGCCCGGTGAGACCTTCGCGATCGGTCTCCTCACCGTCGGTCGGTGGAGCGGGTCGGGTTCCCCCTCGATGTCGGTGGGCCGGTGAGGGACAGGACGTTGCCGTCCGGGTCGGGGAACCAGGCGATGTGCTCACCGCCGGGTGCGGTCCAGACGCCGTCGTCGTCCTGGGCCATCCCGTCGTAGAGCCGGGGCTCGACGCCGTGCGCACGCAGGCTGGCCAGCATCGGCCGTACGTCGTCGACGACCCAGCCGAGGACGGTGAACGGCTGGGGCCGGAGGTCGTCGACCTTCGTGACGCGCAGCGTGGCACCGTCGAGCTCGAGCACGCACGCGAAGTCCGAGCGCGACACGACCGCGAGCCCGAGCACGTCCACGAAGAACCGCTCGGAGCGCGCGAGGTCGGTGGAGGGCAGGAAGGCCACCGCGTGCGACGACTGCAGCACGACGGCCTCCGTCCCTCTCGGCCTCAGCCGCTGAACTCCTCGGCGGCGCGCTCGGCGGCTTCGAGGAGGGCCTGCGTCGTCGTGATGCGGGACTCGGCGTCGGCCGCCTTCTTGGTGTCGCCCGCCGCGGTGGCGGCGTCGCGCTCCTTCTCGATCTTCTCGAGGGAGGCGCGGAACTGGGCGACCGTGGCATCGGCGCGCGCCTTCGCCTCGGGATTCGTACGGCGCCACTGCTCCTGCTCGCCGCGGCGCACGGCGTCCTCGACCCGACGCAGCCGACCCTCGATGCGCTCCTTGTCGCCGCGGGCGACGTGGCCGATCTTCTCCCAGCGCTCCTGGATCCCGCGCAGCGCGGCCTTCGCGCCCTTGAGGTCGCGGGTGTCGATGGCCTCGGCCTCGGCGAGCAGCGCCTCCTTGGCCCGGAGGTTCTCGGCGAACCCGGCGTCGCGCTCGCCCAGCGCGGCGTTGCGGGCGGCGAAGAAGGCGTCCTGCGCGGCGCGGAACCGCGCCCAGAGGGCGTCCTCGTCGGACTTGCCCGCGCGACCGGACGCCTTCCAGCGCGACATCAGGTCGCGGTAGGCGCCCGCTGTCGCGCCCCAGTCGGTGGAGGCCTGCAGGCTCTCCGCCTCGGCGACGAGCGCCTCCTTGACCTGCTTGGCCTCGGAGCGCTCGGCGTCGAGCCGGGCGAAGTACTGGCGGCGATGCTTGTCGAACTGCGACCGCGCGTGGCTGAACCGCTTCCACAGCGCCTGCTCGCTGGTGCGGTCGGCGCGCGGCGCGCCCTTCCACTCCTCGAGCAGAGCCTTGAACCGGTCGCCGGTGGCCTTCCACTGGGTCGACTCGGCCAGCTGCTCGGCCTCGGTGACGATCGCCTCGCGTGCGGCGAGCGCCGCGGCCTTCGCCGCCGCACGCGCCTCCTGCGCAGCCGTGCGCTTCTCGACGACGAGCGCATCGAGGGCGTCGACCCGCGCGGTGAGCGAGGCGAGGTCGCCCACCATCGACGGCGACTCCAGCGACTCCCGGACCCGCTTCACGACAACGGCGGCCTGCTCGGGCGTCGCCTTGCCCTCGGCCAGGCGGCGCGCGGCGAGGTCGACCTCGACGGACAGGTCGTCGTACTTGCGGACGTAGAAGGCCAGACCCTCCTGCGGGGTGCCGGCCGCGAACTGGCCGACCGGCGTCTCGGAGCCGTCGGCGAGCCGGACGTGGACGGTGCCGTCGTCGTCGACGCGGCCGAAGGTGTGCGAGTCCGACGGCGGCTCGGCCGCGGGCTCGGGCGCGGTCGCGCCGGCCACGGGACGCGGGGGCGCAGGCCGCGACAGGCCCGCCAGGCTCGCCGGGCTCGGGCGCGGCCCGGGCCGCGGAACGGCCGGTGCGGGCGCAGCCGGCGCCGACTCGGCTGCTGCGGGCTCGTCGGCTGCTGCGGGCTCCTCGGAGACCGGGGCGACCGGTGCCTCGGCAGCGGGCGGGACGACGTCGGGCTCCGGAGTCGGCGCGGCAGGTTCGGACGCGGCGCCGTCCTCGGCCGGCAGGACGTCCGAGGTGGGCTCCGCGGGCGTGCCGTCCGCGATCGGCGCGGACTCCTCGACGACCGGGTCACCGACGACCGCGTCCTCGACGCCCGCGTCCTGGACGCGCGCCGCGTCGACTGCGGCCGCCTCGTCGGCCGTGCGGGCGGTCTCGGTCTGGGGGACGCCGGGAACCTCGGCCTCGTCGGCCATCGGCTCGTCGGCCATCGGCTCGTCGGCGGGCGGCTCCGCCGGGGCCGCGGCGGTGCTCGGCTCCGCGGCGGTGGCGGCGCTCGTGGCGTCGTCGGCCGTCGCGGTCGGGGTGGTCTCGTCGGGCTGGTCGGCCGTGGGGACCTCGGGGTGGTCGGACATGCGGTTCACTCCTCAGCACGTCCGGCGTCAGCCGGCCGTGGCCTTCGTGATGACGAGCTGCTGGACCGGCGCACCGTCGGTCGTGCCGCCCTGGACTCCTGCGGCCGCGACCTTCTGGAGCACGTCGAGACCGGACACCACTGTGCCCCAGATCGTGTAGTCAGGCCCCAGCTTTGTGCCGTCCTGGTACACGAGGAAGAACTGGGAGCCGTTCGTGTTCTTGCCGCTGTTGGCCATCGCGACGGTGCCCGCGGGGTAGCCGTCCTGACCCTTCGCCGTGGGCAGGTTCTCATCGGGGATCTGATAGCCCGGGCCGCCCTGGCCGTTGTTGGTCGGGCTGCCGCACTGGAAGACGAACAGCCCGGACGTGGTCAGCCGGAAGCAGTCGGAGTCGGTGTAGTAGCCCTGCTGGGTGAGGAAGGTGATCGACTGGACCGTCTTGGGCGCCTTCGCGGGCAGGGTCTTGATGACGACGTCGCCGCAGTTGGTGGAGAGCGTGATCTGCGCCGCGGGTTTGGTGGCGGTCGGGACCGACGTCCAGGTCTGGGTCTTCTCGGTCGGGTCCGGCGGCGTGGTGCACCCGGCGACGGGCTGCGCGGTCGGGCTGGCGGCAGGCGTGCCGCTGTCGCGCTGGGAGTACCACCACAGCCCCAGCGCCACGGCGACGACGGCCAGGCCGGTGATGCCGGCCACGACCCGGGTACGCCGGCGCTGCGCCGCCTCGCGCGCGACGCGACGCTGCTGCTGACGCTCGTACTTCGCCCGCGCGAGCTCGCGCTGACGCTTGTTGCTGGTGGCCACGTCGCTCCCGTCCGGTCGGGGCGGTCCCCGCCCGCGCCAGGGAAGTCTAAGGACGCACGCGCCTCCGGGGAGCAGCGGGGCGGCCGGTAGGCTGCGCGCGTCGGGGACGTGCCCTCCGGCGCCCTCGAGACCCTGCCCAGGAGGCGTTCGCCCGTGCTCGTCGTCGGCTTCCCCGCCGGTCCGTGGGGCACCAACTGCTACCTCGTCGCCACCGGCGCGGGGGAGCAGTGCGTGATCGTCGACCCCGGCAAGGACGCCATGCCCGGTATCGA
>JAKOVT010000167.1 GCA_029781935.1 Actinomycetes bacterium | reverse complement strand
CAGGTACCACGGCGTGAAGGCACGGTTGCGCCACATCCAGCCGAGAGAGGCAGCCGTGACGTACTTCGCCTGGCGCGGGTCGCGCGGCGGAAGACCGCGCACGCGTCGCGCGACCGACCCGATCCCCTCGAGAAGCACGGCGTCAGAGTACGGCGACGGCCCTGCGACCGCTCAGTCGAGCGGCTTCGTGCCGGTCACGCTCACGTTGTAGAAGAGCTCGTCCGGCACGAAGCGAGACATGACGTGCTCGTCGAGCCACGACAGCCGCTGCCAGCCGCGGAACGCGAACATGGCCCAGTTCCAGCCGAGCGCGCCGGGCTTCACCGCCGCCTCGAAGGTGCGGACGGGCCAGCCGAACCACGACGCCGCGAGCTCCTCGGTGACCGTGCGGACGTCGACTGCGCCTGCGCGGCGGCACAGGTCGGCGAGCCGGTCCGGGTCGAACGTGTGGATGTCGACGACGGACTCGAGCGCGGCGGCCCGGGACGACTCGGCGAGCTCGGCCGGCGGCCGGGCCCAGCGCTCGCGCAGCGGCGGCAGCTGGGTGACCCGCGACGCCGTCCACCACGTCAGGCGCGACAGCCGCCGCGCGACCCAGTCGCCCTTCTCGGTCGGTTCCCCGGCGAAGACGAACCGGCCGCCGGGGCGCAGCACGCGCAGCACCTCGCTCATGGCCTGGTCGAGATCGGGGATGTGATGGAGCACCGCGTGGCCGACGACGAGGTCGAACGTGTCGTCGTCGTACGGGATCGACTCGGCGTCGGCGACCCTGCCCTCGACCTCGAAGCCCAGCGCCTCGGCGTTGCGGACGGCCACCTCCACCATCCGCGGCGACAGGTCGGTCACGTGACCCTCGTCGAGGACGCCGGCCTGAGTGAGGTTGAGGAGGAAGAAGCCGGTACCGCTGCCGAGCTCGAGTGCCCGGCCGTAGGGCCACCCCTCGTCGCCTGCCACGTGCTGGAAGCGGTCGCGCGCGTAGTCGATGCACCGCTCGTCGTAGCTGATCGACCACTTCTCGTCGTAGGTGCTCGCCTCCCAGTCGTGGTAGAGCACGTTGGCGAGCTTCGGGTCGCGCCAGGCCGCCGCGACGTCGGCGGCGGTCGCCTCGCGACCGCCGGCAGCGGCGTCCGGGAACCTCTCGTCGTCGGCGAGCGTCACACCGGCATCCTGTCACGGCGCGCCGAGCGGTCCTGCCCGAGCGGTCCGGATAGGCTCAGGACCCAGGGGCGCGAACGCGCAGGGGGCACTGGCAAGCACGACCCGGCTCACGCCGGAAGGTCGATCGACGAGAGGACACCCCCTTGCGAGGCCGGATCCTGGCGGCCGGCGCGCTCGTGGTCGCCGTGGCGGCCGGTGGTGCCGTGGCCTACCTGCAGTCCCCGTCGTCCACCGCGAGCGGGCCGGGCCCGACGCCGCCGAGCAGCTCCTCCCCCTCCAGCGCGAGCAGCCAGAGCAGCGCGAGCCCGTCGACCACGGCCACGCCGAGCGACACGCCGACCGACAGCCCGCAGCCGACCGAGGGCTTCCCTCCCATCACACGACTCGCAGCGGGTGAGAAGCCGCCGCAGTTCGTGGTCCTGTCCTTCGACGGCGCGTGCAAGCACGAGCTGTGGCAGCACTACCTCCAGCTCGCCCGCGACAACGACGCCCACTTCACCTTCTTCCTCTCCGGCCTGTGCCTGCTGCCCGATGCCAAGCGCACCCTGTACCGGCCTCCGGGCAAGCCCGTCGGCTACTCGGCCATCGGCTTCGGCCAGGCGTCGCTCATCCCGCAGCGGATCCGCGACATCACGCAGGCCTACGACGAGGGCAACGAGATCGGCACCCACTTCCTCGGCCACTTCTGCGACGCCAAGGGCGTCGGCACGTGGAGCTCGGCGCAGTGGACCTCCGAGCTCAACCAGGCGGTCACCTTCCTCGACGACTGGAAGACGATCAACGCCAACACCGACCCGTCGCTGCAGCTGCCGTTCACGGCCGACGTCTGGAAGGGCGCTCGAACCCCGTGCCTGCTCGGCAAGCCGTCGCAGATGTACCCGGTGTGGAAGAAGTTCGGGTTCGCCTACGACGCCTCTCGCACCGGCACGCTCACGTGGCCCAAGAAGGTCTCCGGCTACGGGCTGTGGGAGTTCCCGCTGCAGCGCATCAACGTGGTCGGCTACAACAAGACCAACCTGTCGATGGACTACAACCTGCTCTACGTCCAGAACAAGGGGCAGATCACCGCGCCGCCGGCGACCTGCGCCAAGATCCAGTCGTCGACCTACCAGTCGCTCATGCAGGCTCTGAAGGCCGTGCACGACAACAACCGGGCGCCCTTCTTCATCGGCAACCACTTCAACGAGTGGGCGTGCGGCGCCTACGTGAAGGCGCTCACGCAGTTCGTGACCGACGCGCACGCGACGTACCCGGACGTGCACTTCGTGACGTTCGAATACCTCACCCGCTGGCTCGATGCCCAGGACCCGAAGGTGCTCGCGGCGCTGCAGAAGAAGCCGGCACCGCGCTACTGACCTCGGGTCAGCGGCCGACGAACTCGGCCTTGCCCGGCCCGTGCTCGATGAACGACTGCATGCCGATGCTGCGGTCCTGCGTGGCGAACAGCGCGGCGAACTGCACCCGCTCGATCTCCAGGCCGGTCTCCAGGTCGACCTCGAGACCGCGGTCGATGGCCTCCTTGGCCGCGCGCAGGGCGTACGCCGGTCCGTTGGCCAGCTGGCGCGCGAGCTCGAAGGCGCTGGAGTAGACGTCGTCCGGGGCGACGACACGGTCGACGAGACCGATGCGCAGCGCCTCCTCCGCGTCGACGAAGCGACCGGTGAAGATCAGCTCCTTCGCCCGAGACGGGCCGACCAGTCGCGTCAGCCGCTGGGTGCCGCCGGCACCGGGGATGATGCCGAGCAGGATCTCCGGCTGACCGAGCTTCGCGTTGTCGCCGGCGACGCGCAGGTCGCAGCACAGCGCGAGCTCGCAACCGCCGCCGAGCGCGTAGCCGGTGATGGCCGCGATCGTGGGCTTCGGGATGCGCGCGACCGCGGTGAACGACGCCTGCAGCGCGGCCGAGCGGTCGACCATCTCCTGGTAGGACCAGGCAGCCATCTCCTTGACGTCGGCCCCCGCGGCGAACACCTTCGGCCCGCCGTAGACGACCACTGCGCGGACATCGGCCCGCTGCGTCGCCTCGAACGCCGCGCCGCGGATGTCCTGCTGCACCTGCGCCGACAGCGCGTTCATCGGCGGCCGGTCGAGCTGGATCGTCCCCACGCCGTCCTGCACCTCGAACCGCACGAACTCGCTCACCACGGACCTCCTCGACGGCGCCGGTCGCCTGCGCGTGGAGCCTAGTCCCGGGCGCCCGCGGTTCTGTGCCGGGTCGCGGGGCGCTGCGCCGTCCGTGGGGGCAGACTGTCCCCCGCGGCGCTCGCCGCACCGACCTCGGGAGAGACAGGAATGACGGCGTCCCACCACGGGCAGCCCTACCAGGACGACGTCGTCCGACCGCCCGGAGCGCCGTCGCCGCTCGGCGCCACCTGGACCCCTGAAGGGCTCAACCTCGCCGTCCGCGCGCCGTCGGCCGACCTCGTCGAGGCATGCCTCTGGATCGCCGGCGAGGAAGTGCGCATCCCGCTCGAGGCGCGCAGCCACGGCGTGCACCACGGCTTCCTCCCGGGCATCGAGGTCGGGACGGCGTACGGCCTGCGCGCGCACGGGCCGTGGGATCCGCAGTCGGGCCTGCGCTTCAACCCCGCCAAGCTGCTCGTGGACCCCTACGCCCGTGCGGTGCACGGAGAGGTCCGCTGGTCCGACGTGCTCATGCCGGGTACCCCGGGCGACCCCGGCACGCCCGACGACCGCGACTCCGCGCCGTCGGTGCCCCGCTCGATCGTGGTCGACGACGCGTTCGACTGGGGCGACGACGAGCCGCCGGAGACCTCGTGGGGCGAGACCGTCGTCTACGAGATGCACGTGAAGGGCTACACCAAGCGCCACCCGCTCGTCCCCGAGGCGCTGCGGGGCACCTACGCCGGCCTGGCGCACCCGGCCGCGATCGACCACCTCGTGTCGCTGGGCGTCACGGCGGTCGAGCTGCTGCCGGTCCACCAGTTCGTCGACGAGCCGCCGCTGTCAGCGCGCGGGGTCCACAACTACTGGGGCTACTCCACGCTCGGCTTCTTCGCGCCGCACGCGGCGTACGCCGCCGACTCGCGGCCGGGTGCGCAGGTGGCCGAGTTCAAGTCGATGGTGAGAGCGCTGCACGCCGCAGGTCTCGAGGTGATCCTCGACGTCGTCTACAACCACACCTGCGAGGGCGGCCCGGACGGTCCGTCGCTCATGTTCCGCGGCCTCGGCGAGCGCGACCACTACAAGCTCGCCCCGCACAGCGGCACCTACGTCGACACCACCGGCTGCGGCAACACGCTCGACGTCGGAGACCTCGACGTCCTGCGCATGGTGCTCGACTCGCTGCGCTACTGGGTCACGGAGATGCACGTCGACGGCTTCCGCTTCGATCTCGCCACCGCGCTCACGCGCGAGCGCATGGACGTCGACGACCGCTCGCCGTTCCTGGCAGCCGTGCACCAGGACCCGGTGCTGCGGCAGGTCAAGCTCATCGCCGAGCCGTGGGACGTCGGTCCCGGCGGCTACCGCGTCGGCATGTTCGGATCGCCGTGGGCGGAGTGGAACGACACCTTCCGCGACGACGTGCGCCGCTTCTGGCTGCGCGGGGGCACGGGACGCGAGGCGCCGGCCGAGATGGGCTGGCGGCTCACCGGCTCGCAGGACCACTTCCACGGCCGGTCGCCCGCGGCGTCGGTGAACTTCCTCACCGCTCACGACGGCTTCACGCTGCGCGACCTGGTCAGCTACGACCGCAAGCACAACGAGGCCAACGGCGAGGACAACCGCGACGGAACCGACAACAACAACTCCTGGAACCACGGCGTCGAGGGCCCGACCGACGACGTGGCGATCCAGGAGGCGCGGTTGCGCAGCATCCGCGCCCTGCTCGCCACGCTGCTGCTCTCGACGGGCACGCCGATGATCGTCATGGGCGACGAGATGGGCCGCACGCAGGACGGCAACAACAACGCCTACAACCAGGACAACGAGATCTCCTGGCTCGACTGGACCCTCACCGGGGAGGACGCCGACCTGCTGCGCTGGACGACGGCGATCCTCAACGCCCGCCGCGTGCACCCGACCCTGCGGCAGACCGAGTTCTTCGACGGCCGCCCGGTGGCCGAGGGACGGCCCGCCGACCTGGCGTGGCTCAACCCCGACGGCACCCCGCTCACCGACGCCGAGTGGAACGACCCCGCCACGGACACCCTGGTGATGGCGCTGTCCGGCGAGCTGTTCACCCGCGACGCCGACGGCCACCCGTTGCGCGACGACGCCTTCCTCATCGTGCTGCACCGAGGCGACTCCCCGGTCGACGTCGTGCTCCCGCCGACGCCGTACGGCGACGCCTACCGGCGCCTGCTCGACACCTCCGCCTCGCGCCCGGGTACCGACCTGCCCACGACCAAGGTCGGTGCGAAGGCGACCGTCGCGCCGCGCTCCGTGGCGCTGTTCCGCGTCGAGCACGACTAGCCGCGCACAGACGACGAGGCCCGCCCCGGTCGGGGCGGGCCTCGTCGGCGGGCGGTGTCAGTACGTCGGCGCGTAGGTCGGCGCGACGTCGCTGTCGGTGCTGGTCACGCGGGGCAGCGCCTGCAGCCCGAGCTCCGCCGGATCGGCCAGGCCGGCGTAGTAGGGCAGCACGCGCACGGTGTAGCCGAACGGTCCGGTCGCGTCGAGGGTGACCGAGGAGCTGAACCGCCAGCGGTTCCCCTCGTACTCCTCGTCCGGCGCCAGCGGTGTGACCTGAGCCGCCACGATCCGGTCGTTGTGGTCGACCCGGCCGCTCACGAGCTGCACCTGCACGTCCTCGGTGCGCAGGTCGCCGAGGGCGACGTAGGCCCGCACCTGGACCTCGGTGCCGCGCTCCGGGCTGTCTCCGACGCCGGCGACGTCGACGTGCTCGACGCGCACGCCCGGCCACGCCGCCCGGGCGCGAGCCGAGAACGTGGAGAGCTCCTTGGCCAGCGCGGCGCCGTCGGCCAGCACGTCGCGCGACGAGCTCGCGGCCGGCGCGTAGAGCTTGTTGACGTAGTCGCGCACCATGCGGCTCGCGAGGACCTTCGGGCCCAGGGTCGCCAGCGTGTGCTGCAGCATCGTCAGCCAGCGGACCGGCAGGCCGGAGCCGTCGACGGTGTAGAAGCGCGACGCGACGCTCTTCTCGATGAGGTCGTAGAGCGCGGCCGCCTCGAGGTCGTCACGACGATCGGCGTCCGCGACACCGTCGGCCGTGGGGATCGCCCAGCCGTTCTCGCCGTCGTACCACTCGTCCCACCAGCCGTCGAGGATCGACAGGTTGAGACCGCCGTTGAGCGCGGCCTTCATGCCGGAGGTGCCGCAGGCCTCGAGCGGGCGCAGCGGGTTGTTGAGCCAGACGTCGCAGCCCGGGTAGAGCAGGCGCGCCATGCCGATGTCGTAGTCGGGCAGGAACACGATGCGGTGCCTGACCTCGGGGTCGTCGGCGAAGTGCACCAGCTGCTGGATGAGCTTCTTGCCGCCGTCGTCGGCGGGGTGCGACTTGCCCGCGATCACCAGCTGCACCGGGCGGTCCGGGTGCAGCAGCAGCGCCTTGAGCCGCTTCGGGTCGCGCAGCATCAGGGTGAGGCGCTTGTACGACGGCACGCGTCGCGCGAAGCCGATCGTGAGGACGTCGGGGTCGAGGACCTCGTCGACCCAGCCCAGCTCGGCATCGGAGGCCCCGCGCTGCTCCCACGAGTCGCGCAGCCGGCGCCGCACGTCGGTGACGAGGCGCTCGCGCAGCAGCCGCTTGGTGGCCCAGAGGTCGGCCGGCGGGATGTTGCCCGCGGCCTGCCAGCCCGGGTCCTCCTGCGCCTGCTCGGCGCCGACCTGGGCCGCCAGCAGGTCGCGCATCTCGCGTGCGACCCACGTGGGCGCGTGGACGCCGTTGGTGATCGAGCTGATCGGGACCTCGTCGACGTCGAAGCCCGGCCAGAGGCCCGCGAACATCCCACGGCTCACCTCGCCGTGCAGCAGGCTCACGCCGTTGGCGCGCTGGCCGAGGCGCAGGCCCATGACCGCCATGTTGAACACGGTCGGGTCGCCGCCCTCGAAGTCCTCGGCTCCGAGGGCGAGGATCTCCTCGACCGGCACGCCCGGCTCGGCGTTGTCGCCACCGAAGTACTGCTCGATGAGCTCGCGGGGGAAGCGGTCGATGCCCGCGGGCACGGGTGTGTGGGTCGTGAAGACCGTGCCGGCGCGCGCGGCCTGCAGCGCCTGGTCGAACGTGAGGTTCTGGGCGCCGACGAGCTCTCTGATGCGCTCGAGGCCGAGGAACCCGGCGTGGCCCTCGTTGGTGTGGAACACCTCGGGGTCGGCGTGGCCGGTGAGACGGCAGAACGCGCGGACCGCGCGCACGCCGCCGACGCCGAGGAGCAGCTCCTGCTGCAGGCGGTGCTCGCCGCCGCCGCCGTAGAGGCGGTCGGTGACGTCGCGCTCGGCGGGGTCGTTCTCCTCGACGTCGGAGTCGAGCATGAGCAGGGGCACGCGGCCGACGTCGGCGCGCCACACGTGCGCCGACAGGGTGCGCCCGCCCGGCAGCCCGACGCGCACGACGACGGGCGAGCCGTCGGTCTCGCGCAGCAGCGACAGGGGCAGTCCGTCGGGGTCGGCGACGGGGTAGTCCTCCT
>JAKOVT010000164.1 GCA_029781935.1 Actinomycetes bacterium | reverse complement strand
CCGATGCGGTCCACGTCGCTCATCACGTAGCGGCCGAACGGCTTGACGTCGGCGAGGTGCGGCACCTTGTCGGCGACGGTGTTGAAGTCCTCGATGTCGAGCTCGACCTGCGCCTCGTGCGCGATGGCGAGCAGATGCAGCACGGCGTTGGTGGAGCCGCCGAGGGCGACGACGACGGCGATCGCGTTGAGCAGCGACTGGCGCGTGATGATGTCGCGCGTGGTGATGCCGCGACGCAGCATCTCGACGACCGCCTCGCCGGAGCGCCGGGCGTAGCCGTCGCGCCGCCGGTCGACGGCCGGCGGAGCGGCCGAGCCGGGCAGCGACATGCCCATCGCCTCCGCGGCGGCGGCCATCGTGTTGGCGGTGTACATGCCGCCGCACGCGCCCTCGCCCGGGCAGATGGCCCGCTCGATCGCGTCGACCTCGTCGCGCGTGATGAGGCCGCGGGCGCAGGCTCCGACCGCCTCGAACGCGTCGATGATCGTCACCTCCTTGTCGCCGACCCTGCCCGGCAGGATCGAGCCGGCGTAGAGGAACACGGCAGCGACGTCGAGGCGCGCGGCGGCCATGAGCATGCCGGGCTCGGACTTGTCGCAGCCGGCGAGCAGCACGCCGCCGTCGAGGCGCTCGGCCTCGAACACCGTCTCCACGGAGTCGGCGATGATGTCGCGGCTCACCAGCGAGTAGTGCATCCCGATGTGGCCCATCGAGATGCCGTCCGACACCGAGATGGTGCCGAACTCGAGCGGGTAGCCGCCCGCGGCATGCACGCCGTCCTTGGCCGCGTCGGCGAGCCGGTCGAGGCTGAGGTTGCACGGCGTGATCTCGTTCCACGACGACGCGACGCCGATCTGCGGCTTCTCCCAGTCGTCGTCGCCCATGCCGACCGCGCGGAGCATGCCGCGCGCGGCTGCGCGCTCGAGGCCGTCGGTGACGGTGCGGGACCGGGGCTTGATGTCAGGGGTGCTCACGGGAGCGAGCCTACGAGGTACGGGGAACGCCGTCGCCCGGGGTCGGCGCGCGGGTCGGACCGTGCCGAGTATCCGTGCCCTGGAGGCTGCGTGCTGCGTGCTCGTCGGCGGCGATGGTGCCGGCGGCCAGCAGGGTGTCGACGCCGGCGCGCCCGTCGCTAGGGACGGCGTACCTCGTTGTCGAGCGGCTCGCCCGCGCGCCATCGTTGCAGCTGGGCGGCGACGAGTCGCTTCGCGCGCGGCTCGAACGCGGTCGAGAGCCCGCCGGTGTGCGGGCTGATGAGCACGCCCGGCAGCGACCAGAGCGGGTGGTCCGGTGGCAGCGGCTCGGGATCCGTGACGTCGAGCGCGACCTCGAGCCTCCCGCTGCGTACCTCGGCGGTGAGCGCATCGGTGTCGACCACCGCGCCGCGCGCGACGTTGACCAGCAGCGCGCCGTCCTTCATCCGGGCGAGGAACGCGGCGTCGACCATCCCGCGCGTCTCGTCGGTGAGCGGGACGATGAGCACGACGACGTCGACGGTCGGGAGCAGGTCGGGCAGCTCCTCCTGCGCGTGCACGTGGACGACGCCCGACGGGCCGTCGACGTCGCGGGCCGTGCGTGCGACGCGGACGACGTCGACCTCGAAGCCGGCCAGGCGCCGTTCGATCGCCGACCCGATGCTGCCGTGGCCGAGGATCAGCACGCGTCGGTCGGCGAGCGCCGGCGTCTCGTCGTGCAGCCACGCACCCGGCTGTCGCGCGAAGTCGTCGAGCCGCCGCAGCCGGGCGAGCATGAGCGCCACCGCGAGCTCGGCGGTCGAGGTGTCGTGCACGCCCGCGGCATTGTGCAGCGCGACCCCCTCGGGCACGAACGGCCAGAACGAGTCGACGCCGGCCCACAGGCACTGGATCGTGCGCAGCCTCGGCATGCGTCCGGTGGCCTCGAGCGCACGACGGCCGCCCTGGTACGCCGGGACGTAGAGCACGACGTCGTCGAGGACCGCCTGCGGCGGCTCCGGCCCGTCGTCGGTCCACACCGCCACGTCGAGCCCGGCGGTCGCGCCGTCGAGGTCGTCGTCCCACGGCAGCAGAACGATGTCCAGCACCTGCCGACCGTACCGCCAGCGCCCCGACTGCGTGATCTTGGTCAGACGTGGGGTTCCGGCACGGTTCGGTGCCCGGGTAACCCCCGTTCGACCAAGATCACGCCGGATGGGGCCGGGCAAGTAGCGTGGGTGGCATGAGGACTCGGGTGCTGGGCGGCAGCGGGATCGAGGTCGGCGCGATCGGCCTGGGGTGCATGGGCTTCACCCACGCCTACGACGTCGAGCAGCGCGACGACGAGCGGTCGGTGTCCGTCGTGCACCGCGCCCTCGAGCTCGGCGTCACACTCCTCGACACCTCGGACTTCTACGGCCCGTGGACCAACGAGGAGGTCGTCGGCCGCGCGCTGGTCGGGCACCGCGACCGTGCGGTCGTCGCTACCAAGTGCGGGCTGGTCCCCGGCGGCGGACGGGTCACCACCACCGATCGCGACGGCTCCCCCGACTACGTGCGTTCCGCGTGCGACGCGTCGTTGCGCAGGCTCGGCATCGACCGCATCGACCTCTACCAGCTGCACCGGGTCGACCCCGCGACGCCGATCGAGGAGACGTGGGGCGCGTTCGCGGGACTGGTCGAGGCCGGCAAGGTGCGCGCCATCGGGCTCTCAGAGGTGACGGTCGCTCAGCTCGAGACCTGCCAGGCGATCCACCCGGTCGCGTCGGTCCAGAGCGAGCTGTCGCTGTGGACCCGCGACTGGACCGCGGACGTGCTGCCCTGGTGCCGGGAGAACGGCGTGGCGTTCCTGCCGTACGCACCCCTCGGACGTGGCTTCCTCACCGGGGCGATGGGCCGGCGCACCTTCGGCGACAACGACTTCCGCTCGGGGCTGCCGCGCTTCTCGGCCGAGAACCTGGCGGCGAACGAGGCGCTCGTCGACGCCGTCCGCGCCGTCGCCGGTCGGCTCGGGGCCACTCCGGCGCAGGTGGCGCTCGCCTGGGTGCTCGCGCAGGGCGAGCAGGTCGTGCCGATCCCGGGCACGAAGCGGGTCGAGCGCCTCGAGGAGAACGCTGCCGCCGCCGACCTGGTCCTCTCCGAGCACGACCTCGCCGAGCTCGATGCGCTCCCCGCGGCGCAGGGCGGCCGCTACTGACTCGCGGCGAGCACGCAGCACCGCGTCACGCGGTCAGCCGCGCTGGTCCGGGCGCCAGCCGAGCATCACGACGCACGCGCTGACGGCGATGCCGACCAGGGCTGCCACCTCCGACACGACGGCGAGCACGAGCACCGCCACGACGACGAGCCAGGCGACCGCGGCCGCCGCCAGGGCCACCTCCGCGCGGTGGACGGCGTCGCGTCCGGCACGGTGCGCCTCGAGCAGCGCGACGGTCGGCGCTGTCAGCGCCACCACCGAGAGCAGTGCGCCCCCGAGCCAGGACCCTGCTCCGCCGCCGAGGGCGAGGGCGAGGCCGACGGCCACGACGAGCACGACGGGCGACAGCGCCACGGCGATCCAGGCGTCGCGCAGCGGGTGGGGGTGGTGCACGGCGGGAGTGCTGTGGAGGGTCGACATGGTGAGCACCTCCTCCCACGTCCCACGCTAGGCGTGCAGCAGCGGGGAGTCGCCGCCGGTGCGCGATCGCACCGCGCAGCGGACGTCAGGCCTCGAGCTGGGTGATCTCGACGCTCACCCCGAGGGACTCCGACAGGCCCCCGGCGTAGATGCCCTTGAGCGGCGGAACGTCGGCGTAGTCGCGCCCCTTCGCGACGACCACGTGGGCCGAGCCGACGCGACGGTCGTTGGTGGGGTCGTACGCCTCCCAGCCGCCGTTCCACACCTCGACCCAGGCGTGGCTCTCGCCGACCACGGTGCGGCCCTGCTGCTCCTCCTCGTCGTGGAGGTAGCCGCTGACGTACCGCGACGGGATGCCCAGACCACGCAGGATCGACAGCAGCGTGTGCGAGTAGTCCTGGCACACGCCCGCACCGATCTCCCACGCCTGCGCCGCCGTCGTCGTGACGCCGGTCGCGGAGTCGTCGTACCGGATGCGGTCGCGCACCGCCTCGATGGCGCCGCGGACGGCCAGGGCAGGGGTCGGCAGGTCCGCGAGCTGGTCGACGATCGCCGCCCTCGCCTCGTCGGCGCCCGCGTCGTCGACGAGCTCCGTGGGAACGAGGAACTCCCCCCAGCGGTCGAGCACCGACGCGTCGCGCAGCCGGGACCAGTCCAGACCCGGCGCCGACGGGTGGCCGTGCGGCACGTCGACGAGGCTGGAGGCGACGATCTCCAGCATCTCGTGCTCCTCCTGCACGTCGAAGGACTGCACGAGCGCGCCCCAGTAGTCGGTGTAGGCCTGCACCGACGCGCGCGGCGACACCTGCAGCTGGTGCGAGAGGAGCATCTGCCCGTCGGCGGTGACCGGTGTCATCCGGACCTCGTTGAACGAGGCGACGACGGGTGCGGCGTACCGGTAGCCGGTGCGGTGGGTGATGCGCAGACGACGGCCGGCCATCAGTGGCTCCACACGATCGTGCCCGGCTGGCGGAACCACGCGTGCGCGACGGCGTCGCCCGACGCGATGCACGACATCTGCGCCTCGAACGCGAGCCGGTCCACCTCGTCGGGGTCGTCGGGCACGCCGGCGAACTCCAGCCGCGAGCGCAGCTTGCCGACCTCGCGCAGCAGCTCGTCGTCGCCACCGGCCGTCTGCAGGGTCCGCACCGCCTCCTCCGCGACGCGCGCGGAGTGCAGCATCGATCGCGGGAAGGCGGGGTCGAGCACGAGGTACTCGCGCGCCCGGTCGCCCGTGACCGCCTCGCCGGTGCGCAGGAACGACGACAGCGCTGCGGCCGCGCGCAGCATCGCCTCCGGACCGCTCTCGGGCCACACCTGGTCGTGGCGCACCTCGAGCAAGCGCGCTGTCATGTCGATCCGCTCCAGCGCGCGGCCGAGGCGGAGGAACGAGTAGCCGTCGTCGCGGGTCATCGTCCACTCGATCGCGCCGTTGACCATGAGCAGGCGCTCGAGGACCCGCTGCAACGAGGCCGCGGGGCTGGCGGCGGTGGCCAGGCCCCGGGTGAGCACGAGGTACGACGAGTTCAGCGACTCGAACACGTCGCCGGGGAGCGCCTCGCGCACCGACCGGGCGTTCTCGCGAGCGGCGCTGACGGCACCGACCACGGTCGACGGGTTGCCCACGTCTCCGACGAGAGAGCGCACGAGCATCGACGGCGTCGCGACCTCGCCCGAGGGGATCGACAGCGCGTCGAGGACGACCGACGACGCCACGTCCTCGGCGACCGAGCGGTCCTCCACCGTCAGCATGTAGTGCTCGGACAGCAGGCGGGTCGTGGCCTCGGCGCGCTCGAGGTAGCGGCCGATCCAGTAGAACGCCTCGGCGAGCCGGCTCAGCACGACGCCTCCGCCGCGGTCGTGTCGCGGCCGGTCTGCTGCTGCTGGCCCTCCTGCTGACGCATCCGCTCGTCGGCGGTGACGGGAGCATGGTTGCGCGCGACGGCGCTGCGGCGTACGCGCGTCACGCGCGGCACCGACGCGCGCGGCACGTGACCGAGCGGCCGTACGCCGTCGTCGAGCACCCAGGTGTCCTTCGAGCCGCCGCCCTGCGAGGAGTTCACGACGAGGCTGCCCCGCGGCAGCGCCACGCGCGTGAGACCGCCCGGCAGCACCCAGACCTCGTCACCGTCGTTCACGGCGAACGGGCGCAGGTCGACGTGACGCGGCTCGATGCCGTCGTCGCCGACGAACGTCGGGGCGGTCGACAGCGCGATGATCGGCTGCGCGATCCAGCCGCGCGGATCACCCTCGACGTCGGCGCGCACCTTCGCGAGCTGCTCCTCGCTGGCCCGGCTGCCGACCGTGAGGCCGTACCCGCCCGACCCGTCGACCGGCTTCACCACCATGCGCGTGAGGTTCGCGAGCACGTGCTCCCGCTGGTCGCGGTCGCTCAGGTCGTAGGTGTCGACGTTCTTCAGCAGCGGCGCCTCGCCGAGGTAGTACTCGATCATGTCCGGCACGTGCGAGTAGATCGCCTTGTCGTCGGCGACGCCGTTGCCGACCGCGTTCGCGATCGCGACGTTGCCGGCGCGCGCCGCGTTGAGCAGGCCCGGCACCCCGAGCAGCGAGTCGGGGGTGAAGTGCACCGGGTCGAGGAAGTCGTCGTCGATACGCCGGTAGATGACGTGGATCGGGCGGGCGCCACGCACGGTCCGCATCCAGAGCCGGTCGTCGCGGCAGAACAGGTCGCGGCCCTCCACGAGCTCGACGCCCATGCGCCGCGCGAGGAACGCGTGCTCGAAGTGCGCCGAGTTGTGCACACCCGGGGTGAGCACCGCGACCGTGGGGTCGGGCACGCCGGAGGGAGCGGCGGCGCGCAGCGCGTCGAGCAGCCGCTCCGGGTACTCCGCCACCGACCGCACCTGCTGGCCGTTGAAGACCTCCGGCAGCACGTGCGCGAGGGTGCGCCGGTTCTCCAGCACGTACGAGACGCCGCTCGGGCAGCGCAGGTTGTCCTCGAGCACGCGGAACTCGCCGAGCTCGTCGCGGATCAGGTCGATGCCCGCGACGTGGATGCGCACGCCGTTGGGCGGTACGACGCCGTAGGCCGCACGGTGGTAGTGCTTCGACGTGGTCACGAGCCGACGCGGCACGATGCCGTCGTTGAGGATGCTCCCCGCTCCGTAGACGTCGGCGAGGAACATCTCGAGCGCCTTGATGCGCTGCTTGATCCCCTGCTCCACCCGGTCCCACTCGGATGCGCCGACGACCCGCGGCACGAGGTCGAGCGGCAGCGGGCGCTCGCGCCCCGACAGCGAGAACGTGATGCCCTGCCGGTCGAGGTAGGCGTCGCGCAGCCGCGCGCGCTCGGCCAGCCCGTCGGCCCCCAGGGTGTCGAGCACCTGCGCCACGGTGTCGAGCCCGGCCCTCGGCACGCCGTGGCCGTCGTGCATCTCGTCGTACGGGCGCAGCTCGGCGGGGGCGGACATGCCCGGATCCTGGGGTGCTGATGTTTCCGGCACGGGCACCTCGCGTTTCAGCCGTATTGCGCACGCTGCGGTGGCCGCAGCATGGCACGCGGTCGGGGTCAGGACAGCCAGTCCGGCAGGTTCTCGGCCACCTCCACCCGGTGCGCGAGATCGTCGAGCACTCCCTCGAGGTCGCCCGCGTCGCCTCCGGCCAGCCCGCGGTCGACGCTGAACCGCACCCAGCCCAACCGCGACGCCAGCGCCGGCCCGAGGTCGGTCGGGAGCAGCACCGGGCGCCCACCTGCGACCCCGGCGTAGCCGTCGAGGACAGCGCGCGCCACAGAAGGCTCGCGCCACCCCGCCATCGTGACCGCGGCGTGGGCGAGGTCGTGCGAGGGCGGCAGCGGCAGGACGACGTCCCAGTCGCACAGCAGCGGTCCGCCGTCGGACAGGAGCAGGTTCTTCTGGTCGACGTCGCCGTGACCGAGGACCTCGTCGGAGGCGTCCCAGCCCTGCAGGAGGGCGCTCGCGCGTCGGGCGGTCGGCTCCGCGGCCACGAGCGCGTCGCGCCACGGAGCGCCCTGCGACCGGCCGACCAGCTCGGGCCAGACGTCGGCGCGCGTGGTGCCCACCCGACCGGCGTACAGCGACGGGTCTCGCGGGCGCAGCGCGAGACGGTGCAGGCGTGCGAGCGCCTCCCCCACCCAGCGCGCCAGCGGTACGTCGACGGGCTCCCGCGGCACGGTCCTCGCCTCCGCGACCCAGCGGTGCACCCGCACCGCGACCGCGGCACCGTCCGACGACGGCAGGTCGACGGCGACGGCGCCGCCGGGCGCGGGGACCGGCTCGGGCACTGCGATGCCGGCCGCGCGGGCCGCGAGCTCGACGCGCCAGCCCTCGGCGAGCCAGTCGCGCCAGCGCGGCTCCCCCCACGGGTTGCGCAGCACCTTGACGGCGTAGGCGCCCTCGGTCGTGTCGAGCCGCAGCACCGTGTTCGACCAGCCGCCCTCGACGGGCGCCGCGCTCACGACCTGGCCGGGCAGGGCGAACGCGTTCAGGACGGCGTCGAGGTCCGGCAGGTCAGCAGGCACCGGTCGAGCATGCCCGACTCGTGGGTGGCGCGGAGGAGACGTCAGGAGTCGGCGGCGGCGGTCTGCACGATGTCGTCGAGGAGGACGACCCGGTCGCGCCCCCGCGCCTTCGCGACGTAGAGCGCCGCGTCGGCGTCGGCGAGGGTCTGCTCGCCGGTGTCGCCGCTGCGGTGCACGGCGTACCCCGCGGAGACGGTCACCGGCAGCGGCGTGCTGCGCCGGACCGTCTCGAGCGAGTCGCGCACGACGTCGAGCCCCAGCTCCGGGACGAGCAGGGTGAACTCGTCGCCGCCGTAGCGCGCCAGGTACGCGACGCCCGGCAGGACGTCGCGCCAGCGGTGGGCGCAGGTCTCGAGGAGGACGTCGCCGGCGGGGTGGCCGTGCTCGTCGTTGAACGCCTTGAAGCCGTCGAGGTCGATGACGGCGACGGTGAGCCGGCTTCCCGACGACTCGGCCGCCGCGACCGCGCGGGCGAGCTCGAAGTCCCACGACCGGCGGTTCGGCAGCCCGGTGAGGGCGTCGGTGCGGGCCACCCGTGCGAGCTCGGCCTTCTGCTCGACGACGATCCCCAGCAGCAGCACGGCGCGCCAGACGACGAGCGCGTTCACCAGGATCGAGGCGGCGGCCAGCAGCCGCACGCCGCTGTCCACGTCGCCACGCACGCCGAGCGCGATGAGCACCGGCAGCGCCATCGTGCCCAGACCGAGGGCGACCGCGCGCGGCGGCGAGATGATCCGCCCCGAGTCGTGGGCGGGCCGGCGTACGTCGGCGGCGTCGCGCGTCACCGACGCCAGCGCCATCAGCACGATGCCCGAGGTGAACAGGGCGTTCATCCAGCCGGGCATCTCCTCGACGAGACCCTCGGCGGCCAGGCCGTTGTAGAGCAGGTCCGCCAGCAGCGTCACCGATACCGACACCGTGACGAGGGTGAGCGAGCGGTTGAGCGAGCCGCCACCCACGAGCATCCGGATCAGGCCGGTGAGCACGACGATGTCGAGCAGCGGATAGAGCAGCGACACCACGGTCGCCGGATCCCACGAGCCGGCCTGCACGAGCGGGAGCAGGACGAACACACCGACCACCGCGGCCAGCGGCGCGGCGATGATCGCGGAGTCGAGCCACTGCGCCCAGTCGCGGTGCGGGTGTCGCGAGCGCACGAGGACGAGGAGGGCCGCGACCTCGGTGACGTAGGACGCGAAGTAGACCGGATCGGCCCAGCCGGGGAACGGCGCCTCGCCGATCCCGTACAGCTGCCAGTCGTAGATCGCGTCGCCGAGCACGGTCAGCCCGATCGTGGCGAACAGCAGCCACCACACCGTGCGGGCATCGGTCCGGGTGCGTGCCGCGGCGACACCGAGGACGAGGGCGGCGAGCGCCTCGACTCCGAGCGCGGTTCCGTAGCCCCAGGGGCTGTCGGGGTCGAGCACGACGACGGGCAGCACCAGGAGCGCGACGACGGCAGGGCCGAGCAGCGCGCGACCTGCGCCCGCGCGGCGGCCGACCGTTCCGGTGCTCATCTTCTGGATATCGGACCCCGCAGGGGGTCCTTGAGCCGTCGCGCGGGAGCGGTGCGCCCGACTACTCCGTGACGCCGAGGCGCTCGAGCAGCAGCTCCCGCACCCGGGCCGCGTCGGCCTGGCCCCTCGTCGCCTTCATGACCGCGCCGACGATGGCCCCGGCCGCCTGCACCTTGCCGCCGCGGATCTTCTCCGCGACGTCGGGCGCAGCGGCGAGGGCATCGTCGATGGCGGCCAGCAGCGGGCCGTCGTCGCTGACGACGGCGAGCCGTCGGGCGGCCACCACGTCGTCGGGCGATCCCTCGCCCGCCAGCACGCCCTCGATCACCTGCCGGGCGAGCTTGTCGTTGAGGGCGCCCTCGGCGACCAGCGCCTCCACCCGGGCGACGTCGGCCGGGGTGATGGGCAGGTCGGCGAGCTCGCTGCCGCGCTCGTTGGCCACGCGCGCCAGCTCGCCGAGCCACCACTTGCGGGCCGCCGCCTGGTCGGCACCCGCGGCCACGGTCTGCTCGACGACGTCGAGAGCTCCGGCGTTCGCCACCGCCGACATGTCGAAGTCGGAGATGCCCCACGCCGCCTGGAGCCGAGCCCGCCGGACAGCGGGGTTCTCCGGGAGGGTGGCGCGCAGCTCCTCCACCCACTCGCGTGACGGCGCGATCGGGACGAGGTCGGGCTCGGGGAAGTAGCGGTAGTCCTCCGCCTCCTCCTTCGACCGGCCCGACGTCGTGACGCCGGTGTCCTCGTGCCAGTGCCGCGTCTCCTGGATGATCCGGCCGCCGGCCTGCAGCACCGCGGCCTGGCGGGTCATCTCGTAGCGGACGGCGCGCTCGACCGAGCGCAGCGAGTTGACGTTCTTGGTCTCGGTGCGCGTGCCGAACGCGTCGGCCGGAGTACGCCGCAGCGACACGTTGGCGTCGCAGCGCAGCGACCCCTGCTCCATCTTCACGTCGGAGACGCCGAGACCGCGGAGCAGCTCGCGCAGCGCGGTGACGTAGGCGCGGGCGACCTCGGGGGCGTACTTGCCGGTGCCCTCGATCGGCTTGGTGACGATCTCGATGAGCGGGATGCCGGCGCGGTTGTAGTCGACGAGCGAGTAGTCGGCGCCGTGGATGCGTCCGGTGGCTCCGCCCTGGTGGGTGGTCTTGCCGGTGTCCTCCTCCATGTGGGCGCGCTCGATGCCCACGCGGAAGGTCTGCACGCCCTCGTCGGTCTCCACGTCGACGTCGAGGTAGCCGTCGTAGGCGATGGGCTCGTCGTACTGCGAGGTCTGGAAGTTCTTCGGCATGTCCGGGTAGAAGTAGTTCTTCCGCGCGAAGCGGCACCACTCGGCGATGGTGCAGTTGAGCGCGAGGCCGATGCGGATCGCCGACTCCACGCCCTTCGCGTTCACGACGGGCAGAGATCCGGGCAGGCCGAGGCAGGTCGGGCACACCTGGGTGTTGGGCTGGGCGCCGAACGTGGTGGAGCAGCCGCAGAACATCTTGGTCTCGGTGCCGAGCTCGACGTGGACCTCGAGCCCGAGGACCGGGTCGAACGCGGCGACGACGTCGTCGAAGGGCAGGACGGTCTCGGGCGTGGCCGTGGTGCTCAGGGTGCTCACAGCGCCGGAGCCTCCTCCAGGATCGGGTGCCCCCATCTGTCGAGGAGCGCGCGCTCGAGCGCGGCCCCGACGTTGTAGAGGCGGTCGTCGGCCATGGCGGGCGCCATGACCTGCAGGCCGACCGGCAGGCCGTCCTCGGGTGCGAGACCCACGGGGACGGACATGCCGGGCGTGCCGGCCAGGTTCACCGGGATGGTGGCGACGTCGTTGAGGTACATCGCGAGCGGGTCGTCGAGCTTCTCCCCCAGGCGGAACGCCGTCGTGGGCGCAGTCGGCGAGATGAGCACGTCGACCTTCTCGAACGCGGCCGCGAAGTCGCGCTGCACCAGGGTGCGCACCTTCTGCGCCTGGCCGTAGTAGGCGTCGTAGTAGCCCGCCGACAGGGCGTAGGTGCCGAGCATGATGCGGCGGGTCGCCTCGGCACCGAAGCCGGCGGCGCGGGTGCGCGCCATGACCTGCTCGACGCTGGGGTCGCCGTCGTCCTCGCCGACGCGCAGGCCGAACCGCATGCCGTCGAACTTCGCGAGGTTGCTCGAGCACTCGCTCGGCAGGATCACGTAGTAGGCCGCGAGCGCGTACGGGAAGCTGGGCGCCGACACCTCGACGACATCGGCGCCGAGCTCGGTGAGGAGCGCCACCGCCTCGTCGAAGCGCTGGCGGACGCCGGCCTGGTAGCCCTCGCCGCCGAGCTCCTTGACGATGCCGACCTTGAGCCCCTTCACGTCGGCGCGGAGCGCGGCAGCGACGACGTCGGGCACGGGCTGGTCGAGCGAGGTCGAGTCGAGCGGGTCGTGGCCTGCGATGGTGGCGTGCAGCAGAGCGGCGTCGAGCACCGTGCGGGCGCACGGGCCGGCCTGGTCGAGAGACGACGCGAGGGCGACCAGGCCATAGCGCGAGACGCCGCCGTACGTCGGCTTCACGCCGACCGTCCCGGTGACGGCGGCGGGCTGGCGGATCGACCCACCGGTGTCGGTGCCGATCGCGAGCGGCGCCTCGAAGGCGGCCACGGCCGCGGCCGAGCCACCACCCGAGCCGCCGGGGATGCGGTCGAGGTCCCACGGGTTGTGGGTCGCGCCGTACGCCGAGTGCTCGGTGGAGGAGCCCATGGCGAACTCGTCCATGTTGGTCTTGCCGAGGATCACGACGCCGGCCGCCTTGAGGCGGGCGGTGACGGTGGCGTCGTACGGGGGGCGCCAGCCCTCGAGGATCCGCGAGCCGCAGGTGGTCGGGATCCCCTTCTGGGTCATGACGTCCTTGAGCGCCAGCGGGACGCCGGCCAGCGGCGAGAGCTGCTCCCCCGCGGCACGAGCGCTGTCGACCGCGGCCGCCTGGGCGAGCGCGCCGTCGGAGTCGACGTGGAGGAACGCGTGGACGCGGTCGTCGACGGCGCCGATGCGGTCGAGGTGCGCCTGCGCGACCTCGACGGCGGAGACCTCGCCGGACGCGACGACGGTCGCGGTCTCGGCGGCGGTGAGGCGGGTCAAGTCGGTCACGGCGGCGCTCACTCCTCGTCCAGGATCCGCGGCACGCGGAACCGCTCGGACTCGACCGACGGGGCACCCGACAGCGCCTCCTCGTTGGTCAGCGAGGCGCGCGGCACGTCGTCGCGGAACACGTTGACGAGCGGCATCGGGTGACTCGTGGCGGGGACGTCGTCGGCTGCCACCTCCGAGACCTGCGCGACCGCGCCGAGGATGACCTGCAGCTGCTCGGCGTAGTGGTCGAGCGACTCGGGCGGGAGGTCGATGCGCGCGAGACGGGCGAGGTGCGCCACGTCGTCGCGGGTGATCGAGGGGGTCTCGGACATGCCCGTCATCCTACGGACGCGGGCATCCGAGCCCGACGCCGGAGTCGCGCGGCCGGAGCGGCGGCGTCAGTGCGTCAGGCCGGTGCCGCCGACGACGCGCAGCCGGGGTTCGGCGGCTGCAGCGGCGCGCGGCGCGCGGGACCGGCCGACGCGCTCGTCGAGCCAGCGGGTCGCCTCGGGACCGGGGAGCGGTCGCGACACCCGGAAGCCCTGGGCGACGTCGCAGCCCATCTCGCGCAGGACCTTCCAGGACACGGCCGACTCCACACCCTCGGCGACCACGGAGAGTCCGAGCCCGTGGGCGAACCCCACGATCGAGCGCACCATCGAGAAGTCGCCCTCCTCGTCGAGCGCGCGCACGAAGGAGCGGTCGATCTTGATCTCGGCCACCGGCAGCTTCTCGAGGAGCAGCAGCGACGAGTACCCGGTGCCGAAGTCGTCGAGCGACGACGAGACGCCGAGCTCGGCGAGCTCGCGCAGCATCCCGACCGCGCGGCCCGGGTCCTGGACCAGGACGCTCTCGGTGACCTCGAGGACGAGCGCCTCGGGCGGCAGTCCGTGGGCGTCGAGCTCGGCGACGACGAGGCCGGCCAGATCGGTGTCCTGCAGGTCGCGCATGCTCACGTTGACCGCGACCGGGACCTCGATGCCCTGCGCCCACCAGTCGGTCACCTGGTCGAGCGCCGCGCGCAGCACCCAGGCGGTCAGCTTGTGCACGAGCCCGGTGCGCTCGGCGAGCGGGACGAACTCGTCGGGCGGCACGAGACCGCGCTCCGGGTGGCGCCAGCGCACGAGCGCCTCGAGACCGACGACGGCGCCGTCGGACAGCTGCACCTTCGGCTGGTAGTGCAGCTCGAGGCCGCCGTTCTCGAGCGCCTCGCGCAGCGCGGTGACCGTGCCGAGACGGGCCGGCGAGTTCGGGTCGCGCGCGACGTCGTACAGCTCGATACCGGTGCCCTCGCCCTTGGCGACGTACATGGCGACGTCGGCGCGGCGCATGAGCACCTCGACGTCGCCGCCGTTCTCGGGGTAGAGCGCGATGCCGATGCTCACGTCGACGTCCATGAGGACGCCGTCGAGCCGGAACGGCTCGGCGAGCGCCGTGCGGATGCGCCCGGCCACCTCGATGGCGTCCTGCGCGTCGACGTCGGGCAGCAGCACGGCGAACTCGTCGCCGCCGAGACGGGCGACCGTGTCCTCGGGGCGCACAGCGCCGAGCAGGCGCATCGCGACCACCTCGAGGAGGGCGTCGCCGGCCGGGTGGCCGAGGGTGTCGTTGACCTCCTTGAACCGGTCGAGGTCGAGGAGGAACAGCGCCAGGCCGTGCTCGTCGCGGCGCGCCTCCACGATCGCCGCCTCCACGCGCTGGTGGAGGAGCATCCGGTTCGGGAGGTCGGTGAGCGCGTCGTGCAGCGCCTGGCGCTGGTTCTGCAGCGAGGTCGACGCCGTCTTGTAGATGGCGATGAGCGGCAGCAGGAGGAGCGGGACGAGCGGTGCGGCCGCGACCGTCATGAGCGCGATGAACGGCGAGACGGCGAGCACGCTGAAGGTCGAGACGGTGTAGTACCAGAAGTCCTCGGAGAAGCACTCCCAGAAGGTCTGCCCGTCCGACGCCGCCGTCCCCGCGACCAGCGTGAGGTTGACCAGGTGGTAGGCGGCCCAGGACAGCACGATCCAGAGCAGGTCGCTGGTGTGGAACGTGCCGCGCTCGGCCACCGGGGTGGTGGCCACGCCCGCCGCCCAGAGGACCGCCCAGGCGGCGGTGAGGCTGATGACGTACTGGCCCACGTTGAAGAGCAGCTTCCACAGCTCCTTGCGCAGCATCATCTCGCTGAGCAGGACCGCGGTGGCCTCGAGCAGGATCGCGGGGGTCAGGCCCCACAGGTACAGCGTCGCGAACACGAACGCCGTGGAGATGGGGACGCCGGCGGAGAGGTAGGACTCCGAGGTGATGACGGGGCGGAGCTCCCCGAAGAACACGAGCGCGGCCATCATGAACAGCGGCCACGACATGTGCACGATGTCGTCGACCGAGAGCAGCAGGGCGGCGAGCACCACCAGGCTCCAGCCGACGACCACGGACAGCGTCCAGGTCAGGGCGAACGGCGACCAGCCGATCAGGGCAGGCCGCTCGCGGGTCCCCATCGCCTCCGCCTCCGCTCCCGAGGCCGGCCCGGATCCGCCCTCTGGGGAGCCTGTCGGCGCGTCGTGAGGATTCCTTGAGGTACGCCGACCACCCGATCGGCGCAGCGGGACGGCCGGTCAGGCGGGCGGCACGGCGGCGGCGAGGGCGGCGTCCGGCCCCTGCTCGAGCAGGATCCGGAACCCGGACGCGTCGAGGATCGGTCTGCCGAGGCTCACGGCCTTGTCGTACTTCGAGCCCGGGTTCTCCCCCACGACGACGAAGTCGGTCTTCTTGCTCACCGACCCGCTCACCTTGCCGCCGAGCTCCTGGACCGCGGCCGTGGCGCCGTCGCGCGACCAGCCCTCGACCGTGCCTGTGATCACCACCGTCAGGCCGTCGAGCGGGCGGGGGCCGGTCTCGACCCGCTCCTCGGCGAGCCGGACGCCGGCTGCGCGCCACTTCTCCACGACCTGGCGGTGCCAGTCGACGGCGAACCAGTCGCCGACGGCCTCGGCGATGATCGGCCCGACGCCCTCGGTGCCGGCGAGCTCCTCCTGCGACGCCGCCGCGATCCGGTCGAGGTCGCCGAACTCGCGCGCGAGCGCCTGCGCAGCCGTGGGGCCGACGTGGCGGATCGACAGCGCCACGATCACCCGCCACAGCGGACGGGACTTCGCCGTCTGCAGCTCGCCGAGCAGCTTCTCCGCGTTGGCGGTGAGGACCCGGGTGCCGCCCCCGCCGTCGCGGGTGAAGAACTGCGAACCGAGCAGGTCGTCGGCGGTGAGTCCGAGCACGTCGCCCTCGTCGGCGACCACGCCCTCGTCGAGCAGGGCCATCGCGGCCTTGAAGCCGAGGCCCTCGATGTCGAGCGCCCCGCGCGACGCCACGTGGAACACCCGCTCGCGCAGCTGGCTCGGGCACGAGCGCTGGTTGGGGCAGCGGATGTCGACGTCGCCCTCCTTCGCCGGAGCGAGCGGCGTGCCGCACGACGGGCAGTGCGTCGGCATGACGAAGGCGCGCTCGCTGCCATTGCGTTCCTCCACCACCGGGCCGAGGACCTCGGGGATGACGTCGCCGGCCTTGCGCAGGAAGACGAGGTCGCCGATCAGGACGCCCTTGCGGACGACCTCCTCCTGGTTGTGCAGCGTCGCCATCGACACCGTGGAACCGGCGACCTTCACGGGCTTCATCACCGCGAACGGGGTGACGCGCCCGGTGCGGCCCACGTTGACCTCGATGTCGAGCAGTCTCGTGCGCACGACCTCGGGCGGGTACTTGTAGGCGATCGCCCAGCGCGGCGCGCGGCTCGTGGAGCCGAGGCGGCCCTGGATCGCGAGCTCGTCGACCTTCACGACGACGCCGTCGATCTCGTGCTCGACGTCGTGGCGGTGCTCGCCGTAGAACTCGACGAACTCGCGGACGCCGGCGAGGCCGTCGACGACCTTGGCGCGGTCGGAGGTGGGCAGCCCCCACGAGTGCAGCGCCTCGTAGGCCTCCGACTGCCGCGACGGCTCGTGCCCCTGCCAGACCCCGACGCCGTGCACGACGAGGCGCAACGACGACAGCCGCTTGAGCGCGAGCTCGAGCTCGGCCTCGAGGCGCGGGACGGTCGTGGACCTCTTGGCGCGCATCGCCTCGAGGTCGTGCTGCCGGCTGTCGATGCGCTGACGCAGCGTGCCCGCACCGGCGTTGCGCGCGTTGGCGAACGGCGTGCGCCCCTGCGCGAGCACCTCGGCGTTGAGCGCCTCGAACTCCACGGTCGGGAAGTAGACCTCGCCGCGTACCTCGACCAGCTCGGGCACGGGGTGGCCCTTCGACGCGGTGAGCTGCTTCGGGATCGCGTCGATGAACTGGGCGTTGTAGGTGACGTCCTCGCCGACCCGGCCGTCGCCGCGGGTGGCCAGCGACCTCATCCGACCGCGCTCGTAGACGATGTCGACGGCGAGGCCGTCGACCTTCAGCTCGCACAGCATCGACGGCACCGAGCCGAGGTCGCGCTCGATGCGCGCCGCCCAGGAGTCGAGCTCCTCGAGGCTGAACGCGTTGTCGAGACTGAGCATCCGCTGCAGGTGCTCGACCGGCGTGAACAT
>JAKOVT010000123.1 GCA_029781935.1 Actinomycetes bacterium | reverse complement strand
CGAGGAGTTCGACGCGCTCGCGCTCGCCGCTCCCGCGGGCGCGGGCGGCGTGACGCTGCTGCCCTACCTGGCCGGCGAGCGCACCCCCAACCGTCCGGACGCCACCGGCGTCCTGGGCGGACTCACCCTCGGCAACGGCTCGCGCGAGAACCTGGCGCGGGCCTCTGTCGAGGGGATGCTCAGCGGTCTGGCCGACGCCGTCGACGCCCTCGTCGAGCTCGGCGTGCCGGTCGGCCGCGTCATCCTCATCGGCGGCGCCGCGCGGTCGGCCGCCGTCGCGGCGGTGGCGCCCGCGGTGTTCGGCCGTCCGGTGCTCGTGGCCGACCCCGGCGAGTACGTCGCCGACGGCGCCGCCCGCCAGGCCGCGCGCACCCTCGCCGCCGGTTCCGACGCCGGGTGGCCCCCCGTGGCCGGCCGCTGGGTCGAGGCGTCCGACGCCGATCTCGCGGCGACCGCGTCGATGCGGGAGCGCTACGCCGCCGTGCGCGACGCCTAGGCCTGACCGACGGCCGCGCAGGCGACCCGGTCGGCGCCCGGGCGCATCCGGCGCGCTTCCTGGTGGCGGGAACGCCGAGGGGCCGAGAAAGCCGACGGGCGCCACGCGTGTGCGCGGCGCCCGTCGTTCTGGCGACCCCGACCGGGCTCGAACCGGCGACCTCCGCCGTGACAGGGCGGCGCGCTAACCGACTGCGCTACGGGGCCTTGCGGGTGGTGCGGTCGTGCTGACGTGCTGCGTGCTGGCCGTGCGTACCCCCAACGGGATTCGAACCCGTGCTGCCGCCGTGAAAGGGCGGTGTCCTGGGCCACTAGACGATGGGGGCCAGGTGCAGGCCCCGACGTCACCTGTCGGGGGACCAGCAGAGCATACGGGACGGTCCGCCCGCCCTCCAAAACGAGCCTCCGCCCCCGCTCTGGAGGGCTGAGAGGACCGTGGACGTGCCTCTCACCCCTCCAGTACGGGTCGCAGGCGGCAGGATCGGGGTGTGCTGGAGATGTCCACGCAGGAGTTCGAGGATCTCGTCGCCGAGGCGCTGGACGAGATCCCCGACGAGCTCGCGCGCCTGGTCGACAACGTCGTGTTCGTGGTCGAGGACGACGTGCCGGCCGGCGAGGAGCCGCTGCTCGGCCTGTACGAGGGCGTGCCGCTCACCGAGCGCGGCAGCTGGTACTCCGGCGTGCTCCCCGACCGGATCACGATCTACCGCCGGCAGATCCTGGCGATCTGCGAGACCGAGGACGACGTCGTCGACGAGGTCCACATCACCGTGGTGCACGAGATCGCGCACCACTTCGGCATCGACGACGACCGGTTGCACGAGCTCGGCTACGGCTGAGCGCTCCCCCCCCCCAACCCCGGGTGCTCGACCACCGGAGGCTCGACCACTGGGGGCTCAGAGGGGGTTCTCGCCCCGGCGCTCGAGCTCCTCCACCAGCGCGCGCCACTGCGGGGTGTCGGCCTCGGGGTCGACCGGTGCGAGGTGCAGGTCGATGCCGAGCTCGCGCGCGAGCGCCGCCCCGATGTCGCCCGGCACCCGCGGAGCGGGCGGCGCGGCAGCCGGCGGCGGCAGCCAGGCCGGCACCTCGGGCAGCGGCGCGGCAGGCAGCGGCGCGGCAGGAGCGGTGCCCGCAGGCGTTCCGACGACGGGTACGACGGGAGCGGGAGCGGCCCGCACCTCGACCTCGGGTGCGAGCGCCTCCGGCTCTGCCACGGGCTCGGCCGTCGCCGCAGCCGGCGCCACGGCCGGCGGGACGGACGGTGGCACGGGCGGCGCCGTCTCCACGATCGGGGGCACGAAAGGCGTCGCGGCCGGCGCGTCGGGTGCCACCTCGAGCACCGGTTCGGCCTCGGCCACCGGCGTCTCCAGCGCGGGCGTCTCGACCGCGGGGGCCTCCGTCGCAGCCTCGGGCGGCGGCGTGCGGTCGGCGACCGGCTCGGCGAAGCGCGCCGCCATCTGCCGCGCCCACGTGTCGACCTCGTCGGCGGCCTCGGACCGGCCGCCGCGCGACCCGTCGGGGGGTGCGACGTCGGCCGGCGGCTCGGCCGCGTGCCGCCCCGGCTCCTGGCCCTCGAGCGGTCGCGGTGCCGGCAGCGTGATCCGGCCGCCGTGCAGCAGGTCGGAGTAGGTGTCGAGCGGTGCAGCCGGGCCGATGAGGTCGCCGAACACGGCGTGCACTCCGAGGCTGCGCGCCGTCTCGAGCTCCTGCTGGCTGCCGACGTCCATCGCGATGGTCACCACTCCGAGGGCGGACGCCGCCGCGACGAGCGCGTGCACCACCTCGGCCGTCGCGTCGTCGTGCCCCGCCTCCGCCAGCAGCGCCGGGTCGAGCGAGACCGAGGCGGCCGACACCTGCTGGAGCACACCGAGCGGGACCGAGCCGGCGGTGAAGTGCGCGACGCCGATCGCGAGCGGCCCGGTCTCGAGCAGGTCGTCGAGGTGCTGCTGCACGGCCTGCCGGCCGGTGAGCATCGACACCTCGGGCTCGGGGACGTCGAGCACGATCGACGGCGCGGTCTCGCCGCCCTCGCGACCGTCGGGCCCGCGCAGGGCGGCGACCACGGCGGCGCGCGTCGAGTCCGAGAGCGTGGCCCGCGCCGAGGTCGGCACCCACACCGACACGTGCTCGACGCGGGTCGGCGCCACCGTGCGGACGTCGTGCACCGCCTGCGCGATCGACCACTGCACGACGGGGACGGCGCGGGCCGGCGGCTCGGCGCCGGGGAGCCGGGTCGCGAGCGGCTCGTCGTCGCCACGTCGGCGTACGACGGTGATGACGCCGAGCACCGATCCGGTGGAGAGCGACACGACCGGCTGGTACTGCTGGACGAGCTCGCGCCGCTCGATCGCGCCGCCGAGGTCGAGCGGTGGCTGCGCGGGGCGGCCGTCGAGCTCGGCGCGCACCACGCGCGAGCCACCGGCCTGCTTGGCGCGGTACATCGCGGCGTCGGCGCGGCGCAGGAGCGCCTGCGCGTCCTCGTCGTCGTCCGCGCTCAGCGCCACCCCGATGCTGGCGCCGGGGCGGATCGTCTCGGTGCCGATCGTCATCGGTTGCATGGCCGCGCGCAGCAGCCGGGCACCGACGTCGTCGACCGTGGCGTCGTCGCCCATGTCCTCGCAGATCGCGACGAACTCGTCGCCGCCGAGGCGGCCGAGGGTGTCGGCGTCGCGCAGCGCGTCGCGGACGGCGCTGGCGGTGGTGGTGATGAGGACGTCGCCGGCGCGGTGCTTCCACGGGTGGGTGTCGTTGACCCGCTTGAGGTCGTCGAGGTCGAGGAAGTAGACGGCCATGCGCGACCCGCTGCGGCGCGACCGCAGCAGCGCGCGCTCGAGGCGGTCGAGCAGCAGGCGACGGTTGGGCAGCCCGGTGAGCTCGTCGTGCAGGGCGTCGTGGCGCAGCTGGTCCTCGGTGGCCTTGGCGTGCGTGACGTCCTCGATCGACAGCAGCGTGCGCGCACCGTCCTCGTGCGCGAGGTCGGTGCTGCGCACGCGCACCCACACCGTGGTGCCGTCGGCGCGCACGATCCGCGCGTCGCCCGACGACGACGTGGTGCCCTCCGTGAGCCGGCGGGCCCGCGTGATCACCGCGGCGGCACGATCCTGCGGGTGCAGCAGCGCCTCGTAGACCGTCGCCAGCACGCCGTCGCGCGTGCGGCCGACGAGACGGCAGAACGCGTCGTTGACGTCGGTGAACCGCCCGGCGTCGTCGAGCACGGCGAGACCCACGGGGCTCGCGTCGAACACCTCGCGGAACGCGCGCTCGCTCTCGGCCATGCGGTGGGTCGACGTCACGCGGTCGTGCACGTCGCGCACGACGACGACGACCTCGACCACCTCGCCCTCGGCGTCGCGGCGGAACTCCGACACGCGCAGCTCGCGCCAGTGCCAGGCCTCGCCCACCGCGAACCGCGCGTCGACCGAGCGCACCTCGCCCTCGGAGAGGGTGGCGAACGCGTCGCGCCACTCGCGCAGCCGGTCGAGGTCGTCGGGGTGCAGCGAGTCGCTGATGTCGCCGCCCTCGCGCAGGTGCTCGACGAGGTCGGGCGTGTCCTCGGCGCTGCCGGCCATGCTCACGACCGCGCCGTTCTCGAGGTCGACGAGCAGCAGCAGGTCGGGCGTCGCGGACAGGACCGCGGCCGCGAGGTCCCACCGCTCGAGGTCTCCCTCGGCGCCCTCGGCCCGAGCAGACGGCGGCGGCGAGGTGCCGGCGGGCACGGACCGGCCGGCGGCCGCCTCGTGGGCCCCGGCCGGGGGCTCGACGGACGGCACGACGGGCGTTGCGGCGGGAGGCTCGACGGACGGCGCGACGGGCGTTGCGACGGGCGGCGCGACCAGAGGCTCGCTGCGGGCCCCGTCGCGGATGTCGGCGACGAGCGTGGCGGCCGGCGGCTGCACGGCTGGTGGCGCGTCAGCGAAGGGCGCCGCCGGCACCGCGGTGGGCACGGCGGGAACCGGTGGCGCTCCGACCGGGGCCCCCGCGCGGTGCACGGCCGCGACGCCACGGCCGAGCCCGCGCAGCACCAGGTCGCGCGTCTCGCCGGCCGCGCCGATGGCGGCGTAGCGCAGCTCGACGTCGTCCTGGTCGAGCGTGGCGATGCAGGCCCGGCGCAGCGCGCCGGGGTCGCGGACGCCCCACGCGAGGTCGTCGACCGTGCGCACCCGCCGCCAGCGCGGCCGGCCGTGCAGGAAGTAGGTCTCGTCGGACCACCACACGCGTCCGTCGTCGTCGACGGTGATCAGCCCGACCTGCGCGGCCTTCGCCGTCCGCACCAGGGCGTCGTCGACCCGACCACGCGCGGCGAAGTCCGCCGCGACGATGGTCAGCCAGCCGGGCGAGCCGTCGCGCACCCCGTGATTCTCCCGTGCCGGGCACGCACCGTGACAGCGGTGGCCGCCCGTGTTGGGCCGAGCGGGTGAGTCCGCCCCTCACTCTCCGTGAGACCGGGTCACCCGATCGTGCTGGATCAGGCCGAGCCGGTGAAGGAGGTCGGCAGCGCGTCGAGCCGCGACGCCACCTCCGAGGCCAGCAGGTGCACGTTGCTGCGGTCGGAGTCGGTGAACTGCGTGGTCGCCCCGGAGTAGAGCAGCCCGGCCAGGACGCGGCCGCGCTGCTGCCAGACCCGCAGCAGCAGGTACGGCGTGCCGCTGCCGTCGGTGGACGCCACGGTGGTCGCCACCACGACGCGCCGGTCGTCGGGCACGAGCCCGGTGGTGTCGAGGTCCGGCACCGGGACGACGTCGAGGGTCAGCGAGGTGCTGCCGTTGGTCGACGTACGGTGCGCCGGGCACTGCTCGGCGACGGTGCGCAGCTCGGAGAGCGCGATCGTGGCGTCCTGCACGGTGCGGTAGTAGACGACCTCGCTCGCGACGCCGGGCACCGACGACGACGGGAGCACGACCGTGTGGCGGCGCGCGACCCGCGCGCTCTCGCTGGCGAAGGTGCCGTTGCAGTAGGCGAGCGAGGCCACGCCCAGCGAGGTGCCGTCGGCCGGCAGCGACGCCGTCAGGGTGCTGGGCAGGTCGGCCTGCTGGATGCCCACGGCGGCCAACCGGCTCTGGTCGGGGTCGGCGAGGGTGGAGTCCGACGGCGAGGGCCCCAAGCCCGTCGGACCGTAGCCCTCGGCGAAGAGCGCGGGCCGCCAGGCCGACGACACCGGCACCGGCTGCTGCGCGGACGTGGCGGAACCGCAGGAGGCGAGCGCGAGCGCCACCGCCGCGACGGCCACGGCGTACGCCGCTCGCTGCTTCATCCCGGAAGTATCACCCGGGGCGACCCGGACGCACGCGTCCCCCCGGCCGGGGGACGACGGGGGGACGCGCGGTGGGAGCCCGAGGATCAGCCGGTGGTGCTCCCGGTGGTCGACGACGCGGAGGAGACCGGTGCCGTGAGGTCGTACACGGTCACGCCGTCGACGGTCTGCGAGGTGAAGCTCTCCTCGACCCAGGCGGTGATCTCGCTGGTCGCGGACGAGCCGCCGTTGGCCCCGCCGAAACCTCCGCCCGCGATGAACCAGTGCACCGAGCCCGACTCGACGTAGGCCTGGAAGGCCTCGAGGGTCGGCCAGGGGTCGCTGCCGTTGAAGCCGCCGAGCGACATCACCGGGTCGCCGGTGGCCAGCTGGTACCCGGCCGCCGTCTGCGCGCCCACGGCGGCGGCCACCCAGGTGTACTGGTCGGCGTCCTGCGTGAGCAGCGCGACCATCGCGTCGCTCACCGTGGCGGCGCCGAGCAGCCCGCCCATGCCGCCGCCCCGGCCACCGGTCGGCAGCCCACCGCCGGGACCGCCGGTCGGCAGCCCGTTCTGCGCGGTGCCGTTCTGCGCGGTGCCGTTCTGCGTCGCTCCGGGCTGGCCGTTCTGCGCGCCCGGACCGTTCTGGCCGAACGAGGGCCGCTGGCCGGTGAACCCGCCGGGGCCGCCCTGAGGCGACCCGCCGCCGCCCGGGCCGCCACGACCGCCGAAGCCGCCGGCCGTCGCCGGGCCCGCGGTGGGCAGCGACCCGGTGTGCGCGGTGGACGCCGTCTGCAGCGAGTACGCCGCCGGGGCGAGCAGGCCCGACACGAGCGCCGCAGCGGCGACCCCGCCGGCGACCCGTCGCGTCATCCGGTCGGTGACGAGGAGCGCCAGCGCCGAGCCGATGCCCAGGGCCAGCACCGCGAAGCGCAGCCAGGGGTACCACTCGGCCGAGCGCGAGAGCAGCACCGCCGCCCACACCGACGTACCGGCGACGGTGACGGCCAGCGTGATGCGGGCGGCGGCGTGCTCGCGCAGCCGCCAGAGGGTCGCGCCGCCGATCGCGACGAGCGCACCGATCGCCGGTGCCAGGGCCACGGTGTAGTACTCGTGGATGATGCCCTGCGCGAAGGAGATGGTGAGGCCGGTGAGCAGCAGCCAGCCGAGCCAGAGCACCGCGGACGCGCGCAGCCGGTCGGTGCGGGGCGCGCGCCACGTCACGACCAGCACTGCGAGGCCGAGGACGAGCGCCGCAGGGATCAGCCAGGCGACCTGGCCGCCGTAGCTGGCGTTGAACAACCGGTCCCAGCCGGTGGCCCCCCAGGCGCCCGCGCCGCCGTTGCCGCCGGGCGTCACGCTGCCGGTCTCGTCGCCGGTGATCCGGCCCAGGCCGTTGTAGCCCAGGATCAGCTCGAGGACCGAGTTGGTCTGCGAGCCGCCGATGTACGGCCGGCTCGAGGCCGGCCACAGCTCGACGAGCGCGATCCACCAGCCGAAGCTGGCCACCATCGCGACGCCGGCGAGCAGCAGGTCGACGAGGCGCCGACGCAGCGGGGCCGGTGCCGCCACCAGGTAGACGAGGGCGAACGCGGGCAGGGGGAGGAAGGCCTGCAGGCTCTTGGTGAGGAAGGCGAAGCCGACGAGCACGCCGGTGATGACGAGCCACTTCCGCGACGCCGCGTCCGTGGCGCGCACCGTCGCGTACGCCGCGGCGGTCAGCAGCAGCACCAGCAGCGCGTCGGGGTTGTTGAAGCGGAACATCAGCGTCGCGACCGGTGTCAGCGCGAGCACCGCGCCGGCCACGAGGCCGGCGGTGGCGCCGCTGACCCGGCGTACGGCGAGGTAGAGCAGGCCGACGCTGGCGACACCCATGAGCGCCTGCGGGACGAGGATGCTCCAGCTCGACAGCCCGAAGATCCGGACCGAGATCTCCATCGGCCACAGCGACGCCGGCGGCTTGTCGACGGTGATGAAGTTCGCGGCGTCCGACGATCCGAACAGGAACGCCTTCCACGACTGAGAGCCGGCCTGGACCGCGGCGGAGTAGAACGCGTTGGCCCATCCCGACGCCGACAGGCCCCACAGGTAGAGCGCGGCGGTCAGGGCCAGCAGCGCGAGCAGGCTCGGGCGCACCCATGCGGGGTCCTCGGCTCTGCCGCGCCACAGCCGGGAGAAGCCCGAGCGGGGCGCCGCGGGGGCGCTGGACGCCCCGCTCGGGTCGGTCCCGCCCATGGGGGGCAGAGGCGGGAGCCCGGTGGACGGCGCGGGGGCCGTGGGGGCGGTCGCGGGCAGGGCCGCGACGTCGGTGAGCGGAGGCACGAAGGCCGTGTCGGCGGACGCGTACGGCGACGTACCGGAGTCGGGGTGCACGGTGGTCATCGGGCTGTCCTCAGATCGGGCGCGGCCGGGGCCGTCGCGGTTCGCCGTCGCGGGAACACCCACGAGCGGAAGAGCAGGAAGCGGACGAGGGTGGCGAGAACGCTCGCCGCGATGAGCGCCCCGACCTCGACGGCGCGCGACGCGCCGGGCACGAGGGCGTCGAGCAGCGAGAGCGAGGCCGATGTCAGGGCGAGGCCGATCGCGAAGACGACGAGGCCCTGCAGCTGGTGACGGAACCGGTCGGCCGCGCCTCGCACGCCGAAGGTGAGCCGTCGGTTGGCCGCGGTGTTCGCGACGGCGGTGAGCAGCAGCGCCGCGAGGTTGGCGCCCTGGGCCCCGAGCGGCCCGCGCAGCAGCAGGTACAGCGCGAGGTAGGCGAGGGTCGAGGCGGCACCGATCGCGGCGAAGCGCAGCAGCTGCGTCCCGAGACCGCGCGGTACGCCGGGATGCTCGTCGGACGGCAGGCCGCTCATGGGGATCCGCCCGCTCGCCATGCCGCGTGCGAGGCGCCACATGCCCTTGAGGTCGGCCCTGGCGGTGGCGACGATGTCGACGCTCGAGCTGGGGTCGTCGACCCAGTCGACGGGCACCTCGTGGATCCGCAGCCCGCGGCGCTCGGCGAGCACGAGCAGCTCGGTGTCGAAGAACCACCCGGTGTCCTCGACGAGGGGCAGCAGCTCGCGCGCCCGGTCGGCGCGGATCGCCTTGAAGCCGCACTGGGCGTCGGAGAAGCGGGCGGCCAGCGTCGTACGCAGCAGCAGGTTGTAGCAGCGGGAGATGAGCTCGCGCTT
>JAKOVT010000511.1 GCA_029781935.1 Actinomycetes bacterium | reverse complement strand
CGCGCGCGAGCGGGGTACGGTCGCCGACGTCCTGGTCCGGGTGACGGTGGGCGTCGAGGCGCACACCCACGAGTTCATCGCGACGGCGCACGAGGACCAGAAGTTCGGCTTCTCGCTGGCGGGCGGCGACGCCCTCGAGGCGGTGCGCCGGATCGTCGGTCTGCCCTCGCTGCGCCTGCTCGGCCTGCACTCGCACATCGGGTCGCAGATCTTCGACACCGCCGGTTTCGAGGTCTCCGCGCACCGCCTGGTCGGGCTCGCGGCCACCGTCCGCGACCGGCTCGGCATCGAGGTCGCCGAGCTCGACCTCGGCGGCGGCATGGGCATCGCCTACACCGAGGGCGACGACCCCATCTCGCCGAAGGAGATGGCCGACCTGCTGCGCGACATCGTCACGCGCGAGTGCGCGGCGTACGGCTTGGCGCTCCCACGGCTCGCGGTCGAACCCGGCCGCGCGGTGGTCGGCCCGTCGATGGTCACCCTCTACGAGGTCGGCACGGTCAAGAGGGTCGACCTCGGGTCCGGGCACGCGCGTCACTACGTCAGCGTCGACGGCGGCATGAGCGACAACATCCGGACCGCGCTGTACGACGCCGAGTACACCGTGCGCCTCGCCTCACGGGTGTCCGAGGCCGCGCCGGTCCTCTCCCGCGTGGTCGGCAAGCACTGCGAGAGCGGCGACATCGTGGTGCGCGACTGCTGGTTGCCGGGCGACCTCGCCCCCGGCGACCTGCTCGCGGTCGCCGCGACGGGCGCCTACTGCCGGGCCATGGCCTCCAACTACAACTACCTGCCCAAGCCGGCCGTGGTCTCGGTGAAGGACGGCGCGGCCTCTCTCGTGCTGCGCCGCGAGACCCCCGACGACCTGCTGTCCCTCGACGTGGGGCTCGCCCCGTGACCCGCACCGCCGCGAGCGCGTGGGACGCTTCTCACCCGGGGACCCACGGCCCCGCACCCCGTCAGTCGGAAGGACCGCGATGACCACGCCGCACCCGGCGCCCCGCGAGCTGACCGTCGCCCTGCTCGGCGGCGGGACGGTCGGCAGCCAGGTGGCCCGGCTGCTCCACGAGTCGGCCGACGACCTCGCCGCACGCGTCGGCGCCCCGCTGCGCCTCGTCGGCGTCGGCGTGCGCGACGCCGCCCGACCGCGCGACGGCATCCCTGCGGACCTGCTCACCGACGACCTCGAGGCGCTCGCCGCGCGGGGCGCCGACGTCGTCGTCGAGGTGCTCGGGGGCATCGAGCCCGCGCGCTCGCTGATCCTCGCCGCGATGGCCGCCGGCTCGTCGGTCGTCACCGCGAACAAGGCCCTGCTGGCGGAGGACGGCGCGACGCTGTTCGCGGCGGCCGAGGAGCACGGCGTCGACCTCTACTACGAGGCGTCGGTCGCAGGCGCCATCCCGCTGCTGCGTCCACTGCGCGACAGCCTCGCGGGCGACAAGGTCCGTCGCGTGCTCGGCATCGTCAACGGCACCACCAACTTCATCCTCTCCGCGATGGACGAGCAGGGCGCCGACTACGCCGACGTGCTCGCCGAGGCGCAGGCGCTCGGCTACGCCGAGGCCGACCCCACGGCCGACGTCGAGGGCTACGACGCCGCGGCCAAGGCGGCGATCCTCGCGAGCCTCGCGTTCCACACCCGGGTCACCGGCGACGACGTCCACCGCGAGGGCATCTCCACCGTGTCGGCCCAGGACGTCGCGGCCGCGCGCGACATGGGCTTCGTGATCAAGCTGCTGGCCGTCGCCGAGCTGTCCGACGACGAGAAGGGCGTCGTGGTGCGCGTGCACCCGACGATGGTCCCGAGGACGCACCCGCTCGCGGGCGTGCGCGGCGCCTTCAACGCCGTCTTCGTCGAGGCCGACGCCGCGGGTCAGGTCATGTTCTACGGCCGCGGTGCCGGTGGCGCGCCGACGGCGTCGGCCGTCCTCGGCGACATCGTCGCGGTGTCGAGGCACCGGCTCTCGGGGTCGCTCGGGCCGGGGGAGTCGACCTACGCGCACCTCGACGCGCTGCCCGTCGGCGACGCCGTGACCCGCTACTACGTCAACCTCGAGGTCGCCGACAAGCCCGGAGTGCTCGCCGCCGTGGCGCAGTGCTTCGCCGACCACGGCGTCAGCATCCAGACCGTGCGCCAGGACGGTCACGGCGACGAGGCGCGACTGGTCGTGCGCACGCACCGGGCGCACGACTCGGCGCTCGCCGCGACCATCGAGCAGCTGCGTTCGCACGACGCCGTGCGCAGCGTCGTCGGCGTGATGAGGGTCGAGGGCGAGGAGGGCTCGTGAGCACCACCGTCGGCGCGCACCAGTGGCGCGGGCTGATCGAGGAGTACCGCGACCGGCTGCCGGTGTCGGACCGCACCCCTGTCGTCTCGCTGCGCGAGGGCGGCACGCCGCTGGTCCACGCCGACGTGCTCTCCGAGCTCACCGGCTGCGACGTCTGGGTCAAGGTCGAGGGCGCCAACCCCACGGGGTCGTTCAAGGACCGCGGCATGACGATGGCGATCTCCAAGGCCGCCGAGGCCGGCGCCAAGGCCGTCATCTGCGCTTCCACCGGCAACACCTCCGCGAGCGCTGCGGCGTACGCCGTGAAGGCCGGGATGGTCTGCGCCGTCCTCGTGCCCGACGGCAAGATCGCGCTCGGGAAGATGGCACAGGCGCTGGTCCACGGCGCGAAGCTGCTGCAGGTCGACGGCAACTTCGACGACTGCCTCACCCTCGCGCGCAAGCTCTCCGAGCACTACCCCGTCTCGCTCGTGAACTCGGTGAACCCGTTCCGCATCGAGGGGCAGAAGACGGCGTCGTTCGAGATCGTCGACCTGCTCGGCGACGCGCCCGACATCCACTGCCTGCCCGTCGGCAACGCCGGCAACATCACGGCCTACTGGAAGGGATTCGTGGAGTACGCCGCCGACGGCATCGCCGCCAAGCGCCCGCGCGAGTGGGGGTTCCAGGCCGCCGGAGCCGCCCCCATCGTGAACGGCGCGCCCGTGTCGAACCCGTCGACGATCGCCACCGCCATCCGCATCGGCAACCCCGCGTCGTGGGACCAGGCAGTGGCTGCTCGCGACGAGTCGGGCGGTCTCATCGATTCCGTCACCGACCGCGAGATCCTGTCGGCATACCGACTGCTCGCCTCCCGCGAGGGCGTCTTCGTGGAGCCGGCATCCGCTGCGTCGGTCGCCGGCCTGCTCAAGAAGCACGCCGAGGGGCTGCTCGACCCGGGTCAGACCGTCGTCTGCACGGTGACGGGCAACGGCCTCAAGGACCCCGAGTGGGCGATCGCGGGCGCGCCGCAGCCGGTGAAGGTCCCGGTCGACGCCGTGTCGGCGGCCGTGCAGCTGGGTCTGGCGTGACCCCGCCGCCCGGCGGTCGGCCCACGTTCCGTGCGGCACCGCTGCGCGTGCGCGTGCCCGCGACGTCGGCCAACCTCGGCCC
>JAKOVT010000510.1 GCA_029781935.1 Actinomycetes bacterium | reverse complement strand
CCGCAGTCGCCGGCTACGTCGACGCGCTGAGACTCGGTGGGCCGCAGGCGGTCTCGCGGACCAAGGAGCTGCTGCGCCGGGTGCCGTCGCTCCCCCGTGACGACGCGTTCGCCTGGACCGCGGAGCTCTCGGCGTCGCTGTTCGCCAGCGACGAGGCGCGCGAGGGCATGACCGCGTTCCTCGAGCGCCGCCGCCCTGCCTGGGCTCCCCCGGCGTAACCCGTCGCCTCGCGTCCGCAACTGTCGCTGAGGACGCGCCGGTTCGGCCGCAGCTCGGGACGCGAGGCGACGGGGGTCAGGGCAGGTCGGCGGGAGTCAGGGGAGGTCGGCGGGGACGTCGACGTCGCGGGAGTGCCGGCCGAGGTCCTCGACCTCGACCACGTGCAGGCCGTCGAGCAGGTCGTACGCCGCGCGGTGGTACGCGTCGACACCCGACACACCGCCCACGAGCGCGTCGACGCGGTACGCCGCGAGCAGCGGTTGACGGCGTGCCTCGGCGTCGAGCGCGACCGCCGCCTCGACGGTGCGCCCCTTGGCGTCCGAGCCGTCCAGCGCCGCGAGCAGCCGGGGGAGCAGGGGAGCGGGATCGACCAGGTCGCCCGCGAGGACGAGGACCGAGGTGGCCCGATCGTCGAGCGCATCGAGGCCGGCGACGACTGCCGCGAAGGGTCCGGCGTACGCCGGCTCCTCCCGCGTCACGACGACGTCGGCCGGGAGGTCGGCGGGCGGCGGACCCACGAGCACGACGTGGGCTGCCACGGCTCGGGCCGCGTCGAGGGCGTGGCGCAGCAGCGGGGAGCCGTCGACCTCGAGGGCGAGCTTGTCCCCACCGAAGCGCGAGGACCGGCCGCCGGCCAGCACGATCGCGCCGACGTCCGCGCGGGGTCCGGTCTGCATGGCGTCACGCTAGCGCCGCGCCGGCGACCGACGAGCCGGTGAGCGCCCACCGAGGCGCAGCGACCATCGGGCCCGCGCCGCTCCCGCGCACGCGGCCCGCGACCGGGCTCCGGACGACGCCGAACGGCCCCTTCCCGACATCCGGTCCTGAGGGGTCCCCCTGCGACCACGCGCCGGTGCCCGACCCCGGGCCAGCCCGCTGCCGGTGGTCTCCGGCCGCCGCCGGCCTCCACCACCGCCGCATCGGCCGAAGGGTGGGTGGACGCCGGGTGCGGGCGGGGTGTAACGCTTCTCAGCGTTTGCACCGGCAGGGGGACTCCGAGCGCTCCCCAGCGGTCGTCGCGACGCCCGCCGTTCCGCCTCCCGGGAGGGGAAACACGCACGAAATCGGCCGTTCGCGAGGATCCGGTGCGACGTCCGGACTGGGCACGGATTCGACGTAAACGCTTGCACCGGGACGTCATGCCCACCTACCCTGAGCCCGCCCGCCCGCGAACGGAGACTCCCGCCCATGGCCAGGACCATCCGCGACAGCGCGCGCGAGGCCGGGGTCTCCACCGCCACCGTGTCCCGCGCGCTGCGCGGCCTGCCCAACGTCGACCCCGCCACGCGGGAGCGGGTGCGCCAGGTCGCCGAGCGGCTCGACTACGTCGTCTCGCCGGCCGCCTCGCGCCTCGCGAGCGGCCGCGCCGGCAGCATCGCCGTCATCACGCCCTGGATCGCGCGCTGGTACTTCGGCCGCGTGCTCTCGGGCATCGAGAGCGTGCTGGCAGGATCCGACCTCGACCTGCTGCTGTCGAGCATCGGCGACCCGAGCGAGACCCACCACGTGCCGCCGCACCGCAAGCTGCGTCGCCGCGTCGACGGCTTCCTCGTCATCTCGCTCTCGACCGACACCGAGGGCGTCAGCGAGATCTTCGAGTCCGACGTCCCGGTCGCCCTCATCGACACCGAGCGCGACGGCTGCTGGTCGGTCGGCATCGACGACGTCAACGGCGCGCGCATGGCCGTGCAGCACCTGATCAACCTCGGACACGAGCGCATCGGTCTCATCTCCGGGCGCGTCATGCCGACGCCGTTCCGGCCGGAGGAGAACCGCTGGCGCGGCTACCACGACACGCTGATCGAGGCGGGGCTGCCCGTCGAGGCCGACCTCGAGGCGTGCGGCCACTTCACGATCGACGGCGGCGAGCGGGCGATGACCACGTTGCTCGCCCGGCCGAACCCGCCCACCGCGGTCTTCGCGATGTCCGACGAGATGGCCTTCGGGGCGCTGAGATCCCTTCACGCCCATGGCCTCCAGCCAGGTCGCGATCTCTCGGTCGTGGGCTTCGACGGCCACGAGATGTCCGACCACCTCGACCTCACGACGATCGTGCAGCCGGTGGAGGAGGTCGGCGCCCGCGCGGCGCAGGCGCTCCTCGACGCGCTCGACGACCCCACCCGCACACCCGAGCAGGTCACGCTGCCGCTGAGCATGGTCGTGCGCGGCTCCACCGCACTGCGCCGTCACTAGACCGCAGCAGGCGCCGCGCAGATCCGTCAGTA
>JAKOVT010000078.1 GCA_029781935.1 Actinomycetes bacterium | reverse complement strand
CCGTCGTTCGACCCCTCCGACTGGTGGCTGCTCACGGTCGACGGCGTACCCGCCGGCATCTGCCTGCTCAGCGAGAGCCGTGCCGAGCTCGGCGAGGGCTACATCGGCGTCCTCGGCGTCCTCAAGGACTTCCGGGGCCGTGGGCTCGCGCAGCTGCTGCTGCGCCGGGCGTTCGTGCACTACCGCGACCGGGGACGGACGGCCATCGCCCTGGGCGTCGACGCCACCAACACCACCGGCGCGGTCGCGCTCTACGAGAAGGTCGGGATGCGCCCCGCCCTCGTCTTCGAGGTCTACGAGCATGACCTCGGCTGACCGACTCCGGGTGCGGCCGGTCCGGTGGGCCGGTGATGCGGTCGACGCCGACGACCTCGCCGCGGTCCTGCGGCTCTACGAGGCGTTCGAGACCGACCGGATCGGCTCGTGGGACTCCGGTCCCGCCGACGTCGAGGCAGCGCTCCTGCTCCCCAGCACGCTGCGGGACGAGACCGCGCTGGTGCTCGACGGCGACGACGCTGTCGGCGTGGCGTGGCTGAAGGCGGAGCCGGCGACGTCGGACGTCTTCGCCGACCTCGCCGTTCTGCCGGGCGAGGGCGAACGGGTCCGCTGCGAGCGAGCCGTGCGCCATATCGTCGACGCCGCGCGTCGCCACGCATCGTCGCACCCGGAGCAGTCCTGGCTGCTGCGGACGGGAGCGTGGACCACCGATCCCGTTCTCACCGAGGTGCTGGAGACGGAGGGCCTCGAGACGATCCGCAGGTTCCACCGGATGCGGATCGAGTGCGACTCCCCCGTCGTCCCGGCCGTCGCGCCCCCCTTGCCGCCCGGGGTCGCGCTCGTCGTGCGCGACGACGACGAGACCCGTCGCGCGATCTGGGCGGTCGACAACGACGCGTTCCTCGACCACTACAACTTCGCTCCGACGCCGTACGACGAGTGGTGGGCCGAGTTCTCCGTCGGAGGGACGCGGGATCCCGACGGCTGGTGGCTGCTCACGGTCGACGGCGATCCGGCGGCCCTGTGCATCCTCGATGACAGCCGCGCCGAGCAGAACGACGGATACGTCTGCATCCTCGGCGTCCGCAAGCCCTATCGCGGACGCGGCCTCGCGACCGTGCTCCTTCAGCGCGCGTTCGTCCGCGAGCGCGACCGTGGACGAGCCGGCGTGCAGCTCGGTGTCGATGCCGAGAACACCACCGGAGCCGTCGGTCTGTACGAGCGCGTCGGCATGCGAGCGGTGCGCACGGTTCAGGGCTACGCCCTCAGGCTCTGAGCCACCCGCCCGCTCCGGAGGTCTCAGAGGTGGCGATAGGTACCTCTCAGACCTCCAGAGCGAGGAGCCGCGGATGCGCCGGGCGGAGGGAAACGCGGGCGACACCCGCGCGCGCGTCTGGTTGCGTGGAGGGCATGGATCTCCGGCCCCTGCTCCCCGACGGCCTCACCGTCCGCCGCCCACGGCTCGGCGAGAGCGGTACGCCGGTGGCCGAGGATCGCGACGCGATCCTCGCGCTGTGCCGGGCCAGCGAGCAGCGCGCCATCGGCGACAGCGACACGACGGCCGACGAGATCGACGAGATGTTCACGCTGCCGATGACCGACCTCGAGCACACGCTCATGGTCCACGACGGCGACGCGCTGGTCGGGTTCGTCTGGACCGAGTGCGACGCGGCGACGGGCGAGTCGTGGCTCGACGTGTACGTCGGGCCGGATCGCGTCGACGTCGCGGACGCGTTCGTCGCGTTCGGCACCGGTCTCGCGCGCGAGCACCGCGCCGCCCACCCCGAGGCGACGAGCTGGAGCCTGCGCTCGGGCTGCTTCGTCGACGACGCCGAGACCTCCGGGGCCCTGGAGCGAGGCGGCTTCGAACGCGTACGCCGGTTCTGGCGGATGCGCGTCGACCTCGACGGCTACGACGCCGTCGCGCCCCCGCTCCCCCCGGGCGTGGAGATCCTCGACGGCCTCGCCCCCGAGCGCCGGCGTACGACCTACGAGGTGCAGAGCACGGCGTTCGACGACCACTGGAACCACACGACGCGTCCGTTCGACGAGTGGTTCGCGTTCTTCGACCAGCCCTACCTCGACCCCGAGGGATGGTGGCTGCTCACGGTCGACGGCCGTCCCGCCGCCGTGTGCATCCTCGACGACAGCCGTCGCGAGATCTCCGAGGGCTACGTGCGCTCCCTCGGCGTGCTGCGCGAGTTCCGCGGCCAGGGCCTCGCGAAGCTCCTTCTCCTGCGCGCGTTCTCGCTGTACGCCGAGCGCGGGATGCGCGGCGTGCAGCTCGGCGTCGACAGCACCAGCCCTACCGGCGCGAACCACTTGTACGAGGCCGTCGGCATGCGCCCGCACCGCGTCATCGACGCCTGGGCCCTGTGGCTCGGCGACGAGCGGCGCTAGTCACTCGCCCAGGAGATCCCGCGCGTCCTCGGCTGCCAGGACGAGACGCCCGCGCGCGCCGTGGTCGGCAGGCAGCACCGCGAGCAGGCACCGCGAGCCCAGCGCGAGGAGACCTCGTGCATGGTCGGGCCGAGGCCACGCCTTGACCTCGGAGAGCACCACCCGGACGGCCACCTCCTGCTCGACCACGGCCGGGTTCATGCGCCCGGGGCCCGGCGGCCGCACCTCGGGCCGCAGATCGCGCTCGTCACCGAGCTCGACGACGGCGAGCAGGATCGAGACGCCGAGCTCCTCGGGCAGACCGCCTGCGTCGTCGACGATCCCGCTGAGCTCGGCGGTGACGGCGCGCATGTCGTCCCAGCTGAGGAAACCGGGCGGCAGGTGCAGGACCAGCGGTCTCTCGGCGCCGTCCTCGTCGTAGCCCATCCCCTCCAGGGCCTGGGACATGTCGCGGCACTCGAGGGCCGCGGACACGGGACGGAGGTCGGCCGGGTCGATGTCGGGGCGCTCGCTCCAGTGGGCCGCGTTGCTGCCGGTCTCGTAGGACACCGCGGTCTCGATCTCGTCGTCGGCCACCTCCTCCGCGACGTAGAGCAGGTCCTCGAAGTCGGGCCAGCTGCCCTGGGCGAGGAGGGACGGGTCCGCGATGACCGCCGCCACGGTGTCCCGACCGCGCGCGACGATCCCGGCACGCAGGTAGAGGAAGGTGTCGTCGCTCAAGGGCATGGGCGCGTCGTCGGGCTCCATGTCGTCGAAGTGCACGCGCTGCTCGGCGAGCGCCTCGCGGTCGAGATCGAACAGCACCAGTGCCAGCCGCTCCTGGAAGGCGATCGCCTGGCGCTTGGAGCCGATGCCGGCGCGGAGGCGCTCCAGGGCGTCCTCGTCGGTGCGACCCTGCAGCAGGTCGATCAAGGACCAGAAGGCACCCTCGTCGAGCGGCGTGCGTGCGCGTGAGAACAGGCCCATGGCTCCCCCTGAGATCGTGACGGTTAGACGGCGAGGAGGACCTTGCCGACGTGCTCGCTGGCGGCCATGACGCGATGCGCCTCGGCGGCGTCGCTCATCGCGATGACGCGGTCGATCACCGTGCGGATCCGGCCGGCGGAGACGAGCGGCCAGACCTCGGCGGCCACGCGGGCGCAGATCGCCGCCTTCTCGTCGACCGGCCTCGCGCGCAGCGTCGTACCGCGGACCTGGGCACGCTTGGCCATCAGCCGACCGAGGTCGAGCTCGCCCTTCGCACCGCCCTGCAGGCCGATCACCTGCAGGCGGCCCCCGACGGCGAGGACGTCGACGTTGCGCGGCAGGTAGGCCGCCCCCATGTTGTCGAGAACGACGTCGGCGCCGTGGCCGTCGGTCGCGCGGCGCACGGCGTCGACGAAGTCCTCCTGGGTGTAGTCGACGAGGATCTCGGCGCCGAGCTGGCGGCAGCGCGCCAGCTTCTCGGGCGAGCCGGCGGTGACGGCGACGCGCGCGCCGAGCGCCACGCCCGCCTGGATCGCGAAGGTGCCGATACCTCCCCCGCCGCCGTGCACCAGCAGCACGTCGCCCGCCGACAGGCCCGCATCGATCACGACGTTGGACCACACCGTGCACGCGACCTCGGGCAGCGCGGCAGCCTCGAGCAGCCCGACGCCGTCGGGCACGGGCATCAGCTGGCCCGCCGGCACGACGACCAGCTCGGCGTAACCACCGCCGGTCAGCAGCGCGGTGCACGCATCTCCGACCGACCAGCCGACCACGTCCTCGCCGACCGAGTCGACGATGCCGCTGCACTCGAGGCCGGGGTACTCCGGCGCTCCGGCGGGAGGCGGGTAGAAGCCCTGGCGCTGAAGGAGATCGGCGCGGTTCACGGCCGACGCCGTCACGCGGACGACCACGTCGCCCGGCCCGGCCACAGGGTCGGGAACCTCTCGCCACTGCAGCACCTCGGGACCGCCGAACTCGGTGACGACGACCGCGCGCATCAGTCCTGCTCCCGCACCGGTCGCACGACGACGACGCGGTCGCCCTTCTGCAGCACCGTGATGAGGTCCTGGTCGAAGCGGTGGGAGACGCCGTCGCGCACGACGGTGAGCACCACCTCGTGGCTCTTGCGCAGGTCGGCCGGGCCCTTGCCCAGCTCGGCCGGCGTGATGTCGCGCTCGACGATCTCGAGCCCGTGCGCGGGTTCCAGCAGGTCCTCGACCAGGTGGCCCGCCGCCGGTGACCCGATCGCGAGGCCGAGCATGCGGCCGGCCGACTCCGACGTCGGGATCACGGCATCGGCGCCGCTCTGCCGCACCACGTCGATGTTCTGGCTCTCGCGGACCGACGCGACGATGGTGGCCGTCGGGTTGAGGCGTCGTGCGGTGAGGGTGACGAGGACGGCGGTGTCGTCGCGATCGAGCGCGACGATGACGCGCTTGGCCCGCGGGAGCAGAGCCTCCACGAGGACGTCCTCGCGCGTGGCGTCGCCGAGGACGCCGATGGCGCCGAGCGCCGTCGCAGCGTTGAGCGAGACGCGGTCGTGCGCGACGACGACGACGTCGGACGCCGCCGTGCCCTGCTCGAGCAGGGTCGTCAGCGCGGCGCGCCCCTTCACGCCGAACCCCACGATCACGGAGTGGTCCTGCACCTTCTGCCTCCAGCGCTTGATGCGGAACTCGTCCCGGCTGCGCTGCGTGAGCACCTCGACCGTCGTCCCCACCAGGGTGATGAGGAAGACGAAGCGCAGCGGCGTGATGATGAGGACGTTGGCGAGCCGAGCCTGCTCGGTGACGGGGACGATGTCGCCGTACCCGGTCGTCGACAGCGTCACGGTGGCGTAGTAGAGCGCGTCGAGGATCGAGATGGGTGTGCCGTTGCTGTCCTTGTAGCCGTCGCGCTCGAGGTAGACGAGCAGGGTCGTGATGCCCAGGCAGGCGACCGCGACGCCGACGCGGATCCACAGCGAGCCCAGCGGGCCGTAGCGCCGCGCGGGCAGCTGGATCGCCGTCGTCACGCCTCCGACGGTAGCGGGGCGGGGCTCGCGGCCGGTCACGGCAGGGCGAGGACGTGCACCGAGGCGCCGCGGCGCGCGCCGCCCGGCGGGATGACCGCGACGCCGTCCGCGACCGCGAGCCCGCGCAGCATCGCCGGTCCGGTGAAGAGCGTGGGCGTGGCCGTCGTGACCAGGTCGCCGCGCTGCCGATGCACGGGGATGAGCCGGACGTGGTCCGGGTGCCCCTTCACCTCCTCCTCGAGCAGCGCCTCCTCCACGCGCTCCTCGTCGGCCCCGGCCTCGCCGCGCAGCGAGGCGAGCAAGGGCGCGACGAGGGTGAGGATCGCCGACACCGCGGCGAGGGGGTTGCCCGGCAGGCCTACGACGTGACGGCCGTCGGGCAGCGTCGCGAGGCACATCGGCGTCCCGGGTCGGACGGAGACGCCGTCGACGACCCAGCGCGCCCCGAGCCGGTCGAGCGCGGTGTGCAGATGGTCGGCCGGACCGGCGGCGGTCGAGCCGGTGGTGACGACCACGTCGGCGTTGGCGTCGTCGAGGGCGACGAGCAGGTCGTCGAGGGTGTCGGGCACGTGCGTGGGCGGGAAGGCGCGACCGCCCGCCCACGCGATCCAGGCGGGGAGCATCGGGCCGAGCGCGTCGCGCACCCTGCCGTCGCGCGGCGCCCCGCGCAGCAGCAGCTCGTCGCCGAGGACGAGGAGGGCGACGTCGGGCGGGCGGACCACCGGCAGCGCGTCGTACCCGGCGGCGGCCGCCATCCCGGCCACGACGGGGGTGACCACTCCGCCGGCCTCGAGCAGCAGCTCGCCGGCGGCCGACTCCTGACCGCGCGGGCGGATGTCGCTGCCGGGCTCGACATAGCCGGGGTGCGACGCGGTCTCGCCGGTCCCGTGGTCGCCGACGTAGAGCGTGGCGCTGTGCGGGCCGTCGACCACCACGCCCCGCTCGCGGCGCAGGACGGCGTCTGCTCCCGGTGGCAGCGCGGCGCCGGTCGCGATCGCCACCGCCGCACCATCGGGGAGCCGCTCGTGCTGATCGCCGGCGAGCAGGCTGCCCACCACCGTCCACGGCCCCGGGCCGGAGACCGCCCAGCCGTCCATCGCCGACGCGTCGAACGGCGGGAGCGGCGTCGAGGCGACGAGCGGCGAGGCGAGCACCGCGCCGACCGCGTCGTGCAGGGAGACCTCGACCACGGGAAGGGCGCGGCCGGCCTCACGGGCGGCGCGCCGGGCGCGGCCGAAGGGGAGCTGGTCGCCGGGCATGCCGTGATCCTCCCGCACGCGCCGCCCCCGGCCGCACGAGCCACGCGCGCGGAGCGTCCGACCGGCGCCCGCCCGCCCGCCGCGCGCCGCGCCAGACCGCCCGCCGCGCCAGACCGCCCGCCGCGCCAGGCG